>CALGRI010000479.1 GCA_937880875.1 uncultured Pseudomonadota bacterium
AATTTACGAAATCCGCGAAATCTGCCGTGATGTGAAATTCCGCTCAATATGCGTACAAAGATATGCGAACTAATATATAATTCTTATAACCCTTGCACAATAATTGAATCCAGCCATATATGTCCTGATTCTGGATCGCACACTCAGATTGAAAATAACTCTATATTTTTTAGTATTTACATTTGATTTGATAAAAATTCTTGATATAATTTGTACATGGATTAGGATGGTTAAATCGGCTTTTATCCTTTAATAACAGGGTGTTTGGGATTTCGCCGAAAAGGCATGCAAGCAAAACCAAAAAAACCAAGCCGGTTTGAAGGAGGCAACATGAAAAAATGGTTTATATTAGCCGCTGTGGCAATGATGGTGGCCGCAACATCATATGTCTGGGCTGCTGAAGACCTGTCAAGGTCAGATTCCGTTAAAATGCAGAACATAATTTATGGAGCAACAATTGACAGCAAAGCGTCTTTTTATCAAAAAAGAATTTATCTGGTTGATTCTGAATTTACAATACTGTCCGACATTGGTAAGGATGCTGTAAAGAAAATTGCATTTTTAAAAGCCTACAGGCAAAAGCTTATAGGCAACATGGTTGCTAAAAATGTAAAACTTAACACCTCCAGTATGGATTCCTTTTTAGGGACCAAGATACATAATATCAGTATGAGCATGGAAGCTTATTCTACAGAATAGTTGATGCCCTGTTTGAACGATCCCAGGAAGTTCTTGAAATACAAGGCATGCTTGCCCATGAGTTTGCCCATGCTATTATGAACCATTATATGATAATTCCCCTGCCCGGCAAAACTGCTGAAATTCTGGCAAGGTATGTGGACAACAATCTTCATATAGATAAAATCCAGAGACTTGGTGAACCACAGATTACTGGGTATTCCATTAAATAGTGCCCGACTGCAAACCGCCAATTTTCCCAATTACTGATTTGTCCTGAAGATTTCTTCTCTTTATTTAAGACCGACCATTGCCAGATCATCGCCCAGGTATTTGCGTTCGTTTTCCCCCAGAATCCCCATTGACAGACATAAAATAGTCCATAAATGTATGGTCTTAAACCTTGCATGATAATAATGACTCAGGTCCAGTATCTGACCGTGGCAATTGTTGCAGGGCGTAATGCAATAAGCGGCTCCGGTCTCGAGGATCTGCTCAAGCTTAATCTTCCCATAGGCAAGTCTTTCTTCTTTAAAATTTGACAGTATGGCACCTCCCCCCCCACCACAACAATAATTATTAGAACGGTTTGGATACATATCAATAAAATTTTCTTCTCCCACAGCTTCCTTCACAACAAACCTTAGCTCATCGGCAATAAAATCCCCATAGCTTTTCCTCACCAACTGACAGGGATCTTGAATTGTAAATTTAATTTTCAGATCCAGATTCCAATCAGAATTCACCCTCAGCCGGCCCTCGCGTATCCAGTCAGCATAATATTCAATGATGCTTTTAACTTCAAATGAATGGGATATCTTAAATTTTTCAAGCCCCTGCTTAACAGCAAGAAAATCATGGCCGCATTCGGTATTTACCAGAACTTTGCATCCCAGTTTTTCAACAACATCTGTTTTTTTTCTAACTATTTTTTCCCAGGCCACATTATCGGCAAGAAAGTAACCAAAATTTTCCGCTGCCCATCCTTGAGATCCATATGTCCAGTCAGCGCCTGCAAGGCGCAGTATTTTCCACAAGGGAGCCATCTCCAACGGCTCTGTTAAAGGCATGCTTGAATTCTGAGTTAAAAATAGCCTGGCATATTTCTCATCCATGGGAACATTGAGCTCTTCAAACCCCGGCTGTGTCTGTCTTACGTCATCGACAACATCTTCTACAATAAATTTCCAGTCCTCAACACTGATTCCCGCAGTAGAAGAGGTATCTGTTTTAAGAGATCTTTCACAGTCATCTACAATATTTTTCGGCCTTTTTTCCTTTGGCCATTGACTCCGAATGATAGAAACCAGTTGTGAGATATCAACCTTCATGGGGCAGGCATGGACACAGCGATTACATGTTGTACACATCCATACCCAGTCATTGGCCATGATCTCTTCATCCATACCCAGGCAAACCATCCGCACAAATTTTCTTGGATCCATCCCGGCAAGACCGCTGGCCGGACATCCGGATGAACATGCGCCACAATTAAAACAAAAATTCAGGTTCCCTCCTTTTGGCATCATGGACATAACAAAATCCTTAAGCATATTATTGCTTCCAATGCCTAACTCAACAGGGGCAACCCTTATAATGCTTTCTTCAACACTTGAATTATTTATATCAATTTCTGTCATTTTAATTGTCTATTCAAATCCTGTATCTTTATATTGACTCTGCATTAACCGCTGCACATACTTGTGCCATAAGCTGTTCCAGTGTAAATCCATGGACCATAATTCCATCATTGGGACATGTCGCAGCACAAAGACCACAACCCTGGCATAGGGCCGGATCAGCTACAACTTTGACATTGTATTGGCCTTTTTGCCCATCCGTCTTAATAATCGATAGGGCATTAAACGGGCAGACATCAACGCAAAGGGCACAACCATCACAATTATCAGTAACAAAACATTTAATGGCTTCTGATTTGATCTCTTCTCGCAATAATAGTGCTGATACCCTGAAGGCCGCAGCCCTGGCTTCTTCAATGGATTCATCCAAAGGTTTTGGATAGTTGCATATTCCGGCAAGAAACAGACCTGCCACAGATAAATCCACAGGCTTGAGTTTGGGATGAGCCCCGTTGAAAAATCCATCTGAACTTACATTAAACTTAAAAAATTCTGCAATATGTTGATTATCACGGGCAATGACTCCTGTTGCCAGGGCCAGGTAATCCGCCGTAATCCTGACTGGTCGACGGACAATGGGATCAAATACCTCAATCGTTAAAAGGCCGCCCTCTTTTCTAACCTTTGGCTGTCTTATGGTTTCATACCGGATAAATATAACCCCAAGATTCCTTGCCTCGTTATAATGCTCTTCC
>CALGRI010000480.1 GCA_937880875.1 uncultured Pseudomonadota bacterium
ATTAATAATAAAATTATTGGCATTGAATAACGACTCATTAAAAGGAATCAACATGACATTAACAAGGGAAGCTATTGTCGAGCATCTAAAAAATATGGTTGGTAAGGAACGTGTGATCACTGATGAGCAGGTATTAAAGGAAAACAGTCACGACCGGTATAAAAAGTTTGAAACGATTTTTGGTGTTTATACCACCCCGATTCCTGCGGCCGTGGTCAGACTGGCAGACACAAAGCAGGTTTCTGATGTATTGAAATTCTTGAACGAAAATAAAATCAACTCTGTTGCCAAGACCGGGGGAACAGCCACAGAGGGAGGGCTTGAAACCATTGTTGAAAATTCAGTGGTTCTTGATGGTTCGCAAATGAATCAAATCATTAAGATTGATGAGACAAATATGATGGCAACGGCCCAATGCGGTGTGTGTCTTGGCGACCTGGAAGACCGGCTCCGGGAGCAGGGCTTTACCACGGGTCATTCCCCGCAGTCCAAACCGCTGGCCCACATGGGCGGATTGGTTGCAACCCGCAGCATTGGTCAGTTTTCCACTCTCTATGGCGCCATCGAAGATATGGTCATCGGTCTGGAAGCGGTATTTCCCAATGGTGAGATCACCCGGATTAAGAATGTTCCGCGCAGATCATGCGGTCCGGACATCCGCCACGTGATTATCGGCAATGAAGGCGCACTCTGCTTTATCACCGAAGTCACCGTTAAAATTTACAAATACTTTCCTGAAAACAATCAGTTTCTTGCCTGGGCATTGGATGACATGACAACGGGGTTTGAGATTTTGCGGGAAGTCATGGTGGAAGGGTATCGCCCTTCGGTTGCGCGCCTCTATGATGCGGAAGATGGCGTCCAGCACAGCTTTGACCAGTTTGCTGCAGATAAATGTGTTCTGATGTTCATGGCAGAAGGCAATAAGCACCTGGCCCGCGCCACGGCCCAGGGTATTGCACAGATTGTTGAAAAACATGAAGAATGCCGGAAAATTGACAGCAGGCTCATTGAGAACTGGTTTAACCATTTAAACTGGGGACCGGAAAAAATTGCTGAAGAGCGTGAACTCATCCGAAAAAACCTTCACATCGGATTCACCACGGAAGTATCGGGCAACTGGGACTGTATCAACACCATTTATGAAAACGCCATCAAACGGATCCGGGAGGACTATCCCCATATGGACGATTTGACCATGCTGGGTGGCCATTCTTCCCATAGTTATCAGACCGGAACCAATCTGTACTTTGTTTATGACTACGATGTAAAGGACTGTAAACCCGAGGAAGAAATCAACAAGTACCATATCGCTTTAAATGCCTTGATCGTGGAAGAAACCCTGAAGGCCGGCGGTTCAATGGTGCACCATCACGGTATCGGTAAATACCGGACTCCCTGGACCAAACAGGAACATGGCTCTGCATATTATATTTTAAAAGGGCTGAAGGATCAGTTTGATCCCAATGGTATCATGAACACAGGGACTATTTATCCGGTGGAATAATGAAAATTGCGGTCTGTTTTAAAATTATAGCAGATTACGACCGGTTGTCCCATAAAGATTGGGAATGGGATGAACGTCACTTTGTTGATATGAGTTTTGTCAGACGCGTTTTCAATTGTTTTGACGAAAGTGCTTTGGAAACGGTTTTAAAGCTTTCCCGACAATTGGAAAACGGATCAGATACTGTAGAGCTCACAGCGTTAACAGTGGATGATGGACAAGGTGACCTTTTTCTCAAACATTTAATGGCCGTTGGTTACGACCATGCCGTGCGAATTTGTTGTAACAACAGGCTGGACCTGAGGTTTAATCCCTTAGTGATCTCACATTTGATTTCAAGGTACATTAAACAAGAGGGTCAAAAGCTCGTGGTCCTGGGCATGCAGGGGGGGGAAGGAGATAATGGCCAAACCGGATTCCTTGTTGCCGAACAATTGGGATGGCCCTGCATTCGAGAGGTAATTGATGTGGTTATGGCAGAAGCCTCTGACTGTCTGAAAGTTAAAAGCCGGATTGATGGGGCAATTTTGAAGCAAATGGTCAAATTGCCCATGGTGTTGATCATGGGCAATTCCCTGGATTCTCCCTATCTGCGCGTCCCAACCCTGAAACAGAAATTAAATGCTAAAAAAAAGTCATTGACCATTGTGTCCGGCAGTGACCTGGGTCTTGATAATGATGCCTTGCTCAACCAAGACAAAACCCTTATGGATTTACACCGGCAAAAGCCAGGAAAATCCTGTGTTTTTCTGGAAGGCAAAACTGCCCAGGAACAGGCACAACGCCTTTATGACCGATACCTCAAAGAGAGGCTGTCGTTATGAAAGCTGCAATTGTGCTATCTTTTGACATCACTTCATTACAACAGCAGATCCATGAAATCAACGCAATGCTGAACAATATGGGGACAAGGTTTTCCCGTTTAGAGCTGTGGCTGTTTTACCATGATCAACAACCCGAATTCTTACCTGAAATCTCCTGTCCTTTGTCGGTTATTAAACTGATAAAGGTGGAATATGGTCATTTGCCGGAATCTTATCTCCAATTGCTGGACCATTTAATGGGTCAATATCCAATGGATTTGTTAATGTTCAGCAGTGATGGATTAGGCGAAGAGCTGGCAACTCGTTTAGCATATCGCCTGAATGGCAGTTCCTGTCTGAAGGTCCAGGACTGCAATTTGACATCGGCTAGGCTTGAGGTGATAAAACCCGCGTATGGAAACAATCTAACGGCACGACTTGTTTTAGATTCTTCTCCCTATTGCCTGTCCGTGGCAAAACAACCCTGCCGTCCGGTGAAGATGATCCCGTGTGAACGTTTGAAAATGGAAACTATCATATTGAATCAGACTCAACCCTGGTGGGTAAAAGAGAGTCTTACCATTTTGGATCAGCCAAAAACAGGACTTCCGGATGCAGATCTGGTGCTCGTGGTCGGTCAGGGAGCAAACAACAAAGAAACAGTGGATGTTTTGCAGGGCATTGCAAACACCATTGGTGCGGAATTTGGTGCCAGTCGTCCCGTGGTGATGAATGCCTGGATTGATATGAATCGATTGATCGGCGCATCAGGATTGATTATATCTCCAAAGCTCTGTATTGCAGCGGGTGTTTCCGGTACAGGTGTTTTTAGTGTGGGGATTAAAAACAGTGAATTTATCGTGGCAATCAATATTGACAGCAAAGCCC
>CALGRI010000481.1 GCA_937880875.1 uncultured Pseudomonadota bacterium
AAGAGAATGTAAAGGGGGATCTAAAATTTCATCATGAGTTCAGGGTCGCTCTTTCTGATTGCCCTAATGCCTGCTCAAGGCCCCAGATCGTGGATATCGGTATCATTGGATCGGTTCTTCCCGGGATTTTCGATGAAGCCTGCACCCTTTGCAGCTCCTGCGTGGAGGGTTGTGATGAAAACGCTGTTACACTGGATGAAGAAAAAGAAACACCTTTGATTGATTATGGCCAATGCCTCATGTGTGCTAAGTGCATAAAGGCATGTCCCACTGGAACCATTGGGGAAAAAGAAAAAGGTTTTCGGGTGATGCTTGGCGGAAGATTGGGACGTCATCCCAGGCTTGCCATGGAAGTTCCGGAACTTCACTCCCATGATGAGGTGTTAGAGATTGTAAAAAAATGCCTGAAGTTTTATAAAAAAAAATCTAAAAACGGCCAGAGGTTTTCCCATATCCTTTCCACGGTGGATCAGATTCTTACCTTGTGATTGGTTTTGTAAGAAATTTACCTACGCCATTATCAGAAATCCTCCAATTGATTCATTGACTCCTTGTTTGCTAATCTTGTAACCGGTCAAAAAAGGCAGTTTATGTTTTAATATTAATATAAAGAGGAGAATCGTATGAAAAGTAAACAATTATTGATTATGGGGTTTATTGCTGTGCTCACCATGGCATTTTGCCAGACAGCCTTTGCAAAGGAAAGACTCGTATTTGGTGGCGGCCCTGCAGGTGGAACATTTCAGGTGGTTGCGAATGCAATCCAGGTGTATGGCCCTGTAAAAGATGCTGCCGAGTTTAAAGTTCAGGCACAGTCTTCAGCAGGTTCCGTGGAAAACCTTAGAAAAACAAATGATGGCAAACAGCAGTTTAGTGTTGTTTATTCTGGTCATGTTTATCTAGGTCGAAATGGTATGATGAAAAATGACACTAAAAAATATGAAGATGTTCTAGC
The DNA here is from genome assembly GCA_937880875.1 of uncultured Pseudomonadota bacterium. Classification (GTDB taxonomy): domain Bacteria; phylum Desulfobacterota; class Desulfobacteria; order Desulfobacterales; family Desulfobacteraceae; genus Desulfobacula. The sequence goes on from CALGRI010000481.1 coordinate 956, forward strand.
GGTTGCATGGCTCTATGGAGCACCGGGTCAGCTTATTGTCCGTGCAGATTCCGGAATTAAAAGTGTAAAAGATCTGGTCGGCAAAAAAGTAGGTGTTGGTAATGCCGGTTCTGGAGCATTTGCAAACTGTGAGCTTTTTTTCAGTCACATGGGTGTCTGGGATAAAATCGAAAGAAATGCAATGGGCTACAATGATGCAGCACAGGCATTTGGTAACAACCAACTGGATGCTTTCTGGCTGTTTACAGCTTTTCCGAGCGGTGCTGTCATCATGGCGGCACAGACCAATGATATAGCCCTTGTAAACCTTGATGCAGATGCCACAGCCGGCGGATTTTATAAGAAATATCCATACTTTGCAAAATTGTCTGTCCCTGCAGGGACCTATAAAGGCGTAGATTATGACTCTCCTTCTTTTCAGGACTCAGCCCTTTGGGTAGCCAATTCAAAAGTGTCTGCAGATGATGTATATAAAATACTTTCCTTGATTTATACAGATGAGGGACTGGCCCATATGCATGCTGCGAAAAAAACATTTAAGAAGATGGCCCTTGCAACCGGTGCTGACGGTGTTGTAACGCCTTTCCATCCAGGTGCTGAAAAATTCTGGAAAGATAAAGGTATTTTAAAATAGACACACCTTAGTTTTAAGAGTATTAATTATTAAAGATACGGGTTTTTAATTCAAGAAAACCCGTATCCTCTAACCGGTAACCGAATCATTGGGGACAGATTTGAAACCTGTTTCCAGAGACTTACAAAAACAGGAAGGCAAACCGTGTACGAAAAGCTAAATAGATTTGAGCAAATCGTATTTGATGCATGCTCAGTGATCCTGGTCGTTTTTTACTCCTATGCTGCGATCATTCAGCCTATGGCAACCCAGTATCACAGGGGAGTTTATGTCATTATAACCTATGTTTTAGTCTTCTTATTGTACAAATCCAAAACCAGGATTATGCGGGTAGTGGATTATACCCTCATAATCCTTTCCCTTGTCTCCATCGGATACTGGATCTATATGTTTGAGGTCATTAATTACCGGACAGGCGCTGAAACACAGACCGATATGGTATTTGCCATTATCGGGGTGTTAATTGGTATTG
>CALGRI010000482.1 GCA_937880875.1 uncultured Pseudomonadota bacterium
ATGTTGGCGCACTGACCACCAAAGCTGTTAAAAATGATGACGGCACATTTACCATCACTGGTGAAAAAATATTTATTTCAGGCGGTGACCATGACCTGGCAGAAAATATTATCCACCCTGTTCTTGCAAGGATAGAAGGTGCGCCAGAAGGCACAAAAGGAATTTCTCTTTTTCTTGTTCCAAAATACCGTGTAAAAGAAGATGGAAAACTGGGCGAATTCAATGATGTAATCTGTACAGGGCTGGAACATAAACTGGGCATCCACGGGAACAGTACCTGTTCACTGTCTCTTGGTTCCAAGGGCAATTGCATCGGCACCCTTCTTGGCGAGGAAAACAAAGGCATGAAAGCCATGTTTCTGATGATGAACGAAGCAAGGTGTCTTGTGGGATTCCAGGGATTTGCCTGTGCCACAGCCGCTTATATGTATGCCCTTGATTATGCAAAAAACAGGATACAAGGCAAAGATCTCCTTGAATTCATGAATCCAGATGCCAAATCCGTACCCATCATCAGGCACCCTGATGTAAGAAGGCAGTTGATGATGATGAAGGTATCTGTTGAAGGGATGAGGTCGATTCTTTATTTTGTTATGTATTGCGCTGACATGGCCCGGCACACACCCAGCCAGGAAGAAAAAGATAGATATCAGGGATTTGTCGAAGTATTGACCCCCATTGCAAAAGGATATGTTACAGACCGATCTTTTGAGGTCTGCAGCCAGGGCATGCAGGTATATGGCGGTTATGGATTCATTGAAGAATATCCAATGGCCCAGCTCTTAAGGGATTGCAGGATTACAATGATTTATGAAGGCACAAACGGTATCCAGGCCATGGATCTTCTTGGAAGAAAACTTGGCTTAAATAAGGGCAAACCCATCATGGATCTGTTTGAAGAAATGCAAAAAACCATTGCTGTTGCAAAAGCCTTGCCCATGCTTGAAAAACAGGCTGACAAAGTTGAAGAAGCCATTAACAAGCTGGCAGAAGTCGCCATTCACATGGGTCAGACGGCCATGTCTGAAAAAGTATTGACTGCATTTGCCAATGCCCACCCTTTCCAGGATGCAACCGGGGATATAACCATGGCATGGATGCTGCTATGGAGAGCCACCATTGCAGCCCAAAAACTTGAGAAGGCAAAAAAGAAAGATAAATCTTTCTATGAAGGAATAATTAAATCATTGCAGTTTTATGTGGAAACACAACTTCCCATAACCCTTGGCAGATTTAATGCGTTAATGAACACCAGCAGCGTTGCTGTGGATATTGACGACTCAATGTTTCCAAGTTAAATAAACACAAATATGGAAAATCTAAAAGACCTAAGAGCCCTGGAAACAAAGATAGAAAGACTTGAAAAAGAACTGACAAAAGTTAAAAATAGAGGATACGAGTATAGGCACCTATTTGAAAAATCTCCCATTATGATTTATGTGATAGACCGGAAATGGAATTTTCTAAATGTAAATCAAGCTGGGGTGGAATTGATGGGTTATGATTCTGCAAAGGAGATTATCGGGAAAAAATTTCAGGACTTTTTTTTCAAGGATATAAATGATTTTAAAACCTATGAGGAAAAAATTCATCGCCATGGCGTAATGGCTGAGTTTACCACGCAGATGAAAAAAAAAGACGGGGCTCTCCTGTTCGTAAATCTTACCGGTGCTTTGAGAACAACTGTTACCAGTAAACTGAACGGATATGAAGGATTTGTATCCGACATGACAGATGAAATTGAGACCCAAAAAAAAATCAAGGAATCCGAAGAAAAATATAAAGCCATACTGGACAACTCATTGGCAGGTATTTATATGTTTCAAAACGGAGGCTATTTCAGCTATGTGAATAAGCGGCTTGTGAAAATTCTGGGGTATGAAAGGGCTGATGAGATTATCGGACGAAGGTTTTGGGAAATCGTGGCCCCTGAAGACCGTGAGCTTGTTAAAAATCGAGGACTCCAAAGAGAGCAAAAAAAATTTCATCCCCGGCAGTATTCCTTTAGAATGATCAGAAAGGATGGATCCATAATCTGGGTGGAAATGAGATGCTCACATGCTCCTTATATGGGTATCCCGGCGGCAGTAGGTAATTTCATAGACATCTCAAAAGAAAAAAAAGCCCAGGAAGAGATCCAGATGCTTTCAAGAAAATTGATTGAAGGGATCGAAGAAGAAAGAAGATCCCTTGCATCTGACCTCCATGATGAATTCGGACAGGCCCTGACATTATTGCAATTTGACATGGAATCTCTAAAAAAAGCCATACCTGATTATCTGGACGGCCCAAATCAATTTTACAACAAGATTATGGAACAGATCCAGAAACTGGCTGAAAAAATAAGAAACACTACAACAAGGCTAAGACCGGATTTGCTGGATCATCTGGGACTGGTACCGACTTTGGAATGGTATATCAAAAATTTTAATAATAGTGTTAAAAACATTAAAATTGATTTCCAGGCTATTGGATTTAAACGCAGACTGCCGCCGGAAGTGGAAATAGTCATCTACAGGATTTTACAGGAAGGCCTGAATAATATTACAAAGCATTCCAATGCTGATCGCGTGGATGTTAAACTGACAGGCAGCCACCCAAAAGTTTTTTTTATGATTCAGGATAATGGTGCCGGATTTAAACAGGAAGATAATGGGATGCCCCAGGAAGGTTTATCAAAGGGGATTGGATTGCTTTCCATGAAAGAAAGGGTTGCTTCTTTAAAAGGAACTATTAAAATAAAATCAATTTTAAATACGGGTACAACCATAAGGATTGAACTTCCGATGAGCTAGTGTATGACCAAACTAAAGGGGTTATAAATGGATAAAATAAAAGTCCTCATTGCAGATGATCACGCCATAGTCCGGGATGGTATTCAACAGCTATTAAAGAAAGAAGCAAATATCGAAGTTGTTGGCGAGGCAATTGATGGAATGCAGGCCCTTGAAAAAGTTAAAGATCTTAGCCCCCATGTTGTTCTTTTGGATATAGCCATGCCGAATTTAAATGGGCTTGAGGCCATAGGGCTTATCAAGGAGTCGGCACCTGAAAGCCAGATTGTCATATTGTCCATGCATGCCAATGAAAGTTATGTGCACCAGGTTTTAAAATCAGGCGCTTTGGGATATGTCCTGAAAGCATCTCCCAGCACAGATATTGTTGATGCCATTCGAGCAGCACACAAAAAAGAGTATTTTTTAAGCTCAAAAATAAAAGCAAACGTAATTGATTCATATCTAAAAACAAAGCAAGCTGAACCCGCCACCAGAGGATATGACCTTCTTTCGGAAAGAGAACAGCAGGTTTTCCGCCTGGTTGTTCAGGGAAGTTCAACAAAGGAAATTGCTGATATCCTGTGTGTCAGCCCCAAGACGATTGAAAAGCATCGGAGCAGTATATCCGCCAAGCTGGGCACCCACGGCAGGCTGGAGATGCTAAAATATGCTATTAAAATCGGCATCGTCAATCCCGAGCTCTGGGATAGTTAATCCTATAAACTTGATGATCGTATATATACGTCACGCTTTTCCCATATAGCAGTTCTCAAGGTCAACCACCCCATTTTATGTTTCCATTGTTTAAAAGTAGGAGCTTTCCCCATAAAAAAGGGGGATACTCCCTATTGATAATTGAAACCGGATTACATAAAAAAGATTGAATACTAATAAAATATTATCAGGCGGGTAGCCGTCCAAATCTTCTTGGCGAACTTGAAAACTAGTTTTCTTAGTAAACTAAATTTACTTTTAGTTTTTGTATGATATCAACCTAAATAAAAAGGAGACGTCACAATGGCAAACATGGAAGAAATTATTAAAGAAATGAAAAACGGAGGAATTTCTAGACGTAGCTTTGTAAAAAAGATGCTTGCATTAGGACTTTCCTTCTCGGCAATCGATCTTTTATTATCCGGCACTGGCCAAAATGTATTTGCAGCAACTCCAAAAAATGGAGGGCATATCAAGGCAGCTTTCATGATGGCAAGTGCTGCTGAAACCCTTGATCCTGCAAAATTCAAAAAACCCCTTGACTACGCCCGGGGATACCAGCTTTATAATAATTTAATTGGTATCAACTCCAAACTTCTGCCGGAACCTGAGCTTGCCGAATCCTGGGAGCCAAATGCCGATGCTTCGGAATGGACCTTCAAGTTGAGAAAAGGTATAAACTTCCATAATGGCAAAGCCTTTACATCCAAGGATGTCATCTACACCCTGAATCGGGTCAAGGATCCTAAAACAGGATCTCCGGGTAAACCCTACCTTGACAGTGTGCTTGAAATGAAAGCTGATGGTGATCATGTGGTGAAAATAAAGCTTTCCGAACCTAGCGTGGATTTTCCCATGATCATGGGAGAATACAGAATGCTCATTGTTGCCGACGGCCATACTGATTTTGACAAACCAAACGGAACCGGTCCTTTTACATTAAAGGAATTCAAGGCAGGCATGCACATGATTGCCGTGAAAAATCCCAATTATTGGAAAAGCGGGCTGCCCTATCTGGATCGGGTTGATACCTTCAGTATACCCGATGCAGTGGCCAGAACTAGTGCGCTTATGACCGGCGAAGTTCAACTGGTTGAAGACATAAATCAGAAAATGTACAGCAAGGTCAAAGCAAATCCTAATATAAACGTGGAAGTGGTACCGGCAGGTGCCCATAACCCAATGAGTATGATCACTACTGCCGGGGTTTACAAAGATGCCAATGTCCGGCTGGCTCTCAAATATCTTGTGGACAGGGAAGAATATATCAAGAAAGCGTATTCAGGATTCGGCATTGTGGGTAATGATCATCCCATTTCTCCTGTGGATCCCATGTATAATGACGACCTTCCTATCCGCCAGTATGATCCTGACAAGGCCAAGTTCCTGCTAAAAAAAGCAGGTGCTCAAGATCATGTTTTTGAATTAATCTGTTCTGAAGGGGTGGGGGGTGAAGCATCTGTAAATGGAGCAATTGTTTACAAACAGATGGCAGCCAAAGCCGGTGTTAACATCAAGGTGACCAAAGCTCCAGCTGATGGATACTGGGAAGCAGTATGGATGAAAAAACCTTTTTGTATGTCAGCCTGGCTCATGCGTCCGACAGCCAACATGATGATGTCTCTGGTTTATAGTTCCGATGCGCCCTGGAACGAAACATTCTGGAAACGGCCTGCTTTTGACAAACTGCTGATTGAATCCCGTAAAACAGTGGATTTCGATAAACGAAAACAACTTTTTGGTGAGATGCAGAAAATGATCCACGAAGATGGGGGAGTGATTATCCCGGTATTTGATAAATTCCTGGATGCCCGTTCTGCAAATATCCAAGGAGTAGAAACACATCCCATGGGGCCCATGGATGCCTACAAATTTTCTGAAAAGGCCTGGATCGCATAATGTTTGTATTTCTGGCCAAGCGACTGGCATTGGGTATTGGAACGCTCTGGGTGGTTTCTATTCTTGTTTTTGCGGGTACAGAGCTATTACCCGGAGATGTGGCAACCGCCGTCCTTGGCCAGGGAGCAACAAAGGAAACCGTCGAGGCCCTTCGGGAACAGATGGGCCTCGATAAACCAGCCCTTGGGCGCTATATAAAATGGATTACAAAATTGGCCCAGGGAAATATGGGAGAATCCATTGCCACAAACAGGCCCATACGATCCATCATGGATGACAGAGTTTTTAATACTTTTTTGCTGGCCGGGATAACCGCTTTGATATCCGTACCTTTGGCCCTTTTGCTGGGGCTATTGTCGGTGATTTATCCTGAAGGAATCCTGGACCGGAGCATTTCGATTGTTTCGCTCATCCTGATTTCTTTGCCGGAATATTTTACCGGTGCCGCATTGATTCTACTCTTTGCCGTAACCTGGCATATCTTTCCTGCAGTTGTCTATTCATCTCAGTTTAGTTCAATAGATCAGATAATAAGGGCCTTGACCTTGCCGGTGATCACTCTGACGATTGCCATTCTTGCCCATATGGTCAGGATGACGAGAGCTGCAGTCCTGGATGTTTTAAGGGCCCCCTTTGTGGAAATGGCCCTGTTAAAAGGCGTTCCCAAGGCCCAAATCATCCTTTTCCATGCCCTTCCCAATTCTCTGGGACCCGTCATCAACGTGATAGCCCTAAACCTGGGATATCTAGTCAGTGGTGTTGTTCTGGTGGAGGCCATTTTTTCATATCCGGGTTTAGGCAGACTGCTCACCGATTCTGTTGCAAACCGGGACATCCCGTTGGTCCAGGCCGTGACCATGGTTTTCTGTGCGGTTTATGTAGGACTGAATCTGATTGCTGATATGCTGACAATCATAACAAACCCTAGACTTAGAACCAGATAAAATTTAAAATCGGACAAAACCGAGGATCAGATGAAACAAAGTAAAAAACATCGGGCTGGACCGGCCCTGGACATGACAGCAAAAATTGGCATATTAATACTGGCCTTGAACCTGTTTGTGGTCTTATTCGGACCCATGCTGGCACCTTTCCCGCCCAATGCATTGATGAGTGATGAGATTTTTTCATCCATTGGAACCGGAGGGCTATTGGGAACTGATGTCCTGGGCAGGGATTTGCTTTCGCGCATGCTTTATGGTGCCCGCACAACCATCGGCCTTGCCTTTATAGCGACCTTGATCGGATTTATTATCGGCATTGTCATGGGATTTTCTGCTGCCGAGATGGGGGGTTGGGCAGATGATTTGATCTCCAGGGTGGTGGATGTCATGATTTCTTTTCCACCGATGCTGCTTGCCCTTGTAGTTATTGCAGGTCTGGGAAGCTCAATAACAATTCTGGTGTGCACTGTGGGCATTACCCATGCGCCAAGGGTGGCCAGAATCAGCCGGGCCATCGCCATGGAGATTGCTTTAAACAATTTTGTAGAGGTGTCAAGAGCCCGGGGGGAAAGTCTTTTTTCAGTGTTGAGAAGAGAGATTTGGCCCAACTCTATCCGGCCCCTGGCTGCTGAATTTGGATTGAGGTTTACTTACTCTGTCCTTTTTTTAAGCGGTTTAAGTTTTTTAGGACTTGGTATTCAACCCCCCAGGGCGGATTGGGGTATGATGGTAAAAGAAAATCTGGCAGGGCTTCACTATGGTTCCTGGGCCGCTTTAATGCCGGCCCTTGCCATCAGTCTGATCACTGTTGGAATCAATCTAATTGTAGACTGGATGGGTGCCCAGACCGGAAAACAAATTCCTGAAGAGATGAAAAAATGAGTAAAAAATTATCAATAAAAGGCCTGGTCGTTGAAGCCCAGAAACCTTCCGGCGAATGGTTCACAATTGTCCACGGTGTTGATGTGGAAGTGAAGGCCGGTGAAGTTGTGGCCCTTATCGGAGAATCAGGAGCCGGCAAGACCACCATTGGATTAGGAGCGCTTGCCTACTCACGCCCTGGCACACGGATTGTGGGAGGCAGTGTGAATCTTGATGATGTTGATTTATTGTCTATAGGGAAAAATCAGCGTCGGAAAATCAGGGGCAAAAAGATTGCCTATGTGGCCCAGAGCGCATCAGCCGCCCTTAATCCTGCCATCAAACTTGGTAAACAGGTGAAAGAAAGTTTAAAGGTTCATGAAATCTTAAACCCTAATGGATGGGATAAACGAGTGATGGAGTTGTTTGGGCTTTTAGATCTTCCAGGGCCTGAAGAACTGGCCGACAGATATCCCCATCAGGTAAGTGGTGGACAGCAGCAACGGGTTATGACTGCCATGGCCATGGCCTGCCTGCCTGATTTTATTGTATTTGATGAGCCGACAACTGCCCTGGATGTGACCACCCAGGTTGAGGTACTCAAGGCAATAAAAGATGTGATCCGGAAAAAAGGAACCGGAGCAATATATGTCTCCCATGATTTATCGGTTGTAGCACAGGTAGCAGACAGAATTATTGTTCTTTATGATGGTAAAGTCGTAGAAAATTCAAGAACCGAAGACATTCTTGAATCACCAAAAGAGGAATATACTAAGGCACTCTTGAATGCTGTGCGCAGTGTTCCGGAGGATTCATCTTTTGTAAAAAAAGATATCCTGCCCCCAAAAAATGAACCTTTGATTGAGCTAAAAAATATTTATGCCAGTTACAAAAGAAGTTCCTGGCTAAAACCTTTGACAGAAAATCACCACATTTTGCATGGCATCAATCTTTCTGTTTATCCAGGAGAGGTTGTGGCTTTGGTCGGTGAATCCGGTAGTGGTAAGAGCACCATTGCAAGAGTAATGACAGGACTGCTTTCCCAGCTATCGGGTGAGGTGCTGTACGAGGGCACACCTTTATCACCAAAGGTTAAAAAACGTTCCCTTGAACATCTGCGCCTGGTCCAGATGGTCTGCCAAAGCCCGGATACAACCTTAAACCCCCGGCAGCCGGTTTTAGAAGCCATTGGCAGGCCCTTGGAATTATATTTTGGATTGTCGGGTCAAAAAAAGCATGAACGAGTAAAAGAATTATTGTCCATGGTGGAATTACCTTCAGACTATGCATACAGGTATCCGCCAGAATTATCCGGGGGTGAAAAACAAAGGGTTTCCCTGGCCAGGGCATTTGGAGTGAATCCCAGTATCATTCTTTGTGATGAAGTATTGTCTGCCCTTGATACCATTGTTGCCACATCTGTTCTTGATTTGCTTGGCGATTTAAAAAAAAAGCTTGATGTGGCCTATTTGTTCATCAGCCATGATCTGGCTACCGTCGCCTCTGTTGCCGATCGGGTAGTCGTCCTGTACAGCGGGCGTATTTGTGAAGACGGCCCCATTGAAAAAGTATTCTCACCACCGTATCATCCCTACACAGCTCTTTTAATGTCCTCCGTACCGGAACTTAAACATGGTTGGCTGGAACAAATACTTGACTCCCGTAGTACTGAAAAGAAAGATGATACCGGACCCATTCCGGAACGCAGCATGTGTGCGTTTCAGCCTCGCTGCCCTGTCTATGACAAAACCAGATGTGAAAAAGGCCTGCCACCCGGCAGAAACCTGGGTGACAATCATGTTATTTATTGCCATGCAGAATTAGACCGGCTACCCTATTCAAGATCATTTGTTTAAAGGAGAAACTGATATGAAAATAATCTCAAATCCAGAATCTTTAGGCCTCTGCTCAAAGCGATTGAAACGAATTCGTCCCTGGATGCAAAAATATCTGGATGAAGGTAAACTTCCTGGGGCCACGACCCTTGTTGCCCGCAAGGGACAGGTGGTATTTTGTGAATCGCTTGGATTTGGAGATATTGAATCAAAAAAACCGTTGAGTATCGATTCTATCCTGCGGTTTTACTCCATGACAAAACCCATCACATCTGTAGCTGTTATGATGCTGTATGAGCAAGGGCTTTTCCAGCTAGATGACCCGGTCGCCAAGTTTATACCCGATTTCAAAGATATGCAGGTCTATGTATCAGGGTCTGGAGAAGACATGAAAACTCAACCTGCACAAACCCCCATAACCATTCAACACCTTTTAACCCATACATCAGGATTGACCTATGGCTCTTTCAACACAGACGTAGTTGCAAAACTATATAGACAAAACCGCACTGATTTTAATCCCCATGACGGGCCCCTTGAACAGGTGACCTCCCGCCTGGCAAAATTGCCGCTTGAATTTAATCCTGGTTCGCGCTGGAATTATGGCGTGTCCACAGATGTTCTTGGCCGTCTGGTGGAAATTTGGTCAGGACTTTCCTATGACCGGTTCCTGCAACAACAGATCTTTGAACCACTTAATATGCCTGATACCGGATTTACCATACCCAAAAATACGATAGACCGTTTTGTCTCTCTTTATGAACTGACCGATGAAAACCCATTGGCTTTAAATGAAGATAGTCAAACAAGCTGTCGGATCGATTCTGTTGAAACCTTTTCAGGAGGCGGGGGATTGGTTTCCACCCTGAGTGATTACTTCAGGTTTACACAATTGTTACGGGGTAAAGGAGAATTTGACGGCGTACGACTATTGGGTCGCAAAACTGTGGAATTCATGACCTGCAACCATTTGCCTGGAGATCTTGCAGATATGGGTCAGCCTAACTTTAATGAAACCACCTTTGAAGGCATTGGGTTCGGTCTAGGTTTTTCAGTGATGCTTAATCCTGCAAAGGCTTGCATAATTGGGTCTCCCGGCGAATATGCATGGGGTGGGGCTGCAAGTACGGCCTTTTGGATAGATCCTGTTGAAGACATGATAGTCATTTTTCTAACCCAGTTGATGCCATCCAGCGCCTATCCCATCCGGCGTGAGCTCAGAGTATTGATATATCAAGCACTTATAAATTAAAATGTTGATTTCTCATCTTGAAAATTATAACCTTAATGTCATTAACACATTTTTTGTTAAAAGCGGTAGTTTTCCCCCATAAACAAGGGGGGCTCCAAAATATAAAACATCAACAAATACTTAAAAACAAAGGAATAAATTGTGAAAGATATTGTAATCGTATCGGCCTGCCGAACAGCCATCGGTGCTTTTGGCGGTAGCCTGAAGGACAGCAGTGCTGCGCAGCTTGCCAGCATAACCATGAAAGAAGCCGTTAAAAGATCTGGTATTGATCCCGTGATTATTGATGATATCCGTTATGGTAACTGCATGGAACCGGCTAATTCATGCAATGTGGCGCGTGTGGGGGCATTGCTTGCAGAACTCCCGGACAGCATACCGGCCGTGACCGTTAATCGGGTCTGCATATCCGGTATGGAAGCTGTCATTTCAGGTATGGCAATGATCCAGGCCGGCATGTCAGATGTAGTTCTAGCCGGCGGGGTAGAGCATATGTCAGGGGTTCCCTACATCGTGGAAAAAGCCAGGTGGGGATGCCGACTGCAGGATCAGGTGTTTGGAGATGCCATGATCCAGGGGCTCCACTGCGGATCACATATTGTTCCCCATCCCGAGACAGGACCTGTTGACTCCACCCAGGCACCATTGAGTTATTTTGTCGGCAAACCATATATCATGGGACATACAGCTGAATTTGTTGCCCAGTACAAGGATATCAGCAGGGCTGAAATGGACGAGGTGGCGTTACGAAGCAACAATAACGTGGAAAGAGCAACAAATAATGAAGATTTTGCCGAAGAAATTGTTCCCATAATGATTTCCCAGCGGAAAAAAGATCCCATCCCATTTGACAAGGATGAACATTTCAGACCCGGACTGACCCTGGGACAATTGGAAAAAATGCCCCCTGCATTTGTTCCAAAAACAGGCAAGGTAACTGCCGGCAATTCTTCCGGCATCAATGATGGATCAGCCGCTTTGATGCTGATGTCCGCCGACAGGGCAAAAGAACTTGGACTTGTACCCCTGGCCCAGATCAAGGCTGTTGGGAAAGGGGGGTGTCATCCTTCCATCATGGGACTTTCACCCGTGCCTGCTGTAAATCAGCTCATGGAAAAAAGCGGGTTGAAAATTTCTGATTTTGATCTGGTGGAAGTAAATGAGGCCTTTGCCGCCCAATACATAGCCTGTGAAAGGGAACTTGGCCTGGATCGAAGCAAAACCAATGTGAACGGATCAGGCATTGGTCTTGGACATCCCGTGGGGGCGACAGGGGCCAGGTTGATCGTTACCCTTTTACATGCCCTGAAGCACCAGAATAAAGGCCTGGGTCTTGCAACCCTCTGTGGTGGCGGTGGTGTGGCAATGGCGTGTGCCATTGAAATGATATAAATAATTTTATCAGGCAAATCATATAGAAAGGAGAATACCAAATGGATTTCACAGGGAAAAAAGCTCTTATAACCGGATCAGGCGGCGGTATCGGCAAATCTATTGCACTGCTGCTGGCTGACATGGGGGCTGATATTGTTGTCAATGACGTTTCAATTGAGAAGGCACAACAAACAGCCAGGGAAATTATATCCAAAGGCAGAAAAGCCATTGTATCCAATGCCAACGTAGTCCATGACGTACAAGTCAAAAAAATGTTTGAATCCATTTCGCA
>CALGRI010000483.1 GCA_937880875.1 uncultured Pseudomonadota bacterium
TTTATTTTTCTCATTGACAAGGGTTGAAAGAATCTGTAGGGTACGCGAATATTTTGGATAAAAAATGAATAAAATAAAACACATAAGCATATTTAATTTTGGACGTTTCTTTTTTAGAAACGTTCATCCGATGTGACGTTTTATTTTTTAGTTAAATAAAACCCCGGGTGGACATGAAAAGCACCCGGGGTTTTTAGGTTTTAAGGCTCTGGGAAATTTTTCCAGAGCCTTTTTTATTTTAAACGGTTTTAAATTATTTTTGTCAGGGAGAAAATTAATGATTCTTGTACTTGAAAACGAAATTAGCCAGACCCAGAAAAACAAAATTAAAAATATGCTTTCCGATGAAGGGTGTATTACACGTGAGATCATGGATGCAGGCAGGAATGTAATTGGAATTATCGGTAATACCAGGACAAGCCTGGATGATTTTAAACAAATGGATGGTATTGCCGATGCAATAACCATTAAAGCCCCCTATAAACTTGTCAGCCGAGAGTTTAAATCAGAAGATACCAGGGTGAAAATCGGCAATGTTGTGGTGGGAGGAGATAGAATTGTCATTGTGGCAGGGCCTTGTGCTGTGGAAAGCCATGATCAGGCCATGACAATTGCAAAAGAGGTAAAAAAATATGGTGCTGTCCTGTTCCGTGGCGGCGCATATAAACCCAGATCTTCACCATACTCATTTCAGGGACTGGAAGAAGAAGGGCTTAAAATTCTTGCTGATGTCAGGGAAAAGACAGGGCTTGGAGTGGTCACGGAAATTACATCTGTCTCTCAGGCAGATCTGATGAAAAAATATGTTGATGTGGTTCAGATCGGTGCCCGGAATATGCAGAATTTTGAGCTTTTAAAATGTGTCGGCCGCATGGGATTACCCGTTGTGTTGAAAAGGGGACTTGCCGCTACTATTTTAGAGTGGTTGATGTCTGCAGAATATATTATGGCAGAGGGAAACAATAATGTTATTCTTTGTGAAAGGGGTATCAGAACCTTTGAACCCTATACAAGAAATACATTGGATCTTTCAGCGATCCCGGTATTAAAAAAATTGACACATCTGCCTATTATCATTGATCCAAGCCATGCAACCGGCATGAGGGAAAAAGTAAGTCCCATGGCAAGGGCAGCCGTAGCAGCAGGGGCGGATGCCCTCATGATTGAGGTACATAATAACCCGGACCAGGCGCTTTCAGACGGGCCCCAGAGTCTTTATCCCGAGCAATTCGGCCAACTGACCCGGGATATTTACGTGATTGCACCCGTTGTTGGCAAACAGCTTGATTTTGATTATTTGAAAAAATCAGAAATGATCAATAATATGGAAGCCAAAGATTCAAAAACAGCCGCTTTTATTGGTGAATATGGGGCTTACAGCCACAAGGCAAGCCTGGGCTATTTTGGTGAAGAAATCACACCCGTTCCCATGAAAACATTTAAAGATATTTTTCATGCTGTTCAAACCGGGAGTTGCCAGTATGGAGTTATCCCGTTGGAAAATTCTCTTTCCGGGTCCATCCATGAGAATTTTGATCTGCTCCAGGAATATGATCTCAAAATTATCGGAGAGATTACCATACGGATTCAACATGCTTTAATTGCCCATGAAAATGTTTTAAAGAATGATATTACAAAAATTCTTGCACCACCACCGGCATTTTCCCAATGTAAAAATTATCTGGATCAATATCCTGATATTGAACAGATCCCTGTAAAGGCCACATCCAGTGCAGTAAGGTATGTCAAAGATTCCAAGGACAAACATGCTGCTGCCATCGGATCAACCATGGCAGCAAAAATTTTTAATATGAATATTCTTGAACAATCTATTGAAGACAACCCAAGAAATTACACAAGGTTTGCTATTATTGCCAAAGAAGTTAAAGGCCATAAAAAAGTGAACAAAACATCCATCATTTTTTCCACTGGAAATAAGCCTGGCGCCTTATTTGAAGTGATGAAAATATTTTCAGAATATCAGATCAATCTTGTTAAATTAGAATCCCGCCCCATGCTTGGAAAACCATGGGAATACATGTTCTATGTAGATCTTGAAGCTGATATTGAAAGCCCTGAACTTGCAGGTGTTATGAAAAAACTTCAGGAGAAATCGGAAAACCTAAGAATTTTAGGGCGGTATTAAAAGACTTGATTGATTTTCAGACACTCGATGACTATACTTTTGAAAAGAGAAATAATTAAAAGGAGATTTGCTGTGAAGAGAAAATATATAACATTGAGTATCATTATCATCTTGGCAGGATTTTTTTCAATTATTGGATGTATGGAACTATATGGCAGGATAAAATTCAATCCTGATGTTAT
>CALGRI010000484.1 GCA_937880875.1 uncultured Pseudomonadota bacterium
TATCGGAAATTATCTGGCACTGCTGTGCTGGGTTGCGGGAATGAAATATACAACTGCATCCCGGGCGGCTATCTTGAACCAGATGTCAACAATTTTCATCTTTATCCTGGCCGCTGTTTTTCTAAAGGAAAAAATAACCGTGAACAAAACCATTGCCATCCTCCTGGCACTGACGGGCGCCTGCCTTACTATTTTTGGCTGACGATTTTCTATTATTGATTGACAAAATAAAGTTCAAAAAAAATATGCCCTCTTTCCAGGCATAATGTCATAAGAGCTTTAACTGGACCTGTCCGTGTCAATCCTCACCAGGTTAAAATCCGACAGGATGGTATAAAGACAGGGAACCACCAGCAGCACCAGTATTGTTGACATCAAAAGCCCGAATACAATGGAACAGGCCAGGGGTATCAGAATCTGGGCCTGCATGGATGTTTCCGAAAGAAGAGGCATCAATCCTGCAATAGTTGTCACCGAGGTCAGCATCACCGCGCGGAATCTTTCCCTTGAAGCCAGTTTTCCTGACTCGGCAATAGTTTTCCCCCTGGCTGTATTCAATTTGATAAAGCTGACCAGAAGGATGGAATCATTCACCACAATACCGGCCAGGGAGACAAACCCCAGGATGCTTGGCATGCAGATATCAATCCCCATAAAAATATGGCCCCAGACAACACCGATAAAGGCAAAAGGAATAGTGATCATGACCACCAGGGGTTCCTGATAAGACCTGAACTGAAAGCTCAACAGACAGAACACACCGAAAATACCAATAGCAAAGGCCTTTATCATACCGCCCATGGAAGCTTTCATCTCTTTAGCCTGGCCTTCCAACCCGATGGTGATCCCGGGAAATTGTTTTTTTAATTCCGGCAGAAATCTGGCCCTTGTATCCTTGATAATATCTGCTACATTGGCCACCCGGGTGTCCACATCCCCGGTTACAGTCACCGTGCGATCAGCATCCACCCGCCTGATACCGGCATAGCCCCGGCTGTGGCTGATGGAAGCCACGGTGTTCAGAGGAACACGCTGACCATTGCCGTTTATCAGATAAAAATTTTCAAGATCAGCTAAACTGTTTTTATCAGGGCCTGCCATCTGAAGATTGACCTCATAGGATGCATCCCTGACAATGATCTCACTTGCCGTAGTGCCGTAAAAGGCAGTTCTCAACTGCTTTGAAACACTTCTTGCATCAAACCCCCGGATCTTTGCGCCTTGTTTGAGTTTTACCTGGATTTCAGGTTTCCCAGGCCTAAGATCATCATAAAGATCTGACACGCCTTCATAGGAATAAAACCAGTTGATCAATTGTGTGGAGGCCAGCTTTAATTCAGAAAGGCTGTTTCCCTTGAGCCGGATCTCTATGGGAAGGCCCCCAGGCCCGATGGAAGGTTCCTTAAAGGCAATGGCAATGGCATCCGGGATATCCCCGGCCAGGGTCCGCCACTGGGTGATAATATCATCCAGTGTACCGGATCTGTTTTCCGCATTTAAGAGATCCAGGGAAATAGTTGCCACGTGACTCCCTTTTTCCCCTGCATCTGCATTGGTGTTGTATAATACGCTGATATGCTTAACCACTTGGGCACCCCCGGGCTGGGACAAGGAAAGCTGTTCACTCATTTTTCGGGCTGCCGCCACCATCTGGTCCACATAGATTTCTGTTCTTTCCAGAGGCGTTCCCTGGGGAAAAAGAATCCTTGCCTGGAGCACATCCCCTTCAATATCTGGAAAAGCCTGGATTTTCAGACGACCGCCCGCGATCATGGAGATGGAGGCAATAAAGGCAAAGATGACAAGCCCGATAAACAGATACCGAAAATTCACTGCCAGATCAACCACCCGGCCCAGAGCATTTTCCCTTAGCCATTCAAGACCTGTTTCCATATAGCTGCGGAACCTGTTTTTCTGGTTTTTCTGGCCTTTGCCCCCATGGTTTGAAAGGGAATGGGACAGATGATTGGGAAGAATCAAAAATGCTTCCACAAGGCTTACTGACAGGGTCAGGATCAAAATCACAGGTATGACATAGAGCACCTTACCAATATCCCCTGCCATGCTCAATCCTAGCGCCCCGAAAATAAACAGGGTGGTTAAAAAAGAGGAAAAAACACCTGCTGCCACTTCAGAGATACCATCCACAACAGCGTTAAAGGCATTTTTGCCCTTTTCAAGGTGGGCTGCAATATTTTCCGCAATCACAATGGCATCATCCATGAGAAGGCCAAGCCCGATTAAAAGGCCCACCATGGATAGCATGTTTATGGAAAGCCCCAGATGTTTCATAAAGAAAAAAGTCAGGAAAAAAGAGACGGGCAGAC
>CALGRI010000485.1 GCA_937880875.1 uncultured Pseudomonadota bacterium
TTAATATAAAAACATAAATTATTATTATAAATATTGCGAATATCAATTATAATAACAATAAAAAGGAAAGAATAAAGTGATTTCAAAAGAAATAAAAAAACGAAAGGTGAAAATTGATGCTGTTGATTCCGAGATGATTATGTTGCTCCAGAAAGATGGAAGAATCTCAAATACAGCCATGGCAAAAATACTTGGTATAGCCGAGTCAACAGTTCGGACAAGGCTTAAACGTCTTATCGACACTAAAATTATTCAAATTGTAGCTGTGAGCAGTCCGTTTGATTTGGGTTTCCAGGTGGCTGGCAACTTTAAAATTACCATTGATATCAAGAAAAAAGATACGGTAATGAAGGAACTTGCGGCTATAAATGAGCTTAAGTATGTTGTTCTCACAACCGGAGGAATTGATGTTGATGCCGACTTTATTCTTTCATCTTTTGAAGATCTTGAGCCCCTTATTTTTGAAAAAATCAATAAAATAGACGGAATCAAACAGATAGAAACGTCATTGATACTGCAATGGGGGAAGAATGTTTTTGATTGGGGAACTGTCATAACATAACCCCAAAGTTGCACAAATACAGTATTGTTCTGCGCTTCTCTTCATTTCCCGCCAATAAACATGCAATAATGCAAGCCTGCCCCAACTTAACTGGCAACTCCGAAAGTTGAGAATTTAATTTTCCTGGCTCTACATCGGTTTTATTGACTGTCTGCAGTGGATGAATCCGGTGTCAGCCATGAATCCTCTCCTGATGTGACTTTTTCCTTGAACAGAATGGCCCCGATATCAAGAACTGTTGTTTCAGGCGTGCACCCATATTTTTCAGGAATGATCCGTTTCCATCGATCCGATTGGGTGTACGCATCCAGTTCTTTTTGTGAGTTGAATATGTACATGGCACCCCATTCGTTTTTTTCCTCATTCACCCACCAGGTTTTAGCATACAGGGATGGCATCTCTTTAAAATGGGGATAGGAACCCAGATACATTTCTCTCATTTTTTTAAGGCTTATGGGATCTTTGGGTCGAAACACTACCCACAACGCTTTTTTTTCCATGGTTGCTGTTCCTTTCTAAGTTTAAGTCTGTAATTTAATTTGGGGTGGATAAATCATTCAACCTGCCCTTTATACCGGATGCCGGTTATTTCATCGGTTTTAAAGTCAAACAAAACGCTAAAGGTTCCTTTTTGTTCCAGAACGACTCGGTCATTATCTATTACTTTACCAATAATATTGGCATCAATATTACGGCTTGAAAACAGTTCCAGCACTTTTTTTGAGTTTTCAGGTTTGACGGCAAGGATAAAGCCAAAACTCTGGAAACAATGGAGCCAGTCTTTAAGACCGGTGGAGGCAGGTCTTGGGATGTCATCCAGTCGTATATGGCATCCTTTGCCTGAATTTTCCATAAAAATGGAAATCGTGCCCAGAATACCGGCATTGCTGATATCCTTTGCAGCGCAGGATAAGTTTTGTTCTGCAATCAATGGCAATATGTCAAGGCGGTGGAGCAATTGCTCCGGGGTTTTGCCGGAATTTGCATCCCAGCTTACCACGGAGTGGCATCCGGGTCGACCCGTCAGATCCACGGCCAGGATCAGATCGTCGCCATTTTCTGCCAGGTGGCTTCTCAGCAGTTTTTTGGCCCTGCCAAGGATGGCCACGCTCAAAGAAGGGATTTTCATATCCGGATCAGGATGGAGATGGCCACCCAGCATGGGAACCCGAAGTTTATGGCATCCTTTTTCAATGCCCTCCACAATAAGGGAACGCTGCTGTTCATCTCCGCTGGCCAGAACATTGACCATACCAATGGGCCGGCCGCCCATGGAATAAATATCGTTCACCGTCACCATGACCGAGGCTTTGCCGGCAGCATAGGGTTCGTTGATGATCAGAGCGGTCATCATTCCGTCGGTAGCAAAAAGCAGGTATTCATCCTTAAAGGGTATGACGGCAGCATCATCACCGAAATTGGGCAGGGCTTCTCCGTATTTGCATGTGGACTTAAGTTTTTCAACAACCTTTTTTATAGGGTGTTTACGCACAAGGCCGACATAGTTTCTGACTGCCTCGACAATCTGGTCTAAATTTATATCATTCATATCTGGATATCTTTCGGAACAAGGTTCAGATTTGCCTCCATTTTTTGATGGGGGTGCCCCAGATGGGATTTAACAGGTCCGACAGGCTTCCAGCCAAGTTCTGAAAAAAAAGGGACATTTTTTTCCTGGATATGGGCCGTAAATACACGGCATCCTTTTTTTTGAACCCGTTTCATAGCCTCCCTGACCAGGGCAGATCCGGCACGGGTGGCCCTGAAATCTTTTTTCACGGCAAGTCTGCCGCCGATCCAGTGATCCAATCCCGTATCGGTTTTGTAAATTCTGACGGTACCGATAACGCTGCCTTTGTGTCTGGCAACCAGGAGAGTTGCCGATTTATCATTTTCATCCCGGTCAGAGGTATTAAACAATCCTTGTTCATCTACAAAGACCTGTTTTCTGATTTGATATGCCTGGGATTCTTCAGCCTTATTCCTGGCCGAGTGGCAGATCAAATCATCTTCCTTGTTTTCATAGGCGGACAGTGCAGAGCAGGCCCCGCATCTGGCACATCCTGCCAGAATTTTATGTGTGGCAATCCCTTTGGTTTGAAGAATTTTACCAACGGCTTCATAAACCTGCTTCATCATATCCGGATGGGGTGGTGTTGATCGTTTGAGACTTGAGCCCGGGATAGGGCGAAGGGGCACAACAAAGGGATAAACCCCCAGATCTGCAAGGAATTCACTTCCCCAGGCAATGGAGGTGATGGTTTCTCCCAGGCCTGCAATGATAAAACTGCTGACCTGGTTGACGCCAAATAATTGAACCGCCTTTTTCCAGGCTCGCTCATAATGGTTTAAACCGATTGCAGCTTTGGCAGGGGCCATTTTTAAAAGAATATCAGCATCAAAACTTTCAATATGAATACCAATGGATTCTACTCCTGCATCCTTTAGCTCGTCAATAAGGCCAAGGTCTTCTGGGGGGGCAATCTGAACCTGCAGCGGAATATCGGCTTCTGCTTTGATGGCCCTGGCACATTGAGCCAGATACGGGATTTCGCTTCCCGGGGGATCACCGATGCCTGATGTGAGTATCATATGGGTCACACCATCCATATCCCGGGCAGCCCTGGCAACCTGGGCAAGTTGTCCCGGTGTCTTTTCGGCTATGGTATGGCTGTTGGAAAGAGAGGATTCTGTTGCACAAAATTTGCATTTTTGTGAACGCTTCCAGTGAACACACCTTTGCAGCACAGTTGTGGCCAGGCAGTCTTTGCCGTGGAGAAGGGCAATCTGCCGGAAGGAAACCCCCTCATCCGTAAATTTACTGTAAAAATGGGGTTCTGGTACAACGGCAATGGGTAACAGGGGTGTGCCGTTTTTTAAAAGCAGGTATCCTGAATCGGTTTCTTTGAGGGTAAAGGGTGATTTTAAGACATAGTCTGCCGCAATGGGAACGCTGACGGGTACACCGTTAACAATAAAAGCACGCCCCTCGGCAGGGCCTGCACCGCCCATTCGCCCGGTAATATCCTTGTGGACCTGTATACCCAGGCTCTGTATCTCAGTTATGAGATGGTGCATGGTTGAATCTCCC
>CALGRI010000486.1 GCA_937880875.1 uncultured Pseudomonadota bacterium
TTGCAGTTATATATATTCTTTTTCTTTTTTATTGAATAAATAAGAGGGTTCAATTAAAAGAGATAAAGCAAAAGCTCTGCCAAAGTTGTTTATTTAAATGATTTGATAGTATGTTTTTTAAGGAAGATATATGGATAAAGATGAAAAAAACCCGCAAGGACAGCAGGGAATCAATACAAAAGTGCTCAAACAAGGGCTTTGTACAGGCTGTTGCGCCTGTGTAAACCTTTGTCCTTCCATGGAGTATTACAAGGACAAAACCATCCTTGTTCATGATTGCAATATGGACAAGGGTCGGTGTTATACATATTGTCCCCGAACACCCACCAACCTTGAAGCGCTGAGACATGAGCTGTTCAATTCCGGGGACATTATTTGGGAAATAGGGGCCTTCAAAGGCCTTTACATGACCCGGGCGACCAATGAAAGCATCCGGGCTTCTGCGCAACATGGCGGCACTGTAACAGCGCTGATTCAATTGGCACTTGCCCAGGGTATTATTGATGAGGCAATTCTGGCGGATCAGGATGATCAGTTTTTACCGGCCGCTCAAATAATTACAGATAAGGATGAGGTTTTTGACAAAGCCAGGAGTAAATTTGTGGTCTCCCCGACTATGTCAGCGTTCAACCGCATCTCCCGGACAGATACCGGGAAAATTGGCGTTGTGGCAACACCATGCCAGGCACTGGCCCTGGCAAAAATGAAGGTTAATTCCGTTCCTGAAGATAAGATGCGGATGGAAAAGCTTGGGCTTGTCCTGGGGCTTTTCTGCGGCTGGGCCCTTGACTGGTGCAAACTTAAGAACCTGTTGAAAGAAAAGATAGGGGAGATCCAAATTAAGGGTATTGATATTCCTCCCAGTAAACATGCCTGCATGGAAGTTTATACAGCAAATGGAACGATAGAAATTCCCATTGAAGCGGTCAACACCTGCGTTAGAGATAATTGCAACTACTGCTTTGACATGACCTGTGAATTTGCCGATATTTCAGTGGGGGCGGCACGAAGTCCTGCAGGCTGGGATGTGGACAAGGGGTGGAACCAGGTGATTGTGCGAACAGCCCTGGGTGATAAGTTGCTGGCCCTGGCCCGGGAAAAGGGTGTTCTGGAATTTAAGGCAGTCCCGGACAAAAATATTGAAAAACTCAAGAAGGCATCTGCCAAAAAGAAGCGCACATGTCTTATTAAGCTGGCTGAAAAGACCGGCAACCGGGATGACCTTATTTACATTGACCCACAAGATCCAATGGTTCGACACATTAAAAAACTGAGAGGATAAATGTCATCCATATTGCTTGAAAACAAGAAGGGCTTTGAGGCACTTCTCATGGGAAATGATGCGATTGCCCGGGGGGCGCTTGAGGCAGGTGTGAATGTCGTGACCGGTTACCCTGGCACACCGTCTTCAGAGATCGTGGAGCAACTGGCAAAAGTGGCCGGAGCCCGCAATCTGTACGTTGAATGGTCGGTCAATGAAAAGGTAGCCTTAGAAGTAGCAGCGGCTGGATCATATGCGAATTTGAAGTCCATGTGCGTCATGAAGCAGGTGGGGGTGAACGTGGCTGCGGATTCGCTTCTTCACATAGCTGAATATGGCACAAGGGGGTCATTGGTGCTGGTTTCCTGCGAGGACCCGGGAGCGCTTTCAAGCACAAATGAAGGGGATTCACGTCTCTATGCCAAGATGATGGAATTTCCATTGCTGGAACCAGGGGATTTCCAGGAAGCAAAAGATATGGCCAAATGGGCCTTTGCGCTTTCTTGTGATATTCGCAATATTGTTATGCTCAGATCGGTCACCCGCTTGTCCCATGCCAGTGGAAATGTGATTATGGGCGAGCTTCCAAAAGGTATTCCCGAGGCTATTTTTGAATTCAGCGGAACCCCAATGGACCAGATGAAAGGAGCGGTACTGGCTTTTCCGACCCTGGTTGATCCTTTGCGAAGGCGCCAACTTGAAAAACTGTCAAAGGCTGTGGCGGCGTTTGAAGAAAGCCCGTTTAACACATATGCAGGCCCTGAAAAACCTGAACTTCTGATCATTACAAGTTCGGTTTGCAATCTTTATACCCGGGAGGCCCTTACCATTCTCGATCTATGGGATCGGGTGGGTCTTCTCAAGCTGGGTACCACCTGGCCTTTGCCGCCCAAGCTTTTGGAACAACACCTGAGTGCCTGTGAAAAAGTTTTTATTGTGGAGGAGGGAACCCCCTTTCTTGAGGACAATATAAAGGTTCTTGCCGCGGAAAAGGCAAAACAGGTAGGCATAAAAATTTTCTTCGGAAGAAAAGACGGGACACTTCCTTGTGTGAACGAGTTGAACCCGGATCTTTTGATCAAAGGGATCAACACTATTATGGGCACACGCTTTCAATCGGTTTCAGACGATTACAGTGCAAAAGCAGCTGAGATAACTGCTGTTGGGGCATTGAACCGGGAATTGACTTTTTGTCCGGGATGTCCTCACCGGGCATCGTTCTGGCTTATACACACCGCAATCAAGCTGGACAATCGAGCAGGTTTTCTATGTGGTGATATCGGGTGTTACGGACTGGGGGCGGGTCCATGTGGATTCAGCACCATCAAGATACTTCAGGCCATGGGGTCAGGGATCGGTATGGCCAGTGGGTTTGGGAAACTTGATCGGTTTGGAATGTCACAGCCCGTTATGGCTGTTTGCGGTGATTCCACTTTTTTTCATGCAGTGATGCCGGCCCTGGTCAATGCCGTCCATAATCAGTCTGACATGATTCTGGTAGTGCTGGACAACTCTGGAACAGCCATGACCGGATTCCAGCCACATCCGGGTTCCCCGGCTGGTGCAACCGGGTTAAAACTGCAGATGCTGGATATTGAAAAGATCTGTTGTGCCATGGATGTCCGGGTGGAGGTGAGTGATCCCTTTGATTTGAAAGCCACCCGGAAAATATTATTAGATCTGCTGGAAAATGGCGGTACCCCGCGCGTGCTTATTTTGAAACAGCCATGTGCCTTAAGCCCCATAAAAAAGGGCAGGAAGATGTATGAGATGGCTATTGATGCAAATACTTGCCTGGCAGACCATTGCGGTTGCAACAGGCTTTGCACTCGTGTTTTTAAATGCCCGGGGCTGATATGGGATACAATAAAGAAAAAAATCCAGATTGACGAGGTACTCTGCGCCGGCTGCGGAGTGTGTGCGGATATTTGCCCGACAGGGGCCATCACTGCAGAAAAGGTAAGGTAATCCATGGAAAATACATTGCGTTGTGATCCATATAATTTGATAATTGCCGGTGTCGGGGGGCAGGGTAATGTTCTGGCTTCCCGTGTTATAGGGGAGATGATGATTTATCAGGGATATAAGGTTACCATAGGAGAGACCTTTGGTGCTTCCCAAAGGGGGGGATCTGTGATGAGTCATTTGAGAATTTCTAACCAGGGCGGATTTTCTCCCCAGATGCCAAAGGGAACGGCGCATATGGTGGTGGCACTGGAGCCCATGGAAGCAATCCGGGTGCTGGCCGCCTATGGGAATCCCAAGGTCAATGTGCTGTGCAATACCCGGCCCATCCAGTCTGTAGGCGTTATATGCGGGGAGCAGATTTATCCTGGAAAAAAACAGATTATCCAGTGGATCGAGTCACTCTCAGCCGATGCAAAATTCTTTGATACCACAAAGGAGGCGCTGAATCTCGGGAATCCGATTTTTGGAAATATTATGGCAGTGGGTGCGCTTGCGTCAACCGGAGAGCTTCCCATGTCTTTGAAGGTGTTTGAACAGGTAATTTTAAAAAAAATTCCCGCCGACAAGGTTGCGATTAACTTAAATGCATACAAAATAGGCAAGGATATGATCAAAAGATAAATAATGATCATTAACTTTTACAGGACTCGTTATGAAAACCAAACAAAAATTTTTGCTGCTATACCCTGGAGATTTTTATTCCAAAAGCTGGGGTCGGTTTATCACCTTAAAACCCCACATGGTTTATATCTATACTTTTTTAAAAGAATTTTTTGATGTAATTGTAGTTGACCTTGAAAATGAATTTTTAAGACCTGAAGATGAAAAAGGATTGGAAGAGTTTAAGGAAAAATCCTTAAAAAGAATACTTTCTATAGATACGGATTATATAGCTATCTCATGCTGGTCAAGCCTTAATTATTTGTCATCTCTTTATTTTGCCGAAAAAATAAAACAAAAAAAGCCAGATACAAAAATAATTGTGGGCGGATATCATCCCACACTGGTTCCTGAAGATTTTCTTTTTGACGACAGCCCTTTTGATCATGTTATAAAAGGTGAAATATATAATATCTTAAAGATATTTGATTTGGATACAGCCATAGAAAAAAATACCTATGAAATATTTCCGGATTATGTATCCTACCCATACTATAATTCCCAGAAAACAATCGGGATGTTTCTTGGCGCAGGATGCCCGTTCCACTGCCGATACTGCATGGAATACAAGAAAAAATGGTCCAGCCTTTCAGTTGAAACGGCCATTGATTATATTTTGAAAATTAATGAGCAAATTTCACCCCGCTATATCCCCATTTTTGATGCCTGTTTCGGATTTGATAAAAACTGGCGCAAAGAATTTCTAAAGGAATTGATTAAAAAAGACCTGGATCTTTATTTCTGGTTGGAAACCAGAGTTGATCTGTTGGATGAGGAGGATATAAAACTTTTATCAAAATTGAAAATCAAGATTGATTTTGGAATTGATTCCTTATCAAAAACCATGCTCGGGATCATGAGAAAAACCATAAGCCCTGACTCTTTTCTGGATAACTTTTTAAACATATCAAAAACATGCAGTGAATATGGGATTTTACATGATATGTTTATGATTTTTAACCATCCGGGTGAAACTAAAAAAACCTATGAAGAATTTAAATATTTTTTTACAGACAAGGTTTGCCCAGATCTTAAGGGGGGGTATCTCAGGATAAAATACCAACGATTCTCCTATTACCCGGGCAGTTATATTTATAATCATATAACGGAATTTCAAGAAAAATATGGGTTCAAGGCACTCCATCCCCGGTGGTGGAAAGAATCTATTGATAACTATTCTAATTCAAGAGATATTATTCCCTCAATTAATGAAAAAGGTGAGCCATACTATGTCCCGCTTAAAGAAATATCAAAAATGGTAAAAGAGTTTAACCATTTTTCAAAGGAGCAAGCGCTCTGGGAAAGGATGCATTCCTTTAATATTTAACCCGGTTTTCTTATAAAAACAATCTTGATACAATTTTTGGCCCCAGAACAAAAAAAAAGGAATTGAAAGCCAAAGCTTAAAATTCCTAAGATTATTATTTGTGGCGGAGAAACAGAGATTCGAACTCTGGAAGGA
>CALGRI010000487.1 GCA_937880875.1 uncultured Pseudomonadota bacterium
AGTCCAACCCTTTGGCTAAAAGCGTAACAATGTCCTGATCCGGTTCAAAATATTTAAGTATGGTATCCATTGATTTAGAAAGAATTTATATAAGCTAATCATCATAAAGTCAATTTCCGATTTCCTATTGAAACTAAAGTGCAAACCGCAGATGTTATAAAAAATTTTATAACATCCCTCGACAGGTTCTTCATACATCAATGTTCTTCATACATCAATTGCATTTGCTGCAATCATTTAATATAATGAAACTATGAAGTTATGCCAAAAATGTGGTCAGCTTGTGGCCGAAAAAATTTTGTCCTGCCCTTCCTGTGGTAGCAAAGTTGTTGAAGGCAGAAAATATATTGATGATTATCAACTTGTAGAGGTTCTCCACGAAGGCTTTTCCAGCATACTATGCCGTGCTGTCAAAGATGGCATGGATGATCCGGTAATGATACGTATTTTCACTCCCCAATCCGGAGTTGATGAGAAGATAGCTGGCCGGTTGCAAGAGGAGCTTGAGGAACTAAAGAAACTTCCGGAGAACTATTTTGTAAAACATCTTGAAATCCGTAAATCTTCCGACGGACTTTGGTATAGGGTCAGTGAATGGATTGAAGTAGAAACCTGGAGCAGTTTATTGGCCTCGGGTCGACTTAAGGATTATCGAACAGCTTTAAAACTTTTTTACAAGATAGTTTCGATTCTCGAGGGCCTGCACCAGATAGGACATTTTATCCCCCACCTTATTTTAAATGACCTTATTGTAATCAAGGACGACAATGAAAACCTTGAAGTTAAAATAGATTATAAACTTTCCCGATTTCTTAATCCTCAGGTGGATCAATCTCCCCCAATGCTAAAGAAACTTATTTCCAGCCATCCGGATATTAAAAACCTGCGCCCTCTTGATTTCAGAAGTGGTATATGGTCTTTGGGCAAAGTCTTTGTGGAAATTCTAGCTGCTGACTATGAAATCATAGATTTTCAGACCAAAATTGATGCATTGCAGATTCCTCATGATGCTCAAGTTCTGCTTAAAATTATGTTGGCTGATGATCCTGATCTCAGGCCCAAATCCATGGCAGAGGTGGCTGAAAACTTAAGGCAGATAATAGATAAGAAGATTGAAACCTTACCATCTCCTGTACATGAAATCAGAGGACTTAAAAGAAGGATAAGCCTTCTGCTGATTGTTATGGTTTTGCTGCTTGTGCTTGGTATATTGGCGTGGCTCTATTTTCCTTTCAAAAATCAAAATAAAGAGGCGGTACTTGAAGATTTTGCAAACAGATATTCTTCATCTGTAGCTTTTATTGTAGCTGACTACTGGCTTAAAGATGGAGAAACTTATTTTTACCGTAATCGAACCGAAGGAACTGCCTTTCTTGTGGATAAAGAAGGCTTTCTCTTGACGAATCGCCATGTTGCCTGTCCATGGCTGGAGGACAATAACCTTTATGCAATTATTAACAGGCTTAAACTGCTTCAAAAACCAGTGCACTTTGGTTATCAACTCTTTTTATGGTTTGAAGGGGAAAAGGCTTTTAAACGTCTGCCTGATTTTCCAGGCAGCCTTGATTTAGAAGATATTTATTTTGTTGAATCAGCTTACAGCACTAATGGGGTTCCTCGGCTTACCATAGCCGGGGTTGCAAAATCTCCGGTTAAAACCTGGCAAATTATCAAATCTCCCCTTAAGGATGATTTTGCTATCCTAAAAGCAGATAAACTGCCTGAAGGACTGGAACCCCTGCCAATTGACTATGAAATGGAAGCGCTGAAAATTCAAAAACTTTCACCGGTTATTACACTGGGATTCCCTCTGGGCAACCGTACCCAGGAAAAAATGGTTAACGTCAGTGTGACAAGGGGTCATGTACGCAGAGCATTTGAAAATATGCTTCAGGTTGACACTTCAATACACAAGGGCAACAGCGGGGGTCCGATTATTGATACCAGCGGCAAAGTTATAGGTATCGCATCAAGAGTGGCAGTGGACCGCATGGCCGGACCTATACCTATAATAACTCTCCTGCCGGATATAGGGATGGTGCTGCCCATTACCAAAGCTGCTGCCTTTCTTAATGAATTGAAAGCCGGACAGACCAAATGGAATGGGGTTCTGGATCTATCCGTTGATATAAAAATAAAACAGATTACTGATTTAGCCCTTAAGGGGCAGTGGGATAAAGCAAGGGCGCTGGCTGATCAGGAACTAAAGGTAAGCTTTCATCCCTTGCTGGTTATGGAAGCAGGGATGATGCACTTTTATTCAGAGGACTTTCAGGGAGCAAAGCATCTTTTTGGTCAAGTCTTATCAATGGACAGAGAAAACAGTAGTGCAAGATTAATGCTTTTTTTAATCGACTGGCTGAAAAATGAATCTGCTGCAAGCCCTTATCGTCAGGAATTAATTTCTTTGGACTGGAGATCACCGTTTGAGTTTTACGGTTATCTGGTACAGGTTCTGGACAGAGTTGTAAATGAAAAATCAGCCATTGGAGGGGGGAATTCCGAAAATGAAAAAAGCTGGCTTTATTACATATTAAGCCTTATGCGCATAAAAGAGGGAAATATGACAGATTCTGAGAGACTTTTAAAAAAGGCTGTTCTGGTATCTTACACTGAAAGTTGGCCTTTTTTCCTCTCCATGTCCAGGCTGGAACAAGTTCAAATGCAAAGATTGGCTTCTTTGCACAAAAGGATTGAAAGGATTGAATATCAGGCTGATATAGACAGATTTTCCAAGACCATAAAAAAAGAACTCAGACTCAAAAGGGAACAGGTTGAAAAGCTTGCCCCTCTTATTGCCAAATTTAAATCAAGTTCCGTAACTCCAGGGAATAAGCAGGAAATATTAGAAAAAATCATGGAGATTGTTAAAAATGATGAAACTCTCCTTGTGGGACTGACCTATTACAGCGCCATGAACGAAGAGTGGGAACTGGCCATTAAGTATGCCCGGGCATTCCTTGAAGTTAAAGGTAGAGAAAGTGCAGGCTTTTTAAGTATTGGCCTGCTTGAGCCTTGCATACTTAACTATATTGGTCGAAAAGATGAGGCCATGAAAAAGCTTGAAGTCTTCAGCAGCCAGATAAAAGATCAATGGTACCAGAATATTGCAAAATGCCTGCTGGGTGAAGAAACCGAGAAATCCCTGGTGCAGAGAGCCGGTGAAAGCCCTGAATATCTCATTGCTGCACAGTGCGCTTTAGGATTCTGGGCAGAAGGCGCCGGAAAAAACGAAAAAGCTTTAAAACACTATAAAGAAGCCCTTGGATCGTATATGGATGAGTGGTTTGAATATGAATTTACCATGGAGCGCATAAAAAAATTGAGATAGAAAAAGGATAAGAACTTGCTTTTTGTTGACTTCCCTTTAGCCTGTTAGTAAATTTGATTCTATGCATCAATACACATTCATTTGCTTTGATTAAAGGAGATAGCAAATGGAAGATAACTTATTAAAAAAAGAAATTATGGGCAGAGGCATCAC
>CALGRI010000488.1 GCA_937880875.1 uncultured Pseudomonadota bacterium
CCTCCTCTTTTATGCATGATGCCGCCGCCTGTGCCATAGGGATTGTGACCATGCTGCCCCTGATGCGGGCGGCCGGCATTGAACCCAATACCAATACGGCCAAGTTCATGATGCTGTCCTTACCCTTTGCCTGCTCCTGCGGCGGCATGGGGTCACTTATCGGCGGGGGGCGCTGTATGGTATCGGCTGCTTTTCTAAAAGAGTTTACAGGCATTGAAATCACCTTTTTTGACTGGATATTATATGCCATGCCTGCGGCTATTCTTACGGTTCCCATTGCTGTATTCATTGTGTACATGGTTTACAGACCGGACCCAAACATCAAGTTGCCGGAGTTTGATGAAGAATTAGGGCCCATGACAAGCCTTGAGAAAAAAACCTTAGCCATTATCGGCCTTTCCTTTGCGCTCTGGCTGACCAAGGGACTTCATGGTATTGATTATTCAGTCACGGGTATGCTGGGGGTGGCGGCTCTGGTATTGTTCAAAGTGTTAAGGTGGAGAGATATCAATGACAACCTGGAATGGGGGACGGCCTTGTTTATATTTGGCGGCGGAATTTCTCTGGGTCTTGCCATGGGGTATTCCGGGGCTGCCGATTATTTTGCCAATTTGTTCTTTCCTCTGATCCAGGGAAAAGGCTGGCTGGTTCTTTTTATCGGCGTGGGTGTTTTCGGGGCTCTGGTGACAAATGCCATGGCCAATGTTGCCGCTGCTGCCTTGATTCTTCCCATTGTTATCCCCATGGCCCAACTTGAAGGGGTTAATCCTGTGATCCTGGCGCTTTGTCTGGGAATGGCCACATCCTTTGCCATGCTTCTTGTCATTGGCTGTCCTCCCAATGCCATCTCGTACAGTTATCGATATTTTAAATCATCCGATTTGACAAAGGTCGGACTGGTGGCCACGCCTATTTTGCTGACGGTATTAGTGGTTGTTGCAGCCGTATGGTGGAAAATTCTGGGTTTAATTTAGGGGAAATATTTGCATGACCAAACTCCATGATGATAAGGTTCGTCTTCTTCTGGTGGATGATGAAGAAGGTTTCAGAATGGCAATCGCCCGGCGGCTTGAGAAAAGGGGATTTGTCCCGGTACAGGCTTCAACCGGAGAAGAATGTCTGGAAATTCTTGGTCGAGACCCTGTGGATGTGGTGGTTCTGGATGTTAAAATGCCCGGGATCAGCGGAATTGATACATTAAAAATCATTAAACAGGAGTATGTAAAAACCCAGGTAATCCTTTTAACCGGCAATGTTGCAGTTTCTGACGGCATCGAAGGCATAAAATTAGGTGCCTTTGATTATTTGACAAAACCGATTGAAATTGATCACCTGGCAAATAAAATCAAGCAGGCCTTTGAAATGATCCGGCTGGAAGAAGAAAAACAAAAAGAGCTCGAATACCGGGAAAAGCTGGAAAAAAAAATGATTGATACGGAACGGCTTGCATCTATTGGCACCATGTCCACAGGTATTGCCCATGAAATTAACAATCCTCTTGCCATTATCAACGAAAGTGCCGGGTTTATGAAATATATTTTGAGCACACCTGAAATGTTGAAATGTCCTAGAAGGGATGCCCTGATGATGGGGATAGAAAAAATTGAAAACAGTATAAAAAGAGCCAGTAAGATTACCCAGCAGCTTCTGACTCATGTGAAAAAACCGGAATTGCAGTTTTCTGAGGTTAACTTGAAGGCATTGCTGTATGAAACTTTTGGCTTGCTGAAAAGAGAAATAAAAGATAAACAAATAAACATTAACTGGGAAATTGACCCGAAAAAAAATATGATCTGGAGTGATCCATATCAGCTTCGCCAGGTGTTGATGAATCTTTTGAACAATGCGATTCATGCCTTGAGTGAAAACGGTTCAATTACCCTGTCCACCCGTGAAACCAATGAGGATATCATTCTTGAAATTAAAGACAATGGGATCGGGATACCCAAAGAAAATTTGGGTAAGATATTTGATCCGTTTTTTACCACTAAATCCTTTGATGAAGGAACGGGCTTAGGATTGTTTGTGGTCCATAAAATTATTTCAAATCTCAATAGTAAAATTGATGTCACAAGCACTGTGGGTGAGGGAACCAGCTTTTATATCAAGCTGCCGAAAACCAATGAATTAAACAGATAATGCCAAGCCTTGATAATCTATTATTATAAAGAAAGGAGTGAACTTTCATGATAAAAATACCCGCAAGAGTCCTGATAGTAGATGATGAAAAAGATTTTGTTGAAATGTTTTCCCTGCGGCTGCAGGCCCAGGGGGAAAAAGTGTCCACCGCCTATAGCGGCAAGGAAGCATTAACGGTATTGGGGCAGACGACCATTGATGTGGTCATCCTGGATATCAGGATGCCGGGCATGGATGGAATTGACACATTAAAGCAGATAAAAATGCTTTTCCCCCTTGTCGAAGTTATCTTGCTCACCGGCCATGGTTCTACGGAAACTGCCGTTGAGGGGATGAAACTGGGCGCCTTTGATTATTTGATGAAACCCGCGGATTTTGAAGATATTAAAAGCAAATTGCAAAATGCCTGGAATCGAAAAGAAGAACAGGAAGAACGAATCCGAAAGGCTGAACTCAGGCTGCTTTTAAGAAGAAGCGGAGATTTTTAAAATTTAAAGAAAAATGCACCAGCCTTAAACAGGTAAAAAAAATCAAGCACCTTTATATGATGAAAAAATTTACAATTCAACTGAGTCTTAAAAACAGGATTTACCTGGTCAATGCCATTCTTTTGTGCATTACGGTCATTGGGGCAGTAATCATGGTCTGGTTTACCTATAAGACGGAAAAAATATTCAAGAATATCATTGATAAAAATATTGTTATTTATCAATCTGCTGAGGCCTTGAGCACATCTCTTGTCAACCAGAAAGGATTTGTGTCCTATTATCTTCAGGACCACGATCCGGCATGGATTGATAAATGCTACAGGTATCGATTGCTTTTTGATAAACATCTTTTAATGGTGAAATCCCTTGCAGAAGAACAATGGGAAAAAACAGCCGTGGACCAGATTGAATCCAAATATAAACAGTATGTTAAAAGCAAAGATAAGGTCATTGATCTTTTAAAATCAGGTGAATATGATAGAGGCCTTGTCCTTCAAAAGGAGATAAGACAAGATTTTTCTGAAATTATAGACTTATGTGAACAATTTAAACTCTTTCATAAAAACAAGATTTCCGATGCAATCAAAATCAGTCAGATTGAATCTCGTCGGGTCAGATATATTGCTCTTCTGGCAATTTTGACAGTTGTTTTCCTGAGTCTTTTGATCAATTATATTTTTGCCCGCCATATATTGGAACCCATTCGAAAACTGGCAAAAGAGGCAGACACGCTGGGCGGCCAGGAATTCTATTCTAATGAAGTTTCCGCATTAAAACAAAGCATTCATGGACTCATTGAAAATGCAGAGCATGAGCATCAGGAATTGAAGCAAACCAGGGAAACCCTTATGCTGTCTGAAAAAATGGCTTTATTGGGCAAGCTGGCTGCCGGAACAGCGCACAGTATCAGAAATCCGTTGACTTCTGTAAAAATGCGACTTTTTTCATTGAACCGGTCCTGTAATTTTACAAAGCTTCAAAGTGAAGATTTCAATGTTATTTCCGACGAAATAAAGCAGATAAATAAAATTGTTGAAAATTTTCTGGAATTTTCCCGCCCGCCTAAACTTACGATGAAAAAAATGAGTCCGTCCACTGTTGTGGACAGCGCTTTGCATCTTCTGGAACAGCGGTTGAAATCCTATCATGTGACCACACGGGTGATTCGGCATCATCCCCTCAGCGATACTTTAATAGATCCTGAACAACTAAAGGAGGTCATCGTTAATATCATTGTTAATGCCTGTGAAGCAATGGATAAGAGCGGACTTATCATTATCCATGAAGAAGAAAATTATGTGGAACCGTTAAAAAAAGTAAATGTGATCCGGATAATAGATGATGGTGCAGGAATTCCTCAAGAAATCAAAGAACAGATATTCAATCCTTTTTTTACCACCAAAGATGAGGGAACAGGCCTTGGTTTGAGTATTGCTTTTAATATTATAAATGAACATGGGGGATGGTTGGATGTGTCCAGTGAACAAGGCCAGGGCGCATCCTTTGTTATTACGCTTCCTATAAAGGACTCCTAATATGCATACAATTCTGGTAATTGATGATGATGATCAGTTAAGAATCAGTTTCTGCAAGCTTTTAAGAGAAGAAAAATATTCAGTGATCAGTGCTGCTTCCGGTGAAGCCGGGATTGATATTGTTGAACAGAATCCCCTGGATCTGGTTATTCTGGATATGCGGTTGCCCGGAATAAACGGAATGGAAACTTTTAAACGCATCAAGAAAATTGATTCAAAACTGCCGGTGATCATTGTCACGGCTTATGGAACAACACAGATTGCCATAGAAGCCACCAAAATGGGGGCTTATGATTATGTCCTCAAACCATTTGATGTGCCGGAGATGCTGAATTTGATCGAACAGGCCATCGAGGCGGGATATTTTATGCGATCGCCGGTTAAAGTGGATGCATCCCCTGATAAACAGTCCGGAGATGCCATTATCGGTCAAAGCAGGCTCATGCAGAATGTTTATAAATCCATCGGCAGGGTTTCTCAAACCGATGCAAGCGTTTTAATCCTGGGTGAATCCGGGACGGGAAAAGAATTGGTGGCAAGGGCAATTTATCAGAATGGTATTCGTTCGGACAAGGCTTTTTTGATCATTAATTGCGTGGCCATACCTGA
>CALGRI010000489.1 GCA_937880875.1 uncultured Pseudomonadota bacterium
TTTTGCTTTGGTCTTTCTATAAAAGATTCCAAATCCTCAAAGCAAAATATTACAAATTATTTAATTTAAATCAGAAAGTCAAGGTGAAAAAGGAGGACTTAAAGTGGTGTCCTAGAGATGGCTGGATTTGAACCAGCGAGCACTTGTACCCCAGAGGGGAACCTATTGAATAAAAACCCTATACCCTCTAAACTGGTAAAAACCTAATCATAACTGTAAACTTTGTAAACCGTTGACGTTCCCAGCAGAGCATCGACCCTGCCTTCCAGTTCAGCCCGTTCATTGTTCCGAAACCACCAGTCCCAGGCTTCAAGGGTTTTCCATGTGCTGATCACAAGATACTCATTGCGATCAGTCACATTTCTAAGGGTCTCCCCTGAAATATAGCCTGGCTGGCGATCTGCCAGGGCCCGGAGTTCAATGAGCATTTCAGACAACGTCGGCAGCAGGGCTACGTCCATACCACCGGTCAACTTGGGAACTTTTCTGGTCATCAGTACACGGATGGTCATTTCTTCCTCCTCGTATGATCCAAACTATTTACTATTACATCACCAGGCTCTTTAATGTCAACAATACTCCTGCAGCAACGGCAGAACCGATAACACCGGCCACATTGGGGCCCATGGCATGCATGAGAAGAATGTTCTGGGGATCTGCCTCCATACCGACTTTCTGACTCACCCGGGCAGCCATGGGAACTGCAGATACGCCTGCCGAGCCAATCAATGGGTTTATTTTTGTTTCAGAAAAGAGATTCATCAGCTTTGCCATGAGAATACCTGATGCTGTTCCAATGGAGAAAGCGATGGCACCCAGAAAGAGAATGCCCAGGGTTGAGAGATTCAAAAACTGATGGGCGGAAAGCTGAGCGCCGACACCCAGACCCAGAAGGATGGTGACAATATTGATCAAGGCATTTTGTGCGGTTCTAGACAACCGGTCCACCACTTTGCATTCCCGCATCAGGTTTCCAAACATGAAAAAGCCGATGAGGGGTGCAGCTGATGGCAGAAGCAAGACACAGAGGCCTAAGACAGAGAGGGGAAATATTATTTTTTCGACTTTTCCCACATGTCTCATCTGTTTCATGCGGATCTTGCGTTCATCCACGGTGGTCAGCGCCCGCATGATGGGCGGCTGGATGAGTGGCACCAGGGCCATGTAGGAGTAGGCTGCCACGGCAATGGGACCCAACAGATGCGGCGACAGCTGACTTGCCAGAAAGATGGCTGTAGGGCCGTCCGCTCCCCCGATAATGCCGATGGAGGCGGCATCAAACAGATCAAAATTTATGCCGGGGACAATTTCAGACAGGATCAGCGCTCCGATAAAAGTGATAAAAATTCCGACCTGGGCCGCTGCACCGAGAAGCAGGGTTTTCGGATTGGCGATCAGCGGACCAAAATCGGTCATGGCCCCGACACCCATGAAAATCAGGAGAGGAAAAACGCCTGTTTTGATTCCAATGGTATAGATATAGTACAGCACGCCTCCTGGATCGGACATGGCAACCAGAGGTGTATTGGCCAGAATGGCACCAAACCCCATGGGAACCAGGAGAAGCGGCTCAAAATGCTTGCTGATGGCCAGGTATAACAACAAAACCCCCACGCCGATCATAAAAAACTGTCCGATTCCTTTAAAATTATTTCCTGTGCCAGGGGAAAAGAAGCTGAACAGGCCGGTTGATTCTCCAAAATTGATGATCATGTCGGCAATGGGCGGAAGCAGGGTATGCCCTTGGCTGGCAGGCTGGGGCAAGGTGCCTGCATGGGCAGCGGACATCATTGAAAACAGCAGCACAATAAAACAGCCAATGATAATGAACGGTTTTCTCACAAACATGATAAAATCCTTTGGACCTTGCTGCTATTCATTAACGGTCAGGAGAACCTGTCCTGACTGCACGATTTGTCCCTTAGCCACTTCGATTGATTTGATGATACCATTACAGGGCGAAATAACAGGCGTTTCCATTTTCATGGCTTCCAGAACTATCAGAGTTTCTCCTTCACTTATCTGATCCCCGGCAGCAAACAGGATTTCATATACATTTCCCGGCAGTTGGGCTTTGATTTCCAGGGCGGGTTTCTCAGCCGGACTTGACACTTGCTCGGCTGAAGGCAAACTGATACCGGCAACCTCTCCGGTTTCATTTTCTACAATTACGTCATAACTTTTTCCGTCAACAGTCACTTTATATTTAGACATGGTCATATCTCCTTCATTGGAGAGAGGATCAGACAATAGTTTCCTCTCC
>CALGRI010000490.1 GCA_937880875.1 uncultured Pseudomonadota bacterium
AGAATCTTATCCTTTTTTTCCATCAAAGCCGTCATATCGG
Organism: uncultured Pseudomonadota bacterium; assembly: GCA_937880875.1. Classification (GTDB taxonomy): domain Bacteria; phylum Desulfobacterota; class Desulfobacteria; order Desulfobacterales; family Desulfobacteraceae; genus Desulfobacula. Next base: position 41 of record CALGRI010000490.1, read on the forward strand.
GATTTACACTACCCAGAACTTTGATACCATAGGTATCTGCTTTTAGAAATTTTAGAAAAATATCTGCTGAGTTTTTCATGATCTTTGATGGTATGCATCCCCAGTTCAGGCAGGTACCGCCCAAATTTTCCTTTTCAATGAGTGTGACCTCTCCTCCCAGCGCAGCTGCCCTGAGTGCTGCAACATATCCTCCGGGACCGCCGCCGATGACAATAATTTTTGTTGGCATTATATTCTCCAGTTATATCAGGTATATTTTAAATTTATTATAATTGTTCTATAATTGTAGTCTGTACCTAAATAAATTCCCTAATTTTTATTAAAAAAATTTGATTTTTCATGAATTTTATTAAATTTTATTTGACAATACCATCACTCTAAGATAGTTTTCAAGAATAATTTGATTAATTTGATTTTTCCCGCAAATTTTTAGCTGAAAATAAGGAAACCATGAAGATTGATGATACTAACATTGACATTATCAGAGAATTGAAGCAAGGGAAAAAATCTTTTAAAAAAATTGCTGATAAACTCGCCATTACAGAAAATACTGTAAGATCCAGAGTGAATATGCTCCAGGAAGAGGGTGTCCTTGAAATTTGCGGCCTTGTTGACCCTGCCACCCTGCCCGGTCACCGTGCCGTTATCATTGGAATAAAGCTGACAGAGATGAATCTGGTTGAAAAAGGTGAAGAAATCAGTAAACTCAAAGGCGTTATTTCAGTATGTGTGGTTACAGGAAGATATGACCTTCTGGTTCTTGTTCTTTTTAAAAAAGGTTTTGGACTGCTTGAGTTTTATACCGAAGAAATCGCACAAATTAAGGGCATCAGATCTGTAGAAACATTTGTTATCTATAAATCCTATAATTTAAAAGTTCCCTATATTTTTTAATTTATACAAACATAAATAAGGATAACTATCATGACTACCAGTTTGGAAACCACGCCTTTAAATGACTGGCATAAAGAACAAGGCGCGAATATGGCAAATTTCGGCGGGTTTGGCATGCCGCTGTGGTATGAAACCGGAGTGAAAAATGAGCACCTTGCCGTTTTAAAATCAGCAGGCATATTTGATACCAGTCACATGGCCTGCATCAATGTAAGCGGGAATGACTCTTTTGATTTGATCAATTATTGTTTTACCAGGAACATTGCCGCACTGGAAAATGGTCGTTGTGTATATGGCGCTTTTTTGGATACGAACGGCCATTGTCTGGATGATGCCATTGTTTATAAATTCAATTCTAGTTTTTTTATGATTTGTGTCAATGCAGGCATGGGAACAACCATTGCCATGCATCTGGATGCAAACAAAGCAAGTCTGGATGTAAGCATTGAGGATTTAAGCAAAAAAGTTGGAAAAATGGATATACAGGGTATCAATTCTGCCCGGATTCTTTCCAAAGTGCTTCAAAACCCTGAAATAGTTTTTGATAAAATGCCCTATTTTTCCTTTAAAGGTAATTTTGATGAATCTGCCTTAGGTGAATCCCGGGTTAAATTGCTGGACGGAACTCCCGCATTGTTATCAAGATCCGGATATACAGGCGAATTTGGATTTGAGATCTTCCTTGACCCGAAATGCATTGTTAAGCTCTGGAAGGATATTTTATCTGCCGGCAACGACTATGGCATTGCTGCATGTGGTTTGGGAGCCAGGGACTCTCTAAGGGCCGGTGCCTGTCTGCCGCTTTCCCACCAGGACATTGGACCCTGGAAGTTTATCAATCATCCCTGGGATTTTGCACTTCCCTATCATAATGATAAACAATCCTTTACAAAAGATTTTATCGGGGCAGACGCTTTGTCATTATCCCAGGATGACTCCTTTACCTATCCGTTTGTGGGTGATTCACTCAGAAAAGTTGCTTCGGGAGAAACGGCACAGGTAATTGATGAAACCGGAAAACCAATCGGTAAAGTGCTGACCTGTGCCACGGATATGGGGATCACATGGCAGGAGGGTAAGATTGTGTGCATTTGTTCTGACAATCTTCCCCAGGGCATTAAAATAAAAGGAATCAGCTGTGGGTTTGTCATGGTTTCAAAAAGACTTGAACCCGGTATGACATTGACATTGAGAGAAGGCAAAAGAATGATTACTGCGACCATTGTGACCGATATACGACCTGACAGAACTGCCAGGAAAAAACTGGATAACTTTATTTAACAATTAATATTTGGAGGTTTTTATGAAAGAGATTAATGACCTTAGCTTGCCCGATGATGTAAAATACACAAAAAGCCATGAATGGGCAAAGCTTTCCGGTGACATTGTAATAATTGGGCTTAATGATTATGCCCAGGACCAGCTTGGGGAAATCGTTTTTGTTGAACTGCCTGAGACAGGGGATACATTTTCTAAAGACGATGAATTTGGAAGTGTAGAATCTGTCAAAGCAGTTTCGGAAATCTATATCCCTATTTCAGGAGAAATTGTGGAGATCAATGAAGGTCTTGAGGATGCACCAGAACTTGTGAATGAATCCTGCTATGACAATGGATGGCTCGTCAAAGTAAAACCCGAAAATATTTCCGAACTTGACGATCTTATGGATAAAGGTGAATATCTTAATATGTTGAAAGGATAAAATACCATGCGTTATCTTCCCCATACCAAAGACGATATTAAAAGTATGCTCAAGGTCGCAGGACAGGAGAATCTGGATGATCTGTTCAATTGCATACCAGACGACCTAAAAATAACAGAGAGTCTTGACCTTCCACAAAGCTTGTCAGAGTGGGAACTTAATAGCCACATGGAAGAGCTTGCTTCTTTGAATATTGCCTGTAAAAATTACAAATGCTTTATGGGTGCCGGCAGCTATGATCATTATATTCCTGCCATTATCCCCTATCTGATTTCAAGATCGGAATTTATGACAGCCTATACCCCCTATCAGCCGGAAGTCAGCCAGGGAACCTTGCAGGGTATTTATGAATTCCAGACCATGGTGACAGAGCTTTTAGGAATGGATATTGCCACAGCATCCCATTATGATTGCGGGACTGCCCTTGCAGAAGCCTGCCTGATTGCATTAAGACAAAACAAAAAAGCCAATAAAATTGCGGTATCCGCTCTTACCCATCCAAGTCACAGACAAATCATTCATACCTATATCAGCCCTGCCGGATATGAAATCGTTGAGATCCCTTATACAAAAGAAGGTCTCACAGATGTAAAAGCCCTTGAAGCCATGGATGATATTGCAGGGATTGCTGTTCAGTCTCCGAATTTTTTCGGTAATATTGAAGATTTATCTGCCTTCAAAGCGGTTGCAGATGCCAAAAAGGTTTTGTTTATAACCTCTTTTACTGAAGCACTGGCTTTTGGCCTTTTGAAAAATCCAGGTAGTTTTGGTGCTGATCTGGTTGCTGGTGAAGGTCAGAGTCTCGGCATTGCCAAATCCTTTGGTGGCCCAGGTCTTGGATTGCTTGCCGGTACAAAAAAACAAATGAGGAACCTTCCCGGTCGTTTAATCGGAAAAACCAAGGATGCAAATGGTGATGATGGTTTTGTTCTAACCCTTGCCACAAGAGAACAGCATATCAGACGAGAAAAAGCCTCTTCAAATATCTGTTCAAATAACGGGCTTAATGCCATGACAGCTGCTGTCTACCTTGCCACGGTAGGCAAGATCGGTATCAGGGAAATTGCCCAGCAAAACCATGATAAAGCTGTATATCTAAAAGCAAGCCTTGAAAAGGCAGGATTTGAATCCGCCTTTGACACACCTTTTTTCAATGAATTTCTTATGAAAGCCCCTGCCGGGTTTGAGCAAAAAAGAGCAGCCTTGATTAATGATAAATGTACATTTGCGGGAATATGTCTTGATAAATTTTATCCTGAACTCAAACATCATTATCTGTTTTGTGCCACAGAAACTATCTCAAAAAAAGACATTGATCAATTGGCAAAGGAGGTACAATAATGAATCAGCAACCTGGAACAAGCGGCCTTATTTTCAATGAACCATTGCTTTGGGACAAAAGTCGTGACGGACGGTGTGCCATGTCCCTGCCAAAGTCTGATGTTGAAAGATCACCCCTTGATGAAAACCTGACAGGTGATGCCCCACAGCTTCCCCAACTTTCCGAACTGGATGTGGTACGACATTATACCCGGCTTTCCCAATGGAATTTTGGAGTAGATTCCGGCATGTACCCTTTGGGATCATGCACCATGAAATATAATCCTAAAACCAATGAAGTTCAGGCTGCCCGACAGGGATTTGCCAGTGCTCATCCATTATCAGGTGATGAATTTTCTCAAGGTGCATTAAAACTAATGTATAATCTTGAGCAATATCTTGCCCAAATAACAGGCTTTCATGCTGTCACCCTTCAACCTGCTGCCGGTGCCCATGGCGAACTTGCCGGTATGCTCATGATTCACGCATTTCATGCAAAAAATGGAAAACAGCGTTCCAAAATCCTTATCCCGGATACGGCACACGGCACCAATCCTGCCAGTGCAACCCTTTGCGGTTATGAGTCCATTAATATCAAATCCGGTAAAAATGGAGTTCTTGAGCCTGAAAATGTTGCAGCTATGATGGATGAAGATACAGCCGGTATCATGGTGACCAATCCCAATACCCTGGGACTTTTTGAAACCAATATCAAAGAAATCGCAGAGATTGTCCATTCAAAAGGCGGGCTTGTCTATGGAGATGGTGCCAATATGAATGCCATTATGGGTGTTGTCAAACCCGGAGATATCGGCATTGATGTTCTTCATTTAAATCTTCACAAAACATTTTCCACGCCCCATGGTGGTGGCGGTCCGGGATCAGGGCCCGTTGCTGTTGGCAAAGCCCTTGAACCATTTTTACCAATACCAAGGATTGTAAAAGAGTTGGATTCCTATAAACTTGTTACAGATTTTCCTGATACTATGGGCAGGATTCATACCTTTTACGGACATTTTGGTATCATGGTAAGGGCCTATGCCTATATCCTTTCCATGGGCGCCAAAGGACTTACAGATGCCAGTAAATTAGCCGTCCTTAATGCCAATTATGTCAAGGAAAGCCTGAAAGGCACCCTGAATCTTCCCTATGATTTGCCATGCATGCACGAATGTGTATTTAATGATGAATTTCAAAAAGAATATCACATTACCACCATGGATATGGCAAAACGGCTTCTGGATTACGGGTTCCATCCTCCCACGGTCTACTTCCCCCTGGTTGTGGATGGAGCATTTATGGTAGAACCAACAGAAACCGAATCAAAAGAGGATATTGATCTATTTATTGATGCGGTAAAAGCCATTGCCAGAGAGGCCAGGGAAGATCCTGAAAAGCTTAAAAAAGCACCTCTTCTGACAAAAGTCACACGGCTTGATGAAGTTGCAGCAGCAAGAAAGCCATGTCTGAGAGGCTAAACAAAAAAAAGCGCTCTTGTGTATTTATAGATCTTAATATTTTAGAATACAAAAGAGCGCTTGATCTTCAGATTCAAACCTTAAACGCCAAGATTGACAAAAGCCTTCTTGAGGACAAGATTTTTTTTGTTGAGCATCTTCCTGTTTTCACCCTTGGGAAAAGAGGCGGAAAAGAAAATTTAAGTGTTTCCAAAGAGTTCTTAACCGCCAAAGGCATTGATGTTGTTCAAACAGACCGCGGGGGAAATATAACCTATCATGGCCCTGGCCAGGCAGTCATGTATCCCATTGTTGATCTTGAAAAAAACAAAATTGGTGTAAAGGAGTTTGTCCATGGCTTAGAAGAGATCATGAAACAAACAGCCGCAGATTTTGGCATTGATGCAGACAGAGATAAAAGAAATCATGGCATCTGGATTAAAAATTCCAAGATCGGCAGTGTGGGTATTTCAATCAAGAAAGGGATATCCTTTCATGGTCTTGCCATGAATATCAATACTGATCTTGAACCCTTTTCATGGATCAACCCCTGTGGCCTTGCCAATGTTTCCATCACGTCCATTAAAAAAGAAATGGCCGAATCTGAATCAGGTTCCGGCTCAAAGGATTATACTATTTCAATGGACCAGATAAAGATTGGCTTTTTAAAACATTTTTCATCTGTATTTAACTATAAAAAAACAGATTTGAAATCTGCCACCAGGGCTGGTGATTTGATTATAAGTTAATTTTAATCTGGATTTTAACCAAGCTTTTAGCCCGATTGAAAAAGGGTGAGAACAATGCATATAAAAACAAAACAAAAGCCGTCATGGCTTAAAAAAAACCTTCCCAAAGGCGGGGATTATCAAAGGGTAAGAAACCTTCTTTCAAATTCCGGGCTGCACACTGTCTGCCAGGAAGCAAACTGCCCCAATATGTTTGAATGTTTTTCCAAAAACACATCTACCTTTATGATTTTAGGCTCAAATTGCACACGTAACTGCAGATTCTGCAATGTTAATTTTGCCCCTGCCCTGCCCCTTGATCCTGATGAGCCCATGAGAATTGCCAAAGCAGCCCTTGATTTAAACTTAAAATATGTGGTGGTGACCTCTGTTACAAGGGATGACCTTGAAGATGGCGGTGCTTCTCATTTTGCCGATACCATAAAAGCCATTAAAACCACCCTGCCCGATGATCCCAAAGTCGAGGTCTTGATTCCTGATTTCCAGGGGAATATAGAGGCTTTGAAGATAGTTGTACGTGCAAACCCGGATGTGCTGAACCACAATATTGAGACTGTTCCATCGCTTTACTCAATAGCCAGACCCGAGGCCAACTATCAGCAATCCCTTGATCTTTTCAAGAATGCAAAAGCCATTGACGCTTCAATGCCTCTCAAATCCGGGATCATGGTAGGCTTGGGAGAAACTATGGAAGAACTTGAACAGACCATGAAGGATCTTTTTCATTATGGCTGTGAAATTATAACCCTTGGTCAATATCTTCAGCCCACAAAAGCCCATCTTAAAGTTCAAAAATATTATTCCCCGGATGAATTTAAGCAGCTTGAGGACCAAGCTCGACAAATCGGGTTTAAAAAAATAGCGGCAGGACCTTTTGTGCGAAGCTCCTATAATGCCCAGAATCTATTTGATTCTTAAGCGCATTTTTTTTTGAAATTTTCTGCTGTGCTTATTTCAATATAAGATGCGCCCTGTTTAATGCCAAAGTGACCTGCAAGGACAATAATCAAGTCTTCTTCTTTAAATTGTTTATCATCTAACAACAGGCATATAGACTTATTTAAGGAGTCCTGACTTGTGATATCCATTGGTATGTAGTCGGCAAATACCCCAAAGGACAAAGACAATTGGCGCATCACCCGTTTGTCATATATCTGGGCATAGATGGGATTGTCACCCCTGTAAGCTGCAAGTGCACGAATCGAATCTCCGGTTAAAGAATCCGCCACAATGGCTCTTGTGTTCAGCCTTAAAGAAGCTTTAACAGCTGCCTTAGCAAGATAAGCCGTGATTTTATTTTCAAGTGTATAAGGCACATTCATATAACTGCTGGTTTTGTCCTCAACTTCCTGGGCAACCCTTGCCATGGTTCTGACAGCCACTTCAGGATATTTTCCATTGGCTGTTTCTCCTGAAAGCATGAGGGCATCTGCATGATCAAGACATGCATTGGCGACATCTGATACCTCTGCCCTTGTGGGTCTGGGTGATTCAATCATGGAATGCAACATCTGGGTGGCAACAATTACGGGTTTTCTTTTTTCAATGCAGGTCCTGACAATTTGTTTCTGGATCAGCGGAATCTGCTCTGTTGGTATTTCAACTGCCAAGTCACCCCTTGCAATCATAACCCCATAAGCATGTTCGAGAATCTCACTCAGATTTTCAACCCCCTGGGCGTTTTCAATTTTTGCAATAATTTTCATGGAAGATTTTTTTTTATTCAAAATTTTTTGAACAGCTATGACATCATTTTTATTTCTCACAAAAGAATGGGCAATAAAATCCAGATCATTATCAGCGGCAAATTCAATAAAGCCTATATCTTTCTTACTCAAAGCCGGAAGTTTCACATGAACAGACGGGATATTGATACTTTTTCTGGCATTGATCACCCCATCATTTTCCACATGGCAGGATAAATACTTGTCGTCCTTATCCATAACGGCCAGGGCAATGGTTCCATCATCGATCATTATGGAACTGCCAATAGGAACATCCTTGACAAAATCCGCATAGGAGACACAGATCACCTTACCTTTGGATTTTTCACCGGGAGCGCCTTTAATTCTTATGGTCTCCCCATATTTTACTGACAAAGGTTTATTATTATCGCAGGTTCTGATCTCAGGGCCTTTGGTATCCAGGAGAATCCCTATTTTATCCGACACCTGTCTTGTATTTTCGATCACTTTCAAGGCATCGTCATGGGTCATATGGGCTGTATTCAGTCGAACAACATTGATACCGGCATTATACAGCCTTGCTATAAACTTAGAAGAACAATTTAAGCTAGAAATGGTGGCGACGATTTTTGTTTTCCTCGGCATACACAAACCCTCCTTTACTGCAGGTGTTGATGATAAAGTTTTCAATGGCTATCTTTGCATCAAAAGATGAAGACTTTAGTCGATAATCCAGATCACCTAAAAAAATCAATGCTTGATTCAACTCTTTTAAAGAAAAATTCTCAGATTTTTGAAAAATCTGGAAAACAGGATAGGCATTTTTTGGATTGGGTGCAAGGAAAAGATCGTTTGCCTTATTTGCTTTTGTCTTTGAATCTTGGTTTGATATATATTTGTCCCGGTCTTCTATAATTATCTTTAACTGTTCATCATGATTAATGACTTTTGGAAGGACAACTTGCTGGAATGAATTAAAATTCATATTTTTCAGACTCATTTTATTGTTTTCATAAAATTTTTGCGTAAAACATTTCACCAGGATCAGTTTTCGAATTAGATTTTCAAATGATTTTAATATCTGCAGGGGATGAAATCCTTCATTAAAAAGTGAATTTAAATAAAAAAGAGCATTTTTAACATCTTTAGCTATAAACGCATTGGTTAAATTAAATATTGGATCTTTTTTATCCCTTTTTACAACAGCTTTTACATCTGCTATTGAAATCATCATAGCTTTACCGGAATAGGCAATCAGCTTTTCAAGATTCTGAAATAAAAGATCAAGATTAAATCCAGTCAAATCCACAAGGGCATGAAAGGCCTGGTTATCTATGGTTTTTTTAGATTTTGACAGGATCTGGCCTGCAACATTCTGCAAAACCGCTCTCTGCTCATCCTGGTCTGCTTTTCTTGCCCCTTGAGCAACAGAGCAGTCAATGATTAACCCTTTATCTGCGATTGCTTTATATATTTTTTTTCTTTTATCAATAAGGGAGGTTGTCAATATCAAATAATGATTTTTTGGAATGCCTTTTCCAATAAAATCATTCAGATGATCAAGGTCAGACAAAGAAAAACTGATATCTGAACCGCTCTGACTTGTTTGAAACAAAGGGGCATTTTTGACTGCCACGATTTTTTTGGAAACAAGAAGAGAAAAAGTGGATACCTGCTCAATGATATCTCCCATGGAAACAGCACCACCTTCTAGAGTTTCAAGGGCAAACTTAGGATTATCATTTCCCAGTAGAAAAGTAGACAGGGTTTTAAAGGCTTGTTTTACCAGAAAAGATTCACCATAAATCAATGCCAGGGCAGGAATATCCTTTTCTTGAACAGACGTTAAAAATACGTCTAATCCATTGTGCTTAAGTATGTTTTTATTTTGGGCCATAAAAAGGTCTGGACAGTTTAATTAAAAGAATAAGGGCAATCAGAAAAACCATGAGGCCTATGCCCTGTGACATGGAAATAAAGTCAAAAATAAAATTTCCTCGAAAATCCCCCCGAAAAAATTCAACAATGAACCTGAACAATGAATAAAGCATGATATAACTTAAAAACACCTGACCATTAAATTTCTTTTTTTTCTGGACAACTATAATAATAAAAAACAAAATAAGATTGGAAAGCACGGAATAAATCTGGGTCGGGTGCAAATAAACGCCAATAGGAGCAAGGCTTTCAGGATTTGTAAACTTTATAGCAAAGGGTAGATCGCAGGTTTTACCATAGCAGCACCCGGCAAAAAAACATCCAAGTCTTCCAACTGCATGACCCAGGGCAACACCTGGCGCCAGGATATCAAATGTTTTGAGAATGTTTAATTTTTTCATCTTCAGATAAATAAAAGATGCGACAAGGGCTCCAAGAAATCCACCGAAAAAAACCAGGCCCCCGTTCCAGATCTTCAGGATGTCCAGCCAATTGTCTTTGTAATCGTCAAAATTGATCCCTACGTACAAAAGACGGGCTCCTAAAATAGCAGATACCAGTATAACAAAGAAAATATCTGTAACAGCCTCGGGCAGGATACCATGGGGGGCTGCATTTTTTTGAGAAACCCATACTGCCGTCATAAATCCAAGGGCAACAAAAAGGCCATAGGTGTAAATATTAAAACTGCCAATATGTAGGAGAACAGGATACATAAGCTTAAAAATCCGGAATTTTATTAAATAGGATGTGATAGATCAATATGCCCATTCCAATGCTGATGGCACTGTCGGCAACATTAAATGCAGGCCAATGGAGAGAACCTATATAAAAATCAAGAAAATCCACAACTTTGCCATATTTAAATCTGTCAATCAGGTTTCCTACAGCACCTCCAAAAATTAGAGCCAGGCCATAGGAAAGGAAAACAAAATTTGAGGCAGTCTTTTTATAAAACCATAAAACAAAAAGGGCCACTATAGATGACATGAACAGGAATATAAATTTTCTAATTTCAGGGGACTGGGAAGCCAGCAAGCCAAAGGCTCCGCCTGGATTCAGGATATGGGTAATATTAAAAAATTTTTCTATCACAATGATATTATCATATAAAGACAGGTTTATTTTAATAATATATTTGGTGATCTGGTCAACGAAAATGACACATCCGCTGACCAGGCCCAAACGAATCCATATTTTCCCTTCAGCTTTTAAGGATAGCAGATTCAATTTACGTGTGACCTTTATGTTACGTGTGACCTTTATGTTACGTGTGACCTTTATGTTACGTGTGACCTTCAGGTTATAATATCTTTTTTAAAGCTGTTGCACACCGCACACAGGCCGTGGGATGTTCCACATCCATGCCGATACTTTCATCAAACCGCCAGCACCGATCACACTTATTACCTGCTGCCTTGTTAACTTTAATGGACAGGCCTTGAATCTCTTTGGCGTGATAAGCTGCATCATCTATGGTATCCACAATCACAACACTGGATACAATAAAAATATCATTGAGATTTTCTTTTAAATTTTCAACCTGTCCTTTTAATGGGGTATCAGGCAATTTAATTTCAAGGGCAGCATCCAAAGGATGACCGATCAATTTATTGATTCTTGCTTCTTCCAAAGCTTTGGTTACTTCACCTCGCAGGGTTCTGATGTTCTCCCAGATATCTGCCAGTTCTTTATCTTCCCATTCTTTATTGAGCTCGACCATGGAATCCAGGTGAATACTGTCCTTATGATCCAACTCTTTGGGCATATGCTGGTAAATCTCATCTGCTGTAAAAGGCAGAATCGGTGCCATGATTTTTACAATAGCATCCAGTATGATAAACATGACTGTCTGGGCATCACGTCTCATTGGATCCGTCGCAGGAGACGTATATAATCTGTCCTTGATAATATCAAGGTAGAAAGAAGACAGATCCACCACACAAAAATTGTGCAAAGTATGATAAATGGTATGGAATTCATATTTATCATAGGAGGTAAGTGAACGACTTACCACGTGATGCAGTCTGTGGAGAATAAACCGGTCAAGCTCGGACATATCTTTTATGGATCTAAGATCGCTTGTAACATCAAAATCTGAAAAATTGCCCAGCATGAATCTGCAGGTATTTCGTATGCGGCGGTATGCATCTGACAATTGCTTGATAATATTATTGGAGATGCTTATATCTCCCTTATAATCAGCCGAAGTTGCCCAAAGCCTTAAGACATCAGCACCATACTGATTAATAACCGATTCCGGAGCCACCACATTTCCAACAGATTTGGACATTTTCCTGCCATTTTCATCTACAACAAATCCATGGGTGAGAACAGCTTTATATGGTGCTTTTCCTGTTCTTCCAACACTAGTCAGCAAAGAAGAGTGAAACCATCCCCTGTGCTGATCACTTCCCTCAAGATACAGGTCAGCGGGTCGAAAAAGGCCTTGTCTTTCATCCAGGACTGCTGCATGACTCACACCGGAATCAAACCATACATCAAGAATATTATGATCTTTTGTAAACTCAGTTGAGCTGCACTTCTCACATTCAGCGCCTTCAGGCATTAGAAATTTTGCATCTTTTTCAAACCAGATATCAGAAGAAAACTCAGTGAACAATTCATGTATTTTATCCACGGATTCCCTTGTGACATAGACCTCTTTACACTCTTTGCAATGGAATACCGAAATGGGAACACCCCAGGACCTCTGTCTTGAAAGACACCAGTCAGGGCGGTTTTCTATCATGGAATAAATTCTTTCACGCCCCCAGGACGGGATCCACTGGACATTATTGATTTCATCAAGACTTTTTTGACGAAGTCCCATTTTGTCCATGGAGATAAACCATTGGGGTGTTGCCCTGTATATCACCGGGCTTTTACACCGCCAGCAATGGGGATAAGAGTGAGACAGATTTTCATTTTTTAATAAAAGATTCAATCTGTCCAGTTTTTCATTAATGGAAATATTTGCTTTAAAAATAAATTCACCTGAAAAATACTCAACATCTTTTGAAAATACCCCATTGTCTTCAATTGGTGAATAACAGTCCAGTCCATATTTTTCACCCACGATATGATCGTCCGTGCCATGTCCCGGCGCTGTATGAACACAGCCCGTGCCGGCTTCAAGGGTCACATGGTCTCCTAAAATAATCAGTGAATCCCTGTCATATATCGGGTGTTTGCATTTTTTATTTTCAAGATCCTTTGCGGCAATTTCTTTAAGAATCGTATAGTTTTCAAATCCAAAGGTTTTCATTACCTTGTCAGCCAGATCCCTGGCAACAATTAAAACCCCATGATTTTCTGTTTTTACTGCCACATAGACAAAATCAGGGTGAAGACAGACCCCTAAATTGGCCGGAATGGTCCAGGGGGTGGTGGTCCAGATCACAACAAATATGTCTTCTGTAACATCTGGCAGAAGTTCGGACAAATCATCTTTTACCGGAAACTTCACAAAAATGGATGGAGAGGTATGGTCATGATATTCAATCTCAGCTTCTGCAAGGGCTGTCTGGCAACTGAAACACCAGTAAATGGGTTTTTTACCCAAAAACATATCCCCGGCCAGGGCAAACTCTCCACACTCTTTGGCAATCCTGGCTTCATAGGGGTAATTCATTGTTAAATAAGGATTGTCCCATTCCCCCATAACGCCAAAGCGTTTGAATTCTTCTTTTTGAATTTCGACAAATTCTGCAGCATAAGCTCTGCATTCCCGTCGGACCTGAACATCGGTCATTTCTTGTTTCTTTTTACCAAGCTTTTTATCTACATTGTGTTCAATGGGAAGTCCGTGGCAATCCCAACCTGGAACATAGGGGGCATTGTATCCTGCCATTTGTCGGGATCGAACAATAATATCCTTTAAAATTTTATTAATGGCGTGTCCCATGTGCAAATGGCCATTTGCATAAGGAGGGCCGTCATGGAGAATAAAGGTTTTTTTATCTTTAGACTGTTCCCTTAATTTCTGATAAATTTTCTTTTCTTCCCATTCTTTTAACTGCTGGGGTTCACGTTGCGGCAGATTGGCCTTCATAGCAAATTTTGTTGAGGGCAGATTCAAGGTTTTTTTATAATCCATTGTTCCTCCGGTATTCGGATCAGTTGATATTCAATAGTTGAGCCTTTCTTTGTACGGCCAAATCATTAAAATGTCAAGAAACAACAAATAATATCAGCGTTTAACAGACAACTTGATCATATATCGATCTGATTTTTCAAAGGGAAGTTGATAATGATTTGTTTGCAAATCAAATTTTCTTAGAATAGCAGGTGTAATCTCCTGGTCTGCATGCTTTCCTTTCATGGCATAAATTGCACCGTTTTCATTTAGGAAAGGAGACGTCAGTGCTGTAAAATTTGAAAGTTCAGTAAAAGCACGGGATATGACGGCATCATAATTGTTTTGATAGGCTTTATCTGTATGAAGATCTTCAACCCTTGAGTGGATGGCCTCAATATTTTCCAGATGTAATATTCGTATGACATGTTTTAAAAAATTGACTTTTTTTCTAGAGGAATCTATCAAGACAACTTTTAACGAGGGCTTCATAATTTTAATGGGAATACCTGGAAATCCCCCTCCTGATCCCATATCAATCAGGCAGGTCTCATTTCCAAGAAAAGAAGCTGCTGCAATGGAATCGATAAAATGCTTTTCAGCAATGAGCAAGGGTTCTTTAATGGCAGTAAGATTTATTTTTTTATTCCATGCCATCAGCTCTTTTGCATGAAGGATCATCATATCGACTTGATGGTCTAAAACACTGATATTAAAACTTTTTGAGCCTAATTTTATGCAGTGTTTGAATTCCTGCATAGATTGTTCTGATAAATCATTCAAAATCAATAATTTTTACTTGACAAATTAGTGGGTTAAATATATTATTTCATGTTTCTTAAGCTAAGTTTAACTTCGAATTCACACTAACAAAATCGTAATAATTTAGCAATATTAAAATACAGGAAAGCCTTTGACAACAATTGCATTCTAAAATTGTTTGATAAGTAAATTTTATATTCAAAGGATAATTTTAAAATGATCAGAGATCTAAAAAGAGTAAGAAATATTGGAATCAGCGCTCATATTGATTCCGGCAAAACCACACTGACTGAAAGAATTTTATTTTACACTGACAGAATACATAAGATCAATGAGGTCAGGGGCAAAGACGGAGTCGGTGCTGTCATGGATTCCATGGAACTTGAAAGAGAAAGAGGCATTACCATTGCATCGGCTGCCACCTATTGTGAATGGAACAAGCACAATATCAATATTATTGATACCCCGGGCCATGTTGACTTTACAGTAGAGGTTGAGCGGTCTTTAAGGGTTCTGGACGGGGTTGTGCTGGTCCTTTGCTCTGTCTCCGGAGTCCAGTCCCAGTCCATCACCGTTGACCAGCAGATGAAACGGTATAAAGTTCCCTGCATAGCCTTTGTCAACAAATGTGACAGGTCTGGTGCCAACCCTGCCAAGGTAAGCAGGCAGTTGAGGGATAAGCTGGGCCACAATTCTGTCCTGATGCAGCTTCCCATAGGCCTTGAAGACAAACATGAGGGCGTTGTAGATCTTGTTGCCATGAAAGCCTATTATTTTGAAGGTGAAAATGGTGAAAAAATTGTAACTAAAGAGATCCCCACCCAAATGATGGAGGATGCCCAAATTGCCCGGGAAGAAATGATAGATGCTGTCTCTCTTTTTTCAGATGACCTGACCGATGCCATTCTGGAAGAAAAAACCATCACCGAAGAATTAATCATGACTGCTGTTCGAAACGGAACCATTACAAGACAGATGACCCCGGTGTTTCTTGGGTCTGCATATAAAAATAAAGCTGTTCAGCCCCTGTTGAATGCAGTAATCAGCTATCTCCCCGCCCCCATTGATATTGAAAATGAAGCCCTTGATATGGATAATAATGGAGAAACTGTTATTCTTGAAAGCAGCTTTGACAAACCAACCGTGGCTCTGGCCTTTAAACTGGAAGACGGGCAATATGGCCAGTTAACCTATATCAGGGTCTATCAGGGATGTATTAATAAAGGCGACACACTGGTTAATTCAAGGGATGGGAGAAAATTCAGGGTAGGACGTCTCATCAGAATGCATTCCTCTCAAACCGAAGAAGTAGAAGCCATCCCAGCCGGCCACATAGGAGCTATGTTCGGAGTTGACTGCGCTTCCGGCGATACATTTGTATCACCAACAATCAATTACTCCTTGATTGCAATGCATATCATGGAACCTGTTATCTCTCTTTCCATTGTACCCAAGGACAACAAAGCCCAGATTAACATGTCCAAGGCATTAAACCGGTTTACCAAGGAAGACCCGACTTTCAAAACCTATGTGGATCATGAAACCGGGGATACCATCATTCAGGGTATGGGAGAACTCCACCTTGAAGTTTATGTTGAGAGAATGAAAAGAGAATATGGTGCAGAAGTTGACACGGGCAAGCCAAGAGTGGCATACAGAGAAACCATTACCAAAAAATCTCTTTTTAACTATACCCATAAAAAACAGACGGGTGGTGCAGGACAATATGGCCGTGTGGCTGGATTTATGGAACCCCATGATGAAGAATTTGAATTTGTAAATAAAATTACGGGTGGCAGGATCCCCACTCAATATATTCCAGCCTGTAAGCAAGGCTTTGAAGGGTGTATGGCTAAAGGCCCTAAACTTGAATTCCCTGTTACGGGCATTAAAATTACCATTGATGATGGTGCCTTTCATGCCGTAGACTCTTCCGAGATGGCGTTTAAATCTGCGGCAAGGGGCGCTTTTCTTGAAGCATATGCCAAAGCAAAACCCGTCATCAAAGAACCCATCATGAAGGTTGTTATTGAAACACCTAATGAATTTCAGGGCTCCTGCATGGGCCTGATCAACCAGAGAAGGGGTATTATTCAAGGCTCCCAGGAAGAAGGCGTGATGTCTGTGGTAGAATCCCTGGTCCCGCTATCTGATATGTTTGGCTTTTCAACTGTTCTCAGATCTGCTACACAGGGAAAAGCACAGTTCACAATGGAGTTTTCAGCATACAAACAGGTGCCGCAATCTATTGCAGAAGATATTGCCAGAAAAAAACTTGAAGAAAAAACACAAAAAAAATAAGCTATTTATATAAGAGAGAGGAAATATGTTAAAAAAAGATCTCATTTCTAAAAGCCCGGTTTCAAAAGCCATTGGGATTGAAACCCAGAAACAAGGCAGGTTCGGTGCAGTCCTTTCAAGGGCTGGTGTTGGAAAAACAAGTTTTCTTGTTCAGATCGCGCTGATTCAGTTGTTAAACGATAAAAAAATACTCCATATCAGCCTTGATGAATCCATTGAAAAAATAAACTTAAGGTATACTGATGCATACACAAACCTTGTGGACAGTATCGGTTATGTTGATCCCCAGAAAGCTGTAAGGCTCTGGGAAGACATTAACCTCAACAAGGTTGGAATCAGCTATAATGAATCCACATTTGATACAAAAAAGATCAAGGATTATCTTAAAAGCTTTAAAAAAGCAGACCTTGCCCTGCCTTCAACCATGATTATTGATGGATTGAATTTTGATAAGGATGTTTCAGTCATCCTTGAAGAACTTGAAGCTATAAATCGAGAATTTTCTATTTTTATCTGGTTCTCCATAAAAACACACAGGGAAGAAAAATTGAGCCAGGATGGATACCCAATTCAGCTTGAATCCAATAAAGAAAAGTTTGATAAAGCAATTGTTCTTCAGCCTGTAGAAGATAAAATAGAAGCTGTGGTTCTAAAAGACGGTGACAAAACCAATCAAAAATATAGACTTGATCCTGCCACCATGATGATTGTTGAAGAATAAATAGACCCTTGTAATTATCCAATCCCCAAAAGCCGTAAGTCCATTCCTGTGACTTACGGCTTTTTTGATTTTTTTTAGGTAAAAAATCGTACCATATTTCAACCTGGGAGGGATACCCGTAGTTTCATATTCTCATAAGCCATGGGCATCATTACCCAGCCATTTCTACGCACTAATTTTAATATATAGATCACAATTTTGCAGATTTCAGAAAATTATTTTTAAAGGTTTGAACTGCTGGAAAGTGTATCTCCAATAAAGAACATTCCGACAGATCCTTTCTGAATCAATTATATTTTCACCTTGATTGAATAATTGGAAAATTATTGATATGTGTAATTTCATCTGGATTTTCACTACATCTGGATAGAGGCTACTTAATAAAAGATTTAATAGAAATATTTTCCCTGATATTGATAGTTTTTAAAACTTATCAGGAAAAATTGACCTGATAATAAATGGTTTACGGTGGACCCCAAAGCCTGAACAGTTTCAATGCCCAAATAAGCTCTAAATCT
>CALGRI010000491.1 GCA_937880875.1 uncultured Pseudomonadota bacterium
GCCGAACTCACCATCCTGGCATACCGGGCCATATATCCTGTTTTAATTTTGGGTTCCGGTTTTTTCCATTTGGCAAACCTGGTTGCAATTTCATCTTCAAAAACCAGAAGTTCAATGGATTTAGCTGGAATATCTATTTTGATTTGATCATTTTCTTTAACAATCGCTATAAGCCCTCCCTCTGCAGCTTCCGGGGATATGTGACCAATGGAAGCCCCCTTGGACCCACCTGAAAATCTGCCATCCGTTATAAGGGCAACAGTTTCATCAAGTCCCATTCCTGCTATGGCTGATGTGGGGGTGAGCATCTCACGCATGCCAGGCCCACCTGCCGGACCTTCATACCGGATGACAATTACATCTCCTTTGTTGATTTGATTTTCAAGAATCGCTTTGGTTGCTTCTTCTTCAGAATCAAATACCCTGGCCGGGCCCTGATGCCGGAGCATTTTATCAAGAACGGCAGATTGTTTTACCACACAACCTTCTTTGGCAAGGTTGCCAAAGAGTACTGCTAATCCTCCTTGTCTGTGATAGGGATTCTCAACGGGCCGTATCACCTGCTGGTCTTTTTTAATAACCATCTCAAGGTTTTGACCCATTGTTTTTCCAGTGGCAGTCAAACATTCAATATTAATCATGCCATGGTCAGAAAGTTCTTTCATGACAGCAGGAATACCGCCGGCAAAATTTAAGTCTTCAATGTGGTCCTCCCCCCCCGGGCTTAGAGAACATAAATGGGGGGTTTTTTGGCTGACCTCATTAATCAGGTTCAGATCAATATCAACATGTGCTTCATTGGCAATAGCTTTTAAATGAAGCACTGTATTGGTGGAACACCCAAGAGCCATATCAACCACCAGGGCATTCATAAAGGCATCTTTTGTCATAATTTTATCAGGGCAAATATCTTTATTTAAGAGTTCCATGATTTGTATTCCAGTCTGTTTGGCCAGACGAATTCTTTCCGACATAGGTTCGGGAATGGTTCCATTTCCCGGAAGAGCCATTCCAATGGCTTCTGTAAGGCAATTCATTGAGTTTGCAGTAAACATTCCAGCACATGATCCGCAGGTGGGGCAGGCGGCATTTTCTATTTCAAGAAGCTGGCTTTGGGTCATCCTGCCGGACTTGACCGCGCCCACGGCTTCAAATACAGTAATGAGATCAATTTTTTTATTTTTGTCCTCGGGATGTTTCCCGGAAAGCATTGGACCACCGCTGATAAATATGGCTGGAATATTCAATCGTGCTGCTGCCATGAGCATACCCGGGACAATTTTATCACAATTGGGTACCATGACAATGGCATCAAAGGGATGGGCCATGGCTGTGACTTCTATTGAGTCTGCAATGAGTTCGCGGGATGCAAGAGAGTAGTGCATGCCTGCATGATTCATGGCGATCCCGTCACAGATACCAATGGTTGAAAATTCCATGGGGGTTCCGCCAGCCATGCTGATGCCGGATTTAACTGCATTGACAATATTGTCCAGATGCATGTGACCGGGGATCAATTCATTGGCAGAGTTGGCAATGCCTATAAGGGGCTGGTTGATTTCTCTGTCTGTATATCCCATGGCCTTGAACAGGCTTCGATGGGGGGCTCTTGCCGTACCTTTTGTTGCAATGTGGCTTCTCATGTTGTTTGTTTCCAAAATGAAAAAGCCGTTATCTGCTCCCTGGGGGCTGATAACGGCTTTTAAAGTTGATTTAAGGTTTATGCCACTACGAGCCCCTTCGCCTGGAGGTGATAATAATCACCTCCACGATAATAAGGACTAGTAGTATGCTGATAATATTTTTATTCATAATTTTACTGAGTTGTTTATTTATGGAGGGTTAGCAG
>CALGRI010000492.1 GCA_937880875.1 uncultured Pseudomonadota bacterium
TGTATAAAACCGCCATGAATTTTCAATTGACATCGGGATGCAGCAATTATTGCAGGCGATGCAATGAATGGGCATTACCCGGGGCAAGATCACACTTTTCGTATAAAGCCATTCTTAAAATCCTTACGCATATGGCAGATCAAGGCAATGACGAAATTTCTCTTTATAGCGCTTCTGATCCCCTTGACTGGGGGCAGGATGAAAAAACCATATCTGATATCATAGACTATCTGGACACATTACCACTTGAATACAGTCTATTAACAAAGGTTCCGAAAGGAAAGGAGACCTTATTAAAAACGCTATTAAAAAAACATTCAAACCTTTCTGTCAGCATTACTTCAAAAAATAAAGCCCGCATAAAGAAAATCGAGCAGGACTTTGGGAACCCCATAAGCACTCAGCATGACCTGGACGAGTTGCTTATCCCGGCAGGCCTGGATGAAGATTTTGCTAGCATAAAACCCTCCATAACAGATGGATATGGTACAGAAATAACCCCTGATGGCGCATTTATAATTATTCCAACCTTTACCAGTGCCTTACATCCTTTTGGACATAAAAAAATCCCGGTTACCCGGAACACAAATTTTTTCCCGATAAAAAAAACCGGTCGCAAAGCCCTGCTTGTCGATTATTTCAAACCCCTTGAAGGATATGATCTGGATCAAAGCCTATTCTGCTTGCCTTATCTGCTTGATGTACAGATTGAATCTATCATCCTTGACAATGGGACAGACGAACTGACTCCACCCGGAATGAGAAGCCTTAAAGAGTATCTTTCAATATTTGAAGAAAAAGCTCGGCTTCAAAGGGAAAAAATAGGCCGCCATCTGAATTTGAGTAAAAAAGAAAATTGCCTGTCATCAAAGCTGTCTGCTGTATCTTTTTTTCTTGAGTCCATATCTGTCTATGTCCAAAAAAATCCTATCAAAATAAAAATAATGCGATTTCTATTAAAAGATGAAATAGAGCATGTCTTTGATATTTACAAGAAACCAATTAAACCAATAGCAGATAGGCCCCCGGAAGAGCTTTTAATTGACCCAGATATTGATTCTTTTGATATTTTCAGGTTTTATGTTTTCTGTCTGCTCAATAAATCCAACGACAGCGCTGTCCTTGAATTTATAAGAACCTATCCTTCCACATACGACCCTGCTGCAGATATTTTTGTTTAACCTTAACCCCAATTTGAGATTAAACAACAGAAGAAAAGAGCTCAATTTTTAATTTGCCAAATACATAAAATATGTTATATATACTGATTAAAATTGTAAATATGTTTATCTTGACAATCTCAGGGAATAAGTATAATATTCAGAGTTTTTTAAAATTGCGAAAGTATTGAAATAATAAGGAGAGTTTAAAAATGTACGCAGTTATCAGGACCGGAGGAAAACAATACAAGGTTCATGAAGAACAGATCCTGAAAGTTGAAAAACTTGAGGGCACCGAAGGTACCCAGATTGAATTTGATGACGTCCTCATGTATTCAGATGGTGAAACCATCACCCTTGGAAGTCCGAAAGTTGAAACCGCCTCCGTCAAAGCACACATTCTTGACCAGGCAAAGGACAAAAAGAAATTAGTCTTCAAGTATAAACGTCGTAAAGGCTTTAGAAGAATGAAAGGCCACAGACAGCATTATACTGAAATTAAAATAGATTCCATTGCGGTTTAGATAGTAAGGAGAGACCTAATGTCACATAAAAAAGCAGCGGGCAGCACAAGAAATGGTCGCGATTCAAACGGCCAGCGCCGCGGTGTAAAAAAATTTGGAGGACAGAGCGTTCTTGCAGGAAACATTCTTGTAAGACAGGTGGGCACCAAGCTCCATCCCGGCAGCAACGTTGGTATGGGTAGAGATTTTACTCTTTTTGCCTTGATTGACGGTGTTGTGACCTTTGAAAGAAAAGGCCGCGACAGAAAAAAAGTCAGCGTTTATGAAGCGTGAAATTTGTAGATGAAACAATTATCATAGTCAGTTCCGGAAATGGCGGTCGAGGATGTACAAGCTTCCGAAGGGAACGGTACATTGAAAGAGGCGGACCTGATGGTGGTGATGGCGGTGATGGTGGAGATGTTATTCTAAAGGTTGATCCGAGTAAACGAACACTCTACGATTATCGCCGCCAGAAATTTCTCAGAGCCAAAAATGGCGAGAGCGGTCAAGGCAAACAAAAACATGGCAAGAATGGTTCACCCTGCATCATCACCCTTCCCCCGGGAACCATTGTTTCCAATGCAGACACCAGCGAAATCATTGTCGATCTAACCAATACTGAGGATGAATATATTATTGCCCAGGGAGGCATGGGCGGA
This sequence comes from uncultured Pseudomonadota bacterium, assembly GCA_937880875.1. GTDB lineage: Bacteria > Desulfobacterota > Desulfobacteria > Desulfobacterales > Desulfobacteraceae > Desulfobacula. Next base: position 2,326 of record CALGRI010000492.1, read on the forward strand.
CGGGGCAATAAACGGTTTGCATCTTCCACCAACCGGGCACCCAGATATTCTCAGCCTGGTATTCCCGGAATTGAACTCAAGCTTAAACTGGAGTTGAAACTTCTTGCCGATGTCGGGCTTGTTGGCTTGCCCAATGCTGGAAAATCAACGCTGATCAGCAATATATCGGCAGCCCGTCCTAAAATAGCCGAATATCCTTTTACAACACTGACCCCAATTATAGGAATGGTGGAACCACCCTTTGGAGAACCCTTTGCTGTAGCAGACATCCCAGGGTTGATTGAGGGTGCACACGAAGGACTGGGCCTTGGCATCAGTTTTTTAAAACATATTGAAAGAACCGGAATTCTGGTTCATTTGATTGATTCTTTCCAGATAGATCCTGATTTTCCGCTTAAATCTTTTAACCTGATCAACAATGAGTTGTCCAAGCACAGTCAAACACTGGCACAAAAAACTCAAATTGTCGTGCTGAACAAAATTGACCTGCCCGGGACAGAAGAAAAAGTTGAGGCGTTTAAACATGCCTTAAAAGATATCCAGGTATTGACCTTGTCAGCTGTAACCGGAAAAGGGGTAAAAGAACTTGTCAACCTTTTATCTTCCAAGCTTACAAAGAAATAAAAATGAAAGCAGGACTTTTTGGGGGAACTTTTAATCCTTTCCACAATGGACATATTGAAATTATTCAATATGTAAAAGATAGATATGGTTTGGAAAAAATTTTTTTAATCCCTTCTGCAACCCCTCCTCACAAACCTGACATAAACCTTGCGCCTGCAAATGACCGGTTTGAGATGGTAAAACAAAGCTTAAAGGGGCATGAAAATTTTTTCGTATCAGACAAAGAATTAATCAGAAAAGGACCTTCCTTTACCATTGATACCATAAACGAATTTAAAAAAGAATATGGCCCTACCACTCTTTTTTACCTTTTAATGGGATCTGATGCATTTTTAGACATAACAACATGGAAACATAAAGATCAAATTTTTGAAGCTATTCAAATTATCATCATGCTAAGAGGGCATTGGGAAAATTATAATGCCATTGTCTCTTTTATTGACGAGAACATATCAAAAGGGTACATCTTTAATGAACAGGACAATACGTTTTCCCATAAAAAAAAACAGAAAATAATAATTTGCAAGGTACCCAAAATTAATATTTCATCCACCATGATCCGGGACCGGATAAAAAATAACAAATCCATAAAAGATCTTGTGCCTGCAAATATCGAAAAAATTATTAGAACAAAGGAATTGTATAAATGAAAAATTGTGTCGCCATAAAAGATGATCTTAAAAAATACCTTATTCCTGCATTTGAGAGAAAGGCAAAATCAATTATTGCCATTGATGTTAAAAAATTCACCTCTTATACAGATACTCTTGTCATTATTGAAGGCAGTTCCCAACGCCAGGTTACAGGCATTGCCGAGCATTTGATTAAAAGCTTAAAAGGTCAGAAAATAAAAACCATTGGTGTTGAAGGTGTTAAAGAAGGTGACTGGGCCTTACTTGATTATGGCGAAGTCATTATTCATGTTTTTGAATCTGAAAAAAAATCTTTTTATGATATAGAAGGCTTGTGGGCTGATGCACCCAGGATTAATCTTTCCGAATTTAAAGAAACATTTAAGCCGCAGGAGGAGGAGGAAGAAGATGATGGCTTCTAAATCTCTTCCTGTCAATATCCTTATGATTCTTGATGGTTGGGGTATTAGTGACACAACCACAGGCAATGCCTTTGCCCTGGCTGATACCCCTTTTTTAGATTCCCTGTTTAAAAATTTTCCCAGCTGCAAACTTGAGTGTTCGGGCAATGCCGTCGGCCTTCCCGATGGAACCATGGGCAACTCAGAAGTCGGGCACATGAATATAGGGGCAGGTCGAAAAGTATTTCAGGATTTTGTAAGAATCAATCAGGCCATTCAAGACAAATCCTTTTTTAAAACCCCTGCGCTATTGAACGTCATGGCAACGGTTTCAAACACTGGAAAAAGTCTCCATCTTATGGGGCTTTTGTCTGATGGCGGAGTTCACAGCCATATCTCCCATTTGTTTGCCTTAATTGACATGGCAAAACAAAATAATGTCAAACACCTTTTTATCCACCCGATCCTTGACGGGCGAGACACATCACCCACAAGCGGCATTCATTATATCCAACAATTGCAGGACTATCTTGACAAGCAGAAGTATGGCAAAATCGCTACTATTGTCGGCCGCTACTGGGCAATGGACAGGGATACAAGGTGGGACAGGGTTGAAAAGGCGTACAACCTTTTTACAAAACCTGCAGGATTGCTCGCTGACAATCCAATAGAAGCAGTAAAGAAAGCTTATGATTCCGGTCAGACTGATGAATTCATCAAACCCATTCTTCTCAATACTGACAATAACACATTAAATGGCGCCCCAAATGGTATAATCGAAGATGGAGACGCAATTATCTTTTTCAATTTCCGAGCAGATCGGGCAAAAGAGATCACAAGGGCCTTTACTGAACCTGTCTTTAATGAATTCACAAGGGGAAAAAAGATGAATCTTACAGGTTTTGTATGCATGACCCAGTATGATCAAACCTTTAATCTTCCCGTGGCTTTTGCTCCTCAACACCTGGATAAAATTCTTGGAGAGATATTAAGCCAAAACAACATTTCCCAGCTTCGAATTGCTGAAACTGAAAAATATGCCCATGTTACATATTTTTTTAATGGCGGCGATGAAAAAATTTTTGACGGAGAAACAAGAGTTTTGATTCCCTCTCCCAGAGACGTGGCAACCTATGATGAAAAACCCCAGATGAGCGCTTTTGAACTTGCCGAAACAGCCTGTGAAAAAATAAAATCCAATGAATTTCAATTTGTCTTACTGAATTTTGCCAATATGGACATGGTGGGGCATACAGGGATTCTGGAAGCTGCCATCAAAGGATGTGAAACCGTTGACAAATGTGCACAAAAGGTTGTTAAAGCCATATGGGAAACCGGCGGTGTCGCATTGGTAACAGCTGATCATGGGAATTCAGAACAGATGGTTGCAGATGACGGCTCCCCGCACACTGCCCACACACTGAACCTGGTAAGACTGATACTTGCCGGAAATAAATATAAAAATATATCGATGAAAGACGGGATTCTTGGTGATATAGCCCCGACCCTTCTGAAAATATTGAATATCGAACAACCCGATGAAATGACAGGGACATCTTTAATATGACATTTGATTATATTGTCAGTGACTATATTACGGGCAAACCGGTAAGAAACATAGGATCCGAGGTAAGCAGACAGATATTTGAAAAATTTCTGGTGGATGAAAAAGGCTATGCAAAAACAGATATTAAAGTGGATGAAGAATTGATTGTCCAGTTTAAAGGAGAAGATTATATCTCAGCCATAGACCTGATTGTCAGCTGCAAAGAAAAGCCATTAATGGCCATTGCCTGTGTAGCAGGCTCCATTGGTTCCTATGAAAGGGAAATTCTGGCCGGTGCCAGGCTGGTCTATGATTATCAGATCCCCTTTGCCGTTTCAACGGATGCAAGGGATGCTATAGTAATGGATACTTTTTCCGGAAAGAAACTGGGTCAGGGTCTTGATGCGATTCCTTCAAAAAAAGACGCGTTCAAGCTGGTTGAGACAAT
>CALGRI010000493.1 GCA_937880875.1 uncultured Pseudomonadota bacterium
GCTTTACAATATCTGAGTCAAATGGTATTTTAGTTAAATTATCAGATGATTGATTTACCAGCATCATCAGGAGTTTAATATGAAGCATATAGAAATACTATTTGAAGAAAATATTGAAACACAAACCACTGAAGAAAAATCTTTTGAGGGCATGTTTCAATCAGTCAATCCCATGTTTTGTTTTTCAAAACGGATATGGAAACCCCAGATGGATATACTTGAGACAAGAAGTGAAATCATTATCCAGGCTGAAATAGCAGGCGTAAAAAGAGACAATATTGTTATTGAAGTCAGCAACAAAGCCGTTAAAATTTCAGGCAGTAGAAAAAGTAACCATCCTGACCAGACATCCACATACCGACTTGCAGAAATACAATTTGGACAATTTGAACGGGTTTTGTACCTGCCAAGTATTATTGATGTTGAAAAAGTATCTGCTACCTTTTCCAATGGTTTTTTAGAGCTTACCCTGGGAAAATTTTTCAATAAAGAAATTAAGGGGAAACAAAATGTTTCCATAGATTTCATTTAAGCCATAGATTCCAAAAGGAACCCCTATAATAATGGATGATCTTAAGGCTCCCACACGCAATATAACTTCAGATAATATTCCCCATATTATACCAATTCTTCCCATCGTTGACACCAATCTTTTCCCCAAAATGGTATTGCCTCTGGTATTGATTCAAAATGAAGCCGTGGAGCTGATTGATGAGGCCATGTCAGGGAACAGGATGCTGGGACTGCTTTTATCCAAACGATCTGATATTAATTCCAGACACACGGCAAATGATCTCCACATGATCGGTACCATAGCCATTATTTTAAAAATGTCCAAAATGGAAGATGATAAAGCCCAGCTTTTAATACAGGGTTTAGACCGTTTCAGGGTCAAAAAATTTCTTCCGGGCAAAAAGTATATGCAGGCTGAAATTGATGTCCTGGAAAATAGAAATGCTGACAGGAACAAAGAAAACCGGGCCTTGATGGTCAATATTGTTGAACAATATGAAAAAGTTGTAAACCTTTCCCCTGGGCTTCCTTCAGAAATGGGTCACATGATCAAATCATTGCAGGAACCCAATGTTCTTGCAGATATGGTTGCCTCCACCATCAATGCACCCGTCCTGGAAAAACAAAAGGTTATCGAACTTCTGGATGTCAATAAACGCTTGAAAAAAGTGACCCGGCTTGTCAATGATCAATTGGAAATCCTGGAAATGGGCTCCAAGATCCAGACCCAGGTAAAAGAAGATATGGATAAGCGCCAGCGGGAATACTATCTTCGTCAGCAGATGAAAGCCATTAAAGAAGAGCTGGGTGAAACGGAAGACGATAGTGTTGAAATAAAAGAATACGAGACTAAGATTGAAGAAAAAGGTTTATCTGAAGAAGCACAAAAAGAAGGAAAAAGGGAGTTGCATAGACTGTCACGGATGCATCCGTCTTCTTCTGAATATGTGGTGGCATCTACCTATCTTGACTGGCTGACATCCTTACCCTGGAATGAGCGGTCTAAGGATAAACTCGATATTAAAGAAGCAAGAAGAATACTGAACAATGACCATTATGGTCTTGAAAAGCCCAAAAAAAGGATTCTTGAATATCTGGCCGTTCGTAAATTGAAAAACGATTCCAAAGGCCCGATTCTTTGTTTTACAGGCCCTCCAGGCACGGGTAAAACATCCCTTGGCAGATCTATTGCCAGCGCCCTGGGCAGGGAGTTTGTCAGAATTGCCCTGGGAGGGGTTCGGGATGAGGCTGAAATAAGAGGCCATAGAAGAACCTATGTGGGTGCGCTTCCAGGAAGAATTATCCAGTGTTTGAGAAAAGCCGGCACAAAAAATCCTGTGTTCATGCTGGATGAGATCGACAAGGTGAGCTCCTCCTATCATGGAGACCCGTCTTCCGCTCTTTTGGAAGTCCTGGACCCGGAGCAGAATTTTTCTTTTTCAGATCATTACCTGGATGTGTCCTTTGATCTTTCCGATGTGATGTTTTTAACTACGGCAAATGTGCTCCATACAATCCCGGCACCCCTTAGAGACAGGATGGAAGTTCTGGAACTAAACGGTTATACAGAAGAGGAAAAATTAAAAATCGCTACACGGTATCTGGTTCCCAAGCAAAGGGATGCAAACGGTCTTAACTCAACCCAGGTTAAAATTACCTTTGGTGCTGTGAAAAAAATTATTTCAGGATATACAAGAGAATCAGGTTTGCGCAACCTGGAACGGCATATCGGATCCGTATGCCGGGGAGTTGCAAGCAAAATTGCCGAAAAAAAAGCTAAAAACCTTGTTGTGGGTCAAAAAGATCTGCATGAATATCTGGGCCCGGTATCAAATATGCCGGATCTGGCGTTGAGGATAGAAAATCCCGGGGTTGTTGTGGGGCTTGCCTGGACTCCCTATGGGGGAGAGATCCTCTTTATAGAGGCTGTGGCCATGAAAGGGGGGAAAAACCTTACCTTAACAGGACAGCTTGGGGATATCATGAAAGAATCTGCCAGCACTGCCTTAAGTTTTATCCGGGCCAACGCAAAAAAATTAAACATAGATGACTCCTTTTTCAACAATCATGATCTTCATATTCATGTGCCCGAGGGATCAATACCAAAGGATGGTCCTTCCGCCGGTGTGGCAATGCTGACCTGTTTGACATCATTGATGACAGGACGAGTTGTGAAAAAACGTCTTGCCATGAGTGGTGAAATTACCCTGAGAGGCGAAGTTCTGCCCGTGGGAGGGATCAAGGAAAAAGTGATTGCAGCACATCGGGCAGGAATTAAAAAGATTATTCTTCCATTATGGAATCAAAAAGATATGGAGGATGTGCCGGATTATATAAAAAATTCCATTGAATTTTACTTTGTTGATAAAATGGAAGGTGTATTGGAGTTAGCGCTTGACTGATAATGCTATACTTATAGATTATGGAGTATTGTTTTGAAGTTCACATCCCAGATCCTGATATTGTTCTTACTAATTTTTTTTGGATGCTCAACCCACAAGGCCCGCCACGATCCAGAACATATACCACCACCTGAATCATCAAGCGATAAAACAAGCCCATCTTCATCTCCAGGTCAAAAGAGGCCTGCAACCCAGAGACCTTATAAAATATATGGGATTCAGTACACACCCATTGCCAGCGCCAAAGACTTTGTCCAGACCGGAATCGCCTCCTGGTACGGGAAAAAATTCCATGGAAGAAAAACATCCAATGGTGAAACTTACAATATGTATGCCATGACGGCTGCACACAAAACCTTGCCCATGAATACCTGGGTCAGTGTTGATAACCTTAAAACCAATCAAAAGATTGTGGTAAGGATAAATGATCGCGGCCCTTTTGTCGCCGGCAGGATCATAGATCTGTCTTATACGGGGGCAAGCCGCATCGGGATACTGGGAGCTGGAACTGGAAAAGTAAAGGTGACTGCCCTTGGAATGCCCACATCCTATTCCAAGGAGACAAAAGATCCCATTGCCTTTAAACCCATTGATTATTGGACAGGCAACTTTACGATACAGGTGGGGGCATTCCAGGTCAACGCCAATGCCCTGGAATACCGGGATAAATTATCAAAGCACTATCAAAATGCTCATGTTACAACGTTTACGGATGACCGTGGGACTTTTTACCGGGTGAGAATCGGCCGATTTACCAATTTAAAAGATGCTACACGGTATAGTGAAAAACTAATTGCAGAAGGCTTTGGCAGCGTTTTTGCCGTTGCAGAATAAAGAGAAAAATTATGGAACAGATAGTTTTTTTAGACCGGGATGGGGTCATTAATAGCGTGAAGAGTTAAATGATCATCATCAAAGGCATTTTAGAAAGACTCACCTATCAAAACCCGGATAACCATTATACAATAGCCAAACTTCGGATTGCCAAAATCAATGACCCTGTCACCATTGTGGGACATCTTGCCGGGGTGTTTGAAGGTGAAAGCCTTGAAATCTCAGGAAAATGGATCATCCACCCTAAATATGGGGACCAGTTTAAAGTAGAAATTTATAAGGTTGTTTTGCCTGCAACGGTTTCAGGCATCCGCAAATATCTTGGTTCGGGTATGATTAAAGGAATCGGCAAATCCCTGGCCGATAAGATAGTGGATTATTTTGAAGAAAATACCCTGGATATCATTGAAAACGAACCAGATAAGCTAAAGCATATTCACGGAATCGGAGAAGCTAAAAAAACACTCATTGAGCAGACCTGGAACAAGCATCATGCTGTCAGAAGGGTCATGCAATTCCTTCAGGAAAATGGTGTGGGTGTGTATCATGCCGCCACCATTCTCCAGATTTATGGTTCCCAGACCCTGAACATTTTACAGAAAAACCCCTATGCCATTGCAAAGGATCTTCCCGGGATCGGTTTTAGCCTGGCAGATATGATTGCCATGAACGGCGGTGTAAAAAAAGATGATGAAAACCGCCTTCAGGCATGCCTGATCCATTGTCTTTTGTCTTTTGAACAGGAAGGGCATGTCTATGGACTTAAAAAAAAGCTGTTCCAGTTCTGTTCAAGACTGTCCGGCATAGACCCGGATAGGTTTGATAAGGCTCTGGAACAATTGATAGATTCAGATGAAGTAAAAATAGAAACCCATGAAGATGAAACAAAAATTTACCTTTCAAGGCTGTACAAGGCAGAATCTATTATTGCATCAAGGATAAAAGCCATTTTATCCATGCCTGTCGCACCCCTTAACATCAGCAAGGATAAAATCCTTGAAGAAGTTCTCTCAAAACTGGCCATAAAATTATCCGAAGAGCAATTAAGTGTTGTCAACAATGTGTTGCTTGAAAAAATTGTTGTGATCACAGGTGGGCCGGGAACGGGTAAAACCACCCTGATACGGGCATTATGTGAAGTCTTTAAACTGCAAAATCTAAAGGTTACGTTAAGTGCCCCTACGGGAAGAGCAGCCAGACGTCTTTCAGAAGTAACCGGGGAAAAGGCCTTTACCCTGCACAAGCTTTTAGGCTTTGACTTTGAAAACCAGACCTTTGAAAGAAATTTTGCCAACCCCCTTGAGCTGGATGTATTTATCGTAGATGAAGCCTCCATGGTGGATACCCTTCTCATGTACCGGCTAATTGAAGCCATGCCTGTAAGTGCTGTCCTGATACTTGTGGGGGATACATTCCAGCTTCCTTCTGTGGGACCTGGCAATATATTGTCTGATATTATTGAATCTGAACGCATAAAGGTCTTTTTTTTAACAAATATATTCAGGCAGGCCAAGCAAAGCCCTATTATCATGTATGCCCACAGTATCCGGAACGGAGAGATGCCGGATTTTCAAAAGGCCGGGGCCGGCGAATTGTCGGAATTTTATTTTATTGAAAACCAGACATCTGAAAAAGTGGTGGAAACCATCCTTGAACTGTGTTCAAAACGAATACCCAAAGCATTCCCTCATATTGACGAAATACAGGTCTTAACACCCATGCATCGGGGAGAAGCCGGTACCATAAATTTGAACCAGCAACTTCAAAAGGTGTTAAATCAGTCCAGGGGCGGCATAGAATCCCGGGACATCATGTTTAAACCCAATGACAAGGTCATGCATCTGAAAAATAATTATGAAAAAGACGTGTTTAACGGGGATATCGGTATCGTTGCCGAGGTGATTAAAACGGAAAACAAAATTCTGGTGAATTACGATGGTCGCATTGTAGAATATGATATTCTGGAACTGGATGAACTTACACTGGCATATACCATATCTGTCCATAAATCCCAGGGCAGTGAGTATGGCGCCGTCATTATTGCACTGACCACGGCCCATTTCCCACTTTTGCAAAGAAACCTTTTATATACGGCCATGACCCGGGGAAAACATCTGGTAATCATTGTCGGGTCTTCAAAAGCCCTTAAGATGGCCTTAAACAATAATAAAACCGCCTTGCGCCTCTCAGGCCTTAAACAAAAATTGATGTTGCCCTGATAAACATCAGCTACATTATTCCCTTGACTTTGAGTTAAATAAATACAACAATTGACTCAAATATTGAGTTGTTTAAAGGATTAAACGACTCATATATCAATTCCATAAAAGGGGAAATCGACTCATCTCATGAAATATATTTGGCAAACTAAATCCTGGCCAGGCCTCAAATGGGACAGTGATAAACTGTTAAAGCCATTGGGCGACATACGATTCAACCAAGGATCCTTAATAACTCAGATCAAAGAATTGGGGTTTGAAATCCAGCAAACAGCACGTGCAGATGTTCTTGTTGAAGAAGCATTAAAGACGTCAGCTATAGAGGGTGAAAAATTAGACCCCGATGCGGTTAGATCCTCTGTTGGGCGCAAGCTTGGCCTTCCGGATGCAGGATTGAAGGAAGTAAAAGACCAAAAAGCCGATGGCCTTGTAGAAATTTTGCTGGATGCGACTATTAATCATTCAAAAAAAATGACGTCTGAACGAATTTGGGGGTGGCATGCGGCCCTCTTTCCAACGGGTTACTCCGGTATGCTAAAGATATCTGTTGGTCGATGGAGAGATGATAGTAATGGCCCGATGCGAGTTGTTTCCGGGCCTATTGGACAGAAGAAAGTTCATTTTGAAGCACCCCCTGCTAAAAACCTTGATAAAGAAATGCAAACATTCATATCCTGGATAAATGAAACAAGTCAATTAGATGGCATTATCAGAGCTGGGCTTGTTCATATATGGTTTGTTACAATTCATCCGTTTGATGACGGGAATGGGCGCATAGCAAGAACTTTGACTGATATGTTTCTTGCAAGAGATGAAAACAATCCAAAAAGATTCTATAGCCTTTCTTCACAAATTATGGCTGAGAGAAATGATTATTATGAAATTTTAAAAGCCACACAAGCAGGTACAGGAGATATAACAGACTGGTTGAAATGGTTTCTTGCATGTATGAATAGGGCTATCTTGAATTCCAATACTTTGCTTAAAAAAATAATGACAAAAGCACGGTTCTGGCAGGAATTTGCCCAGACAAGGCTACACGAGCGCCAAGCCAAAGTGATTAACCGGCTGCTTGATGCGGGCACTCATGGGTTTGAAGGTGGGTTGAAGAATAAAAAATATATGGGCATCGCACATACCAGTCGTGCCACCGCCCAGAGAGAGCTATCTGATCTTGTAAATAAAGGTATTTTGATCAAAATGCCCGGAGGGGGAAGGAGTGCCAGCTATGATCTTGATTGGCAAAGATGGTCTTCCCTCAATGTAAATAAAAAATAAAA
>CALGRI010000494.1 GCA_937880875.1 uncultured Pseudomonadota bacterium
CGATGTATAATCTTTCCTGTTTTTATATCTATGGCCAAAATCAAGGTTGCCATTTTCTAATGAATTTCTTATTCCGCCTTCTGCTGCATGTAACCCTTTTAATTTAAAATTGTACTTACCCAACATTTGTTTAATTTGAACCATTTCAATGTTGCTATAGATATATTCGCCCCGCCAGTCATGACCCCACTGCACATGCGAAAAACCTGCATCTGCTATGTTTTTCAACTGTTCTTCAATAGCTTCTATAATAGAAATATCATTTTTATAATTTGTATTAATCGCTACCATTCTAAAGTTATTTCCTTAAATTTTATTTGTATAGGTCCCATATTTATGGACTGCATTCACTGCGGCTTTTATATTTTCCATGGGAGTACCCGGTTCAATATTGCACAGGTAAAACCAGAGACGACCATTTTTCCCTCCAACCTTAACATAGTGTTTTACCCTGTTGAACACCTCTTCAGGAGTACTGGTTCTAAGAAAAACAGCTCCCACACCCAGCAGCAGCGGAAGGTCATGCTTTTGTGCATAAGCCTTGTAAAATTCCGGTCCCAAAGCTTCAACATCAGGATCCTGGCCTTCCACAAACGTAGGGTTGACCCGCAAACGGATATCCATTACCTCTTCGGGATTCTTGGCATATCTTTCCCCTGTCCAATTGGGCACACATACCTTGGGACCGCATGCTTCACGGAGCCTTTCAACATAAGGTGCGATGAATTCATCCATAAGCTTTATATTAACTATGGGAAGGGAAGCCAGAGCATCTGCCCCTACTATTGAAGGTGTATGGGGAAATTTTGTTTTCAGATACTCAAGCCATGGGATAAGCAGTTCTTCTGTTACCCTTGTCATAAGTTCATGGGCAAATTTTGGGTTCAGGCACATATCCATGATTAAAGTCTCAATTCCCCTTATGTTGGCTGCAAGGCTGAAGGGAGCGCAGAATGCCATACTTGCCTTTACCCCGACAAGCTCCTCAAAAACATTATACATATCAATGACAAGAGGGCATCGGCCTGCCTTGTCAAAATCAGGGGTAATAATTTTTCTAATATCACCCTCCTCTTGAATCAGGGGATGTGCCCGGTCAATGTCCGGCATTATGTCATCGGTGAAGCGTAGCTTCTGACCTATTGCTTCAGCTTCAATATTATAAGTATCTAAATCGACAGACGGGACGTCGATACCGTATTTTTCACATATAGTGAATGTACCCACATTTAGCAGTTCCGGATTATGAAACACCTCCCTGGCGCTCTTTTTCATCTCCCCGGGAATAAGTTCGCATAATTGAGCATATATGGGAACTCGTTTTGGAATCCCATGACTCGCGTCTGCAACCCATTTAAAAGCTTCCTGAAACTTGTAATATTTTGGTTCAAGATTCATCATTGTTACCTTTTATTCTATTTATTTTTTTGTTCCTTTGATGATTGCTGATAAAAATGTCATATTACTTTCCCCGTCACATCTGCCTCAAACTCCTCCAACAGGTCTTTAATCGTTCCATCGGCACCTGCAGCAAGTGCAAAAGGTTTATGATTATCTATGATTTGTCTTGCCTTTTCATAAGCCATCTCAGTGATATCTTTACCCTTTGAGGATTGCAGCCATTGTGCCCTGGGTTTTCTGTCAAACACAACTGCCTGGGACTGGCTCCTTGTACGCTGGAATGTATGGGGATGGGTAAGATAAGTTCCGCCGGGACCAATCTCATCTATGAGATCCAGCACCATGGATTCATGATCAACCTTTACTCCGCTGATCAATTTAAGAATATTTGTGATACATTCATGATCCATAATCAGTTTGGCATAATCAAAGGTCAGTCCCGTTTCCAAGCCGCCTGCACCAAAAATCATATTGGCTCCGGACAAAGCTATGGGCAGCGCGTTCAAGGTAAACTCGTATCCGGCCTGGGCATCCGGAACCTTGGAATCACTTACGCCAGCGCCAATGCGGCAGGGGATACCATAATATTGCGACATCCTTGCAATGGCTGTACCCACCATACTCCATTCAGGGGCCCCCACTGAAGTCAGCCCTGTTTTCAGATCCATGATAGTGCTGCATGAACCAAAGCTAACACTGGAACCCTTTTTAACGATCTGGGCGAGGACCAGTCCGCTGAGTTGCTCGGCAAGGGTCTGAACAATAGTGCCGGCAAGTGTTACCGGGCCTGTTCCGCCGGAGAGTGCCATGGCCATGATATCGACATTTATTCCGGCCTCCAGAGCGGCAATAAGAGTTTCGCAAAATTGAGGCACCAGAGTCAGGGGGCTTGTAACACAGCAGGAACAGGTACAAATGGGTCTTTCACGTAATTGATCCATTCCTCCCATGGCAGCGGCAGCCATTTTTACCATGGTTGCAACACTTCGCTTATCCACCATGCCGATGGTAATATGCTTGCTGTTGTATGTAATCAAAGAGTGAAAATTGTGTACGGCCTGGGAAGCGGCTCGCTGGTCTCCGGGGCAGACAGTCCTTTGACACCATGCAAGTCCGTCCAGAGCATCCACAAGGCTGTAAATATTGTTGCAATCCTCTTTAATTGTATTGCGGCACTTTCTGGTATCAAGATCAATAACATTTACCTGCTCACCAAATGTACTGAACCCCACATGACCCTTTTCCATATAAAAATCTTTTTTGGGATCACGGGCATAATAGGTAACACTTTTTGCCACACTTGAGATGCTGTCTGTGACCATCCATTCAGGAATTTTGACCAGCCAGTTTGATCCTTTTTTTGACACCCTGGCTCCGGCACTGCTCAAACGTTCGGCCGCTTCTTCCATTTCCACGATCACACCTGTGTGCTTTAAAATGTGACAGGCCCCTTTGTGAATTGTTTCCAGCTCATCCTGGGAAAAAATATTTAATCCCATTCCAGCAGCTGAGGTTAAACCATTTCTGATCATAGCCATTTTTTGCCTCATTTTTGTTAATTAAAAAATTACTAAGTTAAAAATTGTTATAAGCGCAAATCAACATTTCATCTATACCATTATTTAAAAAAATTATCTGCGGATTGCCTGACTTTCTGGGTCATATAACACATCAGGGCTGATTTTTGCCCGTATCATTTCTCCAAATACTTCCACCATAAGGTTGGTTTCATTTTTTATACAATCTGTCGGCAGATATGCAAAACCAATGTTTCTTTTGATAGTATGCCCATATCCTGTGCTTCGCAGGCGTGAAATTGTTTTTCCGTCCAGGGTTACAGCCTCGCCCCCGTATAATGTCAAATATTCTTCATCACCGATTATCAATGTGTGGAGCCGCTGTTTTATCCCTTGCTTTTGAAGTGAAACCAGAGCTTTTTTCCCAATGAAATCATTTTCTTGTTTCATTTTGACAAAATGACCCAGTCTTGCTTCAAGAGGGGTTTCCAAAGGGGTGATATCACTGGTTAATGCCAGAAAACCCTTTTCCAGCCTAAGGGAATCTATGGTCTTGAATCCACATGGTTTTATCCCGTATTCCTGGCCTTTTGTCCATAGCTTGTCCCAGACAAAGATGGCTTTATCTTTTGGAATGTATAATTCCCAGCCCAATTCACCGACATAAGTGACTCGCTGTGCAAAGACAGGCATTGCTCCGATTTCTATATTTTTAGCAGACATATAAGGGAAAGATGTGTGGGATATATCTGTTGTCGTGACTTTCTGCAAGACCTCACGTGCATTGGGCCCCCACAGGCCGATCACTGCATAGTCTTCTGTCACATCATTGATTTCAACGGTCAGGTCGTCCTCTTGCTGATGCAGGCGAATCCATCCCAGGTCAGAGTCAATCAAAGCTGAACCAGTAATAATACGAAAGTATTGAGAATCCAGGCGAACAATCATGACATCTGCGACAATGCCGCCCTGGTCATTAAGAAATTGAGTATAAGTAACAGATCCTGTCGGGCGATCCAGGTCATTATCAGTAAGTCGCTGGATTAATGGCAAGGCCCCTGGACCTTTGAGTTCAATTTTACCAAAAGCACTCATATCAAAAAGCCCAACTTTATTTCGTACTGCATCAGACTCTGCGGCAATGTTTTCAAAAAAAGAGGGTTTGATCCAACCGCCCCATTCACGCTGATCCTCGCCTGCCCTGCGCCAGGATTTTTTGGGCTCAAAATAATTGGCACGCTCCCAGCCGTTTTTTGTTCCAAAAACCGCACCTAAATCCTGAAGCCGATGATGAAAGGGGCTCATTCTAACAGGACGCATGGATACGTTTTCATCATGGGGATACTTTGTGCGATAATAATACCTGTAAACCTCCTTGGCACATTCGGCTGCATAACGCGGTTGGTTGTGATGCTTACTGAAACGCCAGGCCCTATATGGAAATACATCCCATTCCGTTTTGCCATCGGTGATCCATTCAGCAATAGTTTTACCGATACCGCCACCCCCGCCAAAACCCTGCATATTTGATACGGCTGCCAGCCAGAATCCTTTCAGACCCGGCCAGGGTCCAAGCAAAGGGCCTCCATCCGGTGTAAAAGCATCCGGGTGGGCAACCAGACGAATCATGCCGGCATCACCCAGAAAGGGAAATCGTTTGATGGTATTTTCAAGCATGGGAGCAAACAGATCAAAATCATTGGGGACTTCTGAAGATCCATGACCCCAGGGAGTGCCATCTATCCAGATCGTTCTGGGATACATCTCCCAGCCTCCCACAAGGTAGCTGCCGCCTTCGGGACGTCCATAGACCAGGTAATCATAATCGCGGAACGTGGGGCTGTCCGCCGGGATCTTGCTGCCGGCAACCGCTTCCATTGCAATGTGTTGATGTACAACGGGAGTACATGGGATACTTATGCCTGCCATTGCAGCAACTTGCGCTGACCAGATTCCTGCTGCATTTACGATGATTTCACATTCAATCTCACCCTTATCTGTAATAACCTTGCAGATCTCGCCCTTTGAGGATAATCCAATGCCCGTAACACGCGTGTTTGTCAAGATTTGCGCGCCAAGCATTTTGGCTGCCTTGGCCACGGCATAGGTGGTCGTGTGGGGGTCAATATAACCATCCCCGGGTAGATGAAAGGCCCCATAAAGGCTGTCATCAGATGCCCAGGGCAGCAATTGCATGGTTTCTTGGGCTGAAATAATGCCAACGTCAAGACCAATGCCCCTTGCACGGCTCACATTACGCTGAAATGTTTTCAGCATTTCCGGACTGGATGCAATATTTACACTCCCCACCTCGCTGAAGGCATTCAGGCTTTTATATAATTTTGTACTATATTGGCGCATACGCATTATGGTCTGTGAGGTATTGAACTGGGTCAGCATGCCGGCAGCCTGGCAGGTGGCCCCTGAAGTGAGCTCTCCTTTTTCCACCAAAACAACATCTTTTACACCGGCTTTGGCAAGGTGATACAAAACACTGCATCCTGTGATACCCCCACCAATAACCACGATTCTTGCTTGATTCTGCACGGTTGGATCTCCCCTATTAATTATTATTACAGCATTTTATTACATGGTTTTGTTTTTTAAGCACGTATGCGTTTGCCTTTGGGATCAACAATAGGCATTGAAGCCACTTTTGCTTGAACAATCTTACCCATCACTTCGACTTCCAATTCCGTGCCGGGTTTGGACATTTCAAGGGGCAGATATATAAGAGCAATATCCGTATTAGCACAATAACCATGGTTGGCACTTCTGATACGATCAATGATCTTGCCTTCTTTGTAAACAGACTCACCACCAAACAGGCAATAGTCCGCATCAAGGGTAAGACCACATAACTTTGTTTTTAACCCTGCTTCCTTGATCTTCAGAAGAGCGTCTTTCCCGATAAAATCATCTTTACTAAAATCAACACAGAACCCAAGCCCTGCCTCAAGGGGGTTATCCCCGGGAGAAATATCAGAACTCCAATACAAAAACCCTTTTTCAATCCTCAGACCGTCAAGGGCTTTATAACCAATGGGGGTGATATCAAATGCCTGGCCGGCATCCATGATGACATCCCAGATCTTTAGTGCATCATCATTTGTCATGTAAAGTTCCCATCCCAGCTCTCCTGTATAGCTGACCCTCTGGGCCCAGACATTAACATTACTGATATCAAGTTTTTTTGCAGTCATATAGGCAAAGGCTTTATTGGATACATCAGCCTGGGTGATCTTTTCAAGCACTTTTCTGGAATTAGGGCCGAACAGACTTAAACAGGCAAATTCATCTGTAACATCTTTGATTGTCACATCTTTGTCAACTTGCGCATGCATTTTAATCCAGCCTATATCATTGGAAACAAATGAGGTTCCTGAAATAATCCTGAAATGATCTTGGCCAATCCTGCAGACCGTGACATCACTTTCAATTCCTGCGGTTTCATTTAAAAACTGAGTGTAGGTAAGTGAGCCCAAAGGTCTGTCAACATCAGATATGGCAAGCATTTGCAGGAGATCCAAAGCATCTTTTCCCGTAACCTCTATTTTACCAAATGAGGTCATATCAAGAACTGCAACATTCTGCCTCGCTGTCAAAGCCTCTTTTTTGACCCGGTCAAAAAAATCGGGTTTTCCCCAGCCCCAGTTCTTCTGATCATAACCGGCCTGTCGCCAGGATTTGCCCGGGTCAAAATAATTCACACGCTCCCAGCCATTTTTCTCCCCGAATACAGCGCCTGCCTCCTTGAGTCGCGGGTAAAAAGGGCTGGTCCTTAAAGGACGTCCCCATTCATTTTCATCATTGGGAAAATGAAGGTGATAATAATTGCGGTACACTTCCCGGCAATGTTGGGTAACATAGTCAAGATTCTTAAGATGGGGCCCGAAACGTCTGACATTCATTTCATGGGTATCTATGGAAGGTTCTCCCTCCAGAATCCATTCAGATATTAATTTGCCCACCCCGCCTGCACCTGCAATACCATTGATTGAACCACCGGCTGCAACCAGAAAACCCTTTAATCCTGGAACAGGGCCCAAAGCATAATGACCATCCGGTGTAAATGCATCTGGTCCGTTAATCAGCTCTATTACCTCTGCCTGCTCAAGAATCGGTAATCTTTCCATTGCCATTTCCATGACAGGTTCAAACAAATCCCACTCCGCAGGCAAAAGTTCCTGGGTAAATTCCCAGGGAACACCTTTAGCAGCCCATTCTTTCGGGTTGGTTTCAAATGCGCCGATAAGAAAAGATCCCACATCTTCACGGCAATAAAACAATTTGTCCGGATCTCTGATCACGGGGGTGTTTGAGGGCAGCTCATGCCCCGGTATGGGTTTGGTGGTCAGGTATTGGTGCATTAACGGCACCATGGGAATATTCACACCCACCATAGCTCCGATACGCGGCGCCCATTCTCCTGCGGCATTGACAACACATTGCGTCAGGATATCACCTTTATCTGTTATGACTTTGGTCACTTGCCCGTTCGAATTCACTTCAATATCTGTCACCCGTACATTGGTATTAATCTCAGCACCCATTCTCTTTGCCTGGCGCGCCAGTTCGTAAGTAATGGAATTGGGATCGATATGGCCGTCATCCGGAACCCAGACTGCACCATGAAGTCCTTTACCGCTCATGAAAGGTGCTATTTTAAGAGCCTCGGTCGGTGTGATGACTTGTGCTTCTATGCCGATGGCTCTTGCCCGGCTGACCTCTCGCCGCAGTGATTTTAAACGCTCTTTGCTTGATGCAAGACGAAGGCTTCCCACTGTATGCCAGCCAAGGTTTTCTCCAACCTCTTTTTTCAGTTCATTAAACAATTTGATGGTATAGTTCATTACCTTCATCAAAGAAGGCGATGTCCTGAACTGGGAAACCAGCCCGACAGAATGAAACGTAGTCCCGCTGGTTAATTCGCCCTTATCCACCAGGACTATATCTGTACAGCCGGCCTTGGCCAGATGATATGCCACACTGGTCCCGAAAACACCCCCACCTATAATAACTACCTGGGCCTGATCGCGCATAGTTCTCTCCTTTTATCCTTTTAATAACCGGGTTAAAGCCGGCACTACCTCAAACAAGTCGTTGATAATTCAAAAACTACTTTTTTGATTACTTTATCAATGTCTTCTTATGACAAGTCAAAATAATAATTTTAATTTTATATAACCCCATGTTATATTTTTCAGGATACTTCAGTTGTTGAATTTTGATATCTCGTTGAAAAACTATTGACAACCCCGAAGTGCGATTGTAGATTGTCGACAATTTTAAAAAATCAAAAAAGAGAGGATAATCATGAGATCCGACCAGATTACAGGTATAAGAGCCATTGAAATTTTAGACAATCGTGGAAACCCGACAATTCGGTGTTATGTCACCATTGATCAACGGTTTATCGGCATCGCAGATGTGCCCAGCGGTTCATCCACTGGCTCCTTTGAAGCAAAGGAGCTCAGAGATGGTGAAAACCGATATAATGGTATGGGGGTTAAAACCGCCATTGGTCATATTGAAAACATAATTAAGCCGGCACTGATTGATGTCCATGGCGCAAATCAACGCAATATCGATTATTTACTGAATGAGCTGGATGGAACAAAAGATAAGTCAAGGCTGGGAGGCAATGCCATTCTTGCTGTTTCAATGGCCGTGGCAAAAGCCGCTACACTATGGTGTCATCTTCCGCTTTATAGATACCTCAATGCCGGTGCACATGTGTTGCCGGTTCCCCAGGCATGTCTCATCAATGGCGGACTCCATGCGGGAAATGATCTGGATATTCAGGAGTATTGCGTGATGCCCGTTGGTGCAGACAGTTTTGCCCACGCAGTTCAGATGTTAAGTGAAATATTCAAGGAATTGGGGAGAATTTTACTGAACTCCATGGGGAAAAATGCCACCAACAGCAGTGAAGATGGTGGGTTTGCGCCGCCCCTTGACTCTTCATTTGCGGCAATGGAAATTCTGAGCCAAGCCGTCAAAAATTGCGGATACCAAAATGATGTGGAGTTTGGATTGGATTTAGCTGCCAGTGGTCTTTTGACCGACGATGGGAAAACATATCAATTCGAAGGAAAAAGATTAACCTCCCGGGGGATGATTGATTATATCAAAGAGCTGATCAAAGAATTTCCAAAAATTGTATCCATTGAAGACCCGTTGGATGAAAAGGATTATGAAGGCTGGATCACCATAACAAAAGAGCTTTCCGATAAAATGATCATTGGCGATGATATTTTCGCCACCAATATTGATCGCATCAAAATGGGTGTGGAAAAGAAAATTGCCAACTCAATCCTCTGCAAGGTGAATCAGATCGGCACTATTACAGAAGCATGTGATGCTGCCATGATGGCAAGAAGCAATAGTTATCCCGTTGTTATGTCGGTTCGTTCCGGTGAAACAGAAGACAGTGTTCTGTCGGATATAAGCTGCTCGCTTAATGCCGGCCTTTTTAAAACAGGCGGTATTCGTGGCAGTGATCGGGGTACCAACTACAACCGTTTCATGGAAATTGAGAATGAGCTGGGTCCATTGGCACGATATGCCGGTCGCCATTATAAGGGAACCCTGATTTAAAGCAATGATTGTAAATCTTCTTTAAATTTTTATAGAATTTAATACCATGTAAGAAAGATGAATCAAATGAAAAGTGATATCGACTCAATCATTAAGAACAGAGAAGCACTGCTCTCCCATGGATGGGTTAAAGGGAGAAAAGCGTGTCTGGATATTATTGAATATGCCCTGAAGGCAGTAGATCCTTACCATGCAACCCACATGGCGGTTCAACTGCACGAAGAGGCACTTATTGTGGATGGCAGGGAATATGATCTTAAGACATTTGATCATATTTATATTATCGGTGCTGGAAAGGCTACGTTCAGGCAGGCACAGGCCATGGATGAAATTCTGGGTGATCGCATTGATGAAGGGGTGGTGGTGGTGAAACATGGGCAGGCTAAACCCTTGAATCATATAAAAATACTGGAATCAGCCCATCCAGTTCCAGACCACAATAGTTTCACTGCCAGCCGGGAAGTGATTAAGATAGCAGAAAAAGCAGGAAAAAATGATTTGGTTATCTGCCTTATGTCCGGCGGTGTTTCATCCAATTGCTGCTCTCCTGTGGATGAGATATCGGATGCTGATAAAATTGAAATGAATCGTCTGCTGGTTCATTGCGGTGCACAGGTAACGGAAATAATGAGCGTGCGACGTCATCTGTCAAAAATTAAAGGGGGTCGATTGGGCCTGATAATTCAGCCTGCAACCTGTATTACTCTGACTGTTTCCGATGCCATTGGTGATCCCATGGAATGGAATGCCGACTGGACCCATCCTGATTCATCCACTTTTCAAGATGCTGTGGATATCCTCCATAGATATGGCCTCTGGGATCAGATCCCTGTCCGTGTTCGTGACTATTTTTCCAGCTTTACTAATGAAAAGGAAACTCCTAAATCCCTGGAAAATGGAAAATTTCAATACTGCATGATAGTAAAAACCACAGATTTGTGGAAGGCGGCGGTAAAGCAATCAGAGAAACTCGGATTTACTCCTTATCTATTAACCAGCGAAATGAAAGGGGAGAGCCGGGAGGCTGGACGCGTCCTGTCATCCATTGCCAGGGAAGCCGGAAAAACGCGTAAGCTCTTTCAGATCCCATGTGCATTGATCGCAACGGGTGAAACCGGTGTCCGGATCCATGGAGAACCCAGGGGGAAAGGGGGGGCCAACCAGGAGCTGGGTTGCGGAGCATGCCTGGATCTGACCTTGGAAGAAAACATTGTGGTGGGAGCCATTGATACGGATGGAACAGATGGGCCCACTGATTATGCAGGCGCCTTGACAGATGGTTCTTCTGTTGCCGCTGCCCAAAAGATGGGGTTTGATTTTCATAAAGAACTCATGGAACATAACACCAGTGAATTGTTAAAGAGTATCGGTGATATTATTTACACAGGCCACACCGGCTCCAACGTCAATGATCTTGTGGTCATTCTTGTATTATGAGAATTTTCTCCAAACAAAATCGTCCCACAATGACTCAAATTGCCCTGGAAAATATTCGAGAAGCAATTGAGACGGGGGTTTTAAAACCAGGCATGCGGATTATTGAATCCCAGCTTTCAAATGAGTTGGGAATGAGTCGATTTTCCATTCGAGAAGCCCTTTGTCATCTGGAAAAGGAAGGCCTTATTCAAACTATACCGTTTAAGGGAGTTACCGTTGCCCATATTACCCCTAAGGATATAGAGGATTTGATGAAGGTTCGCTGTGCTTTGGAAGAACTGGCCATTCAACTGGCAATTAAGCATATGGATTCAGATAAAATTAAAATATTGGAGTCCATAATGGACCTGATGAAAAATGCCTTGGATAGCAATAGTGAAGAAGATATCCTTAACGAGGATTTACGCTTTCATCAATCCATTTGTGAATTTTCCGGGAATGGTCGTTTGCTGAACGCCTGGATGCCATTGGCAAGTCAGATCAGGGTATGTCTGAAGATGGAGTACCCCTTGTTTCAGACTGCCATGGAATTTGTCTCCACCCATATTCCTTTACTGGAAGTTATAGTGGCGGGTAATCAGCAAAAAGCGACTGAGCTGATTCGAGATCATATATATGGTTCCTTGAAACGAATCATACCAGCATATGATAAAGAGGGTTAATAATTTTAAAAAAGGAAAGAAGCATGCAGGCTAGCAAGTTTCCTAAAATGATCCGGGTAAAGCAGCAGTTTAATAATCAGAGGGTTCCAGACATAACCCGCCAAATTACCCAACAGATAAAAGACCTTTCGTCAAATATGCCTGTTCTGCCCGGTCAAACTGTGGCTGTGGCTTGCAGCAGCAGGGGGTTGGCTGATTATCCCAAAATAGTAAAAGCCATTGTGGATAATTTAAAGGGCTTGAAATTAAAGCCGTTTCTTGTTCCTGCCATGGGAAGTCATGGTGCGGGTACGGCCAAAGGACAGGAACAGGTGCTCCTGCATCTGGGTTTGACCCAGGAGGCTGTGGGGGCAAAGATTTTGTCGTCCCTGGATGTTGTTGATCTGGGAAAGACAAAGGAAGGTATCCCTGTCATGGTGGACCGGCTTGCCTTTGAAGCAGACCACATTGTATTGATCAATCGAATCAAGAAACATACGGATTTTATGGGTGAATTTGAAAGCGGGTTGATGAAGCTTATGGTTATTGGCCTTGGTAAAATTGCCGGAGCCGGAATCTATCATCAGGCCATGATGAGTTTCGGAGCAAGCAACGTCATAGCAGCCGGTGCCCGAAATGTTCTTTCCAAATGCAATATCCTGTTTGGTGTTGCCACCATTGAAAATGGATATGGCGAGGTGGCAGATGTGGGGGTTTTTCTCCCAGATGAAATCGAACAAAAAGAGAAGGCGTTTTTTAGTCGTTCCATGGAGATTTCACCTAAATTGCCCTTTGATGAAGCCGATATTATCCTGATTGATGAAATAGGAAAAGAGATTTCCGGAGCAGGATTTGATACGCGGGTGGTGGGAAGAATCCGCCTCCCTGGAACGCCAGAACCCTCCAAACCAAGTATCAAGCGTATTATTCTCTCGGATATTACAAAAATATCCGAAGGGAACGCCTGTGGGTTTGGACTGGCTGACATCATCACCCGGCGCCTGGCCACCAAAGTGGACCAGGCTGCAACAGATACAAATACCATTGTCAGCATGGCCCTGGAGATGGGTAAAACCCCTCTTGTCATGCCCAATGATAAAGAAGCCCTGTCTCTTGCCATGAGATGTATTGGATTTGTTCCATTGGATCAAATCAAAATTATTCGGATTAAAAACACCCTTTGCCTTTCAGAAGTGGATCTGTCTCAGGCCTACACCCCGTTAATCGATGATCGCTCAAATTTAAAGATAATCCGTCAGGCAAGAGATATGTTATTTGATACGAACGGCTATCTCACTGAATTTTTCAGTGTTGATACAAAAGCTGTACCCATTTAGTGTATGATTGAAAACCCGTGTTTGGATGAAAAGATAGGCAAGGATAATCAAGGAGATATGAATAATGACACCCCGGCAAAGAGTAATGGCTGTATTAAATCTCAAAATACCGGATAAGGTTCCATTTGCAGACTGGATTGATCCGGGAATCAGGAAAACCCTGGCAGCCCATTTCGGAAACATAAACATGGACGATGTCCAGTTTCACAAACGTCTGGGAGCCGATGCCATCTGTTATATGGAATCTGACTAT
>CALGRI010000495.1 GCA_937880875.1 uncultured Pseudomonadota bacterium
TTGATTGGAGAGTAACCGGATTATTCAAAAAATCAACCGCCCATTAAACTTACATCAGGAGATGATTTTTCATCCGGACCCTGAAAATATTTTTTCAAACCCTGCTTAAATGCGATCTATATATTATTTATTGACCACGTTTTCTTCTGACAGTAACAGTCTCACCACCAACTCCCCAATTATCTGTTTCTACTTCATCTATTACAACCATGGTAGTCTGGGGATTTTTCCCAAGAACATTCTGAAGCAACTCAGTAGCTCCTTTTATTAACTCAGCTTTTTTTTCAGGGGTTACACCTTCATTTGTTATTTTAATGTTTACAAATGGCATTGTTTTTTCTCCTTGATTTATATACTAATAATTGGCCGATTCATTTTCATTGAGAACACACCTTACTTTGTTCCTTTTGAATATTCGCAATTGGTTTAAGGGAACACGTAAATCTTGACCCAAAAAATATTATCCTATACCATGGAAAGGTCAACAAATATATTCTTGGGATAAAAAAAATGATCTTGCACATTGACATGGATGCGTTTTTTGCCGCGATTGAACAAAGAGACAATCCTGCTCTAAAAAACAAACCTGTCATAGTTTCAGGAAATTCAGAAAGAAGTGTTGTGTCAACGGCAAGCTATGAAGCAAGATTATTCGGTATCCGCTCTGCCATGCCCGTATTTATGGCAAAACAAAAGTGCGAACAATTAATTATTGTTCCCGGGAATATGAAAAAATATCAGGCTGAATCAAAAAAAATAATGGAAATTATTTCACATTTTTCCCCGCTGATGGAACAGGTTTCCATTGATGAAGCATATGTTGATATTAGGGGGTGTGAAAGACTGTTTGGCTCGCCGGAACAAATTGCCCTTGCCATAAAAAACAAGATCAAAAAAGATATTTCTTTAACCTGCTCTGTCGGGATTGCTCCCATTAAATTCTTAGCAAAAATCGCATCTGACATGAATAAGCCGGATGGATTAACCCATATTAAAGAGCACCAGGTAGAAAATTTTATTTTTACCCTGCCCATTCGGAAAGTCTCGGGGATTGGACAAAGCGCCATGAAAACAATGGAAATCCTGCAGATCAAAACCCTGGGAGATGTTAAAAAATATCCTCTCCCCATATTAACCCGGAAATTTGGCAAACTTGGCCAAAGGCTTTTAGAGCTTTCAAATGGCATTGATTCATCAAGGGTTGAAACCAATTATATCAGAAAATCTATTTCCAGTGAAACAACACTTTCAAAAGATATATTTGATTTTGAAACCATTAAACAAGTGATACTGGGCAGATCTCAAAGCGTTGGCAGGGATTTAAGAAAAAAAAATCTTGTCTGTGAAAATGTATTTATTAAGCTTAAGTTCTCGGATTTTTCACAAATCACCAGGAGCAAAAAACTTGATGCACCTATTTGTTCTTCGTCTGCTATCTTTCATCAAGCAATTGCCCTGTATGAAAAAATCCTGTTAAAAAAGAAAATCAGACTTGTGGGAGTAGGTGTTACAGCACTCAAAGATAAAAATACCCCGGTCCAGATGCAGCTGATACCGGATATGAACATGCCAAAAGAGCAATGGGAATCAGTGGATACAGCAGTGGATTCAATATCGGAAAAATTTGGCGCTGGTATCATTAAAAAAGCATCCCTCAACAATTTAACCAGGAGAAATCCCCATGACAAATAAAACCCAAGTCAAGGTGGTCATATCTGGCAAGGTCCAGGGCGTTTTTTACAGGGTCCATACCAAGCACGCTGCTGACGGGCTGGGCATTAAAGGATATGTTAAAAACCTTGCAAATGGATCTGTGGAAGCCGTCTTTGAAGGAGATCAACCCGCTATTGATCAGATGATAAACTGGTGCCACAAAGGGCCTGAAATGTCCCGGGTTGAAAATGTCCAGACTCAGGAAATAAAACCCCTGACAAATTTTAAAATATTTGAAATCAGATATTAATTTTTATTCTTTTTTTTTAAAGCAGCCTTTAGAACAGCAGAGTGGATATCTGCTGCAAGATGAACCGGGCTTTTCCCCCAAAGCGGATCCCAGGACGCGGGATCTGCCGAACAAAAAAACTGAACCTCAAGACCGAATCGTGTCAATGCCTTTTCAATGGGCATATTTTTTATTTTTTTTGCCGCATTCCATGTCGCGCCACAGGGAGCCCCCTTTAATACCTTGATCTGGGCAATCATATCCTTTTCAATTACCACCTCAATCTCAGGTTTGCCAAAGGCCTTGCCATAATCCCCAAATCTACTCTGCCGGGAAAGGGCACAGCAGATCGGAGGACATATTGCATTTCCAGTTGTTATTTTTTTGCCTGAAGCAATCATTGGGATATCCAGTTTTTTACAAAGACAACTTAAATCATCTGAAAGATCCCTGTGTTTTAAATAATCAAGCACAATATCTGCTTTTATGGTCTTTGGCAGATATTGGGATGTATCATCAATGACAGGAGGCAATGGTTCGTCAATATCAAAGGTTTCAATAATAAATTGTTTTTCACTAAATTTATTGATGCCGTCTATTTTAGTCTTTCCAGATCCATTCTGCTGGAAAACCATAATTTTCTGCATGGTTTAAAATCCTAAGTCTTCATTTACCAGAATAATCTTAATCCTATTCTTTACAAAACTTTTTTCTGTAATTGTCCAATAATTACAAATCCTGTCAGGACTGTCGCAGTCATGGCATACACCGGTTTTACTGCAGGGTGTTTTCTTGTCAAGATTCATGGTATTTACAGGCGCAGCATAATTTTTTATCCGGAACATGGCTTCTTCCAGATCACTGGTAATTTTATTTCTGCCAATTACCAGCAATACCGTTTTTGGTCCCCACATTATCGCTGCAACCCGGTTCCCCATCATATCAAGATTAACCAGTTGACCTTGTTCTGTTACGGCATTGGTGCCTGTAATAAAAAGGTCCACCATCAAGGATTGCCTTC
>CALGRI010000496.1 GCA_937880875.1 uncultured Pseudomonadota bacterium
GGGTTTCAGGCTTTCCATGGGCGGCGCCCAGAAACTTTATGGTGTTACCCCGGATCTGACGGTTCTTGGAAAAGCCATGGCAAACGGATATCCCATCTCTGTTGTAACTGGTAAAAAAGATATAATGATGGCGGCTGAAAGCAAGCTGTTTATTTCTTCAACCTTTTTCCCCAATAGCGAGGCCTTTGTTGCTGCGCTTAAAACCATTGAAATCCTTGAACGGGACAATGTACTTGAAAATATCTGGGAAAAGGGAAAAGGGTTCATGAATGGCATCCAGGCATTGATTGACAAACATGCTGTTGGTGCCGAACTGACAGGTGTGGCCCCCATGTTCTACATTACCTTTAAAAAAGATGGGACAGAGGCATACAAAAGTAAACGAAAAGATTTCTACACCCAGCTTATCAGAAAAGGATTCTTTTTCACCCCCTTTCACCACGCCTATATCAGTTACAGACACACTCAAAAAGACCTGGATCTCACCCTGAATGCCATTGATGAATCTTTAGCTTTCATCAAAGATAAATATCAATAAAGGGTTCAGGCCATCAGTGCTTTTATGCAACCTGTGGAACTGAAAATACTTTCAATAAATCTATTCAGCGGGAATGCCAATCCTGGCATTCTCGCTGAATAGCTCTGATATTTTAGATTTTATTTAGTGTGACATCCAGAACAGCTTACAGGTCCATATTTTTCACCTGCCTTTTTTCTGTCTTTATGGCATTTGAGGCAGGTCCCATTCATAATCTGTTTTTTCTTAAGCACCCCTTTGTCTTTAGCTGCCTGGAGTGATCCTGGTTCCCTGGAAAAATCTTTATGACAAACCATGCAATCATTGACAACACCATGGTGCATATGATGAGGGAAAGTGATATTTCCCATTTTCCCGCCTTGAAGAATAATTTCTTCCTTGCCTTTGCTGTGAGCAAAAACTATGGCAGACGATAAAATCAATAATACTAGACAAAACAACATCAACCGCTTATTCATCATCATTCTCTCCCTATCAAAACAAATTTATTTTTATAAAAATCCGTAAATTTTCTCCTTGTGTATCAGTTTTTATCATTTCAATCTAATTGTCAACTTTCTTGTCCTATTTTTTTCTTGTCCTATTTAGTGCCTGACCGAAAACCCCGTGTTGGGGCGAAAAGTTGCCCATATACAAGGCGCAAAAAATCTTGAACCCGGAGTGTACTACTGTACATGAGGATTTCAGGATTTTGCAGCAACGCAGTAGATGGGTGAGTTTTCGTTCAAACACTATTTAACAATTTGATAATAGCATCAATATTAACAGAAAATCAACTTGTTATCCACAACCTGACAAACCCTCTTTAATTCAAATTTTATCAAAGTTGTGATGAATAAAATTACAGTTTTTTTGTGGGAAATTGTAATAAAAACGTAATATCTAAAATTCAGACCATTGCCATGGGCAAACGCGGGAGCCATTATTTCATGCAGATCTTGAAAATTTTTCCTGTCTCCCGAAAATCGCATAGTTCTTGACAATATTCTTATCTTACTCTATAAGTTTTTGGCTGGAATAATGACCTTAAAAATTTATAAAATTTATATGAAACATACCCTGTTAAATACAATAGAAGGCAGGCTGCTGTTAAGCGGTATTTTATTAAGTCTTCTGCTCATTGCCTTGATTGGATTCTTTGGTATCACTGAAAGTCAAACAGCAAAAACCCTTGCTCTTGTTTTTATTGCCCATACCTTTGGCGGCAGGGCCGCCGGCATTGGCCTGTGTATTCTCAACGGATATGGAGCCCTTCCCACGATTATATATAATTTTTATATTGAAGTTCTCATTGTCTGTTTCACCTATGCCGGCTTTGTTTTGAGCACCACCAATTATCTAAAAATTGAATGGTTGAACAAATTAATGGACCGGCTGGCTGAAAAGGCCCTTGAAAAAAAAGAAAAGATAAAACCCTTTGGCTGGATTGGTATTTTTTTCTTTGTCATGGCCCCTCTCCCAGTGACGGGGCCCGTGGTGGGATCCATTATCGGATACATGCTCAGATTAAGCCCGTTCAGGAATTTTTCCGCCACTTTTCTAGGCACCTTGTCTGCCATCATTGTCTGGTTTTACTGTTTTGATTTTTTAGAGCAGCGCTTTCACATGATCCAGTATCTGTTTGCTGCCATTGTTATTATTGTATTGATTCCTTATTTCAAAAAAATAAAAAATTTCATTGCTGGTCGCAAAGATCCGGGAAAAAATTAAGAACCAAATCAATATTTTAAGAATAGTTCCTTTCAAAATGACAGGTCAAAAATCAATCATTAATTTTCTCTTGTACAGCCTTTATGATTCATAGGCATTTTCAAGTATTTTAAGATAATCTTCCTGTCCAAGTTCCCTAGGATTTGAAGGTGTTGAATTATTTTCAAATGACATTTGGGAAATTTTCTCAAACTGGTCTTTTCTAATTTTCAAATCCTTAAATAAAGGAATCCCAAGTTTCTTTGATAATGCCTTTATGTTTTGGATAAAAAACCTGGCTGAGCTCATATCATCAGCTTCATCAATCCCGGTCTGCCTTGCCAGTGTTGCCATTTTCACAAAGCAGTCTGGCAGATTATAGGAAAGTACGTGTGGCAGAAAAATTGAATTTGCCACGCCATGGGGAATATCATATAAAGCTCCGATGGATTCAGAAATACAATGGACGGCAGTCACATCTGAATTACCAAAAGCAAAGCCAGCGATGGTTGAGCCAAACATCAGATTTTCACGGTGTGTATGATGATTTTTGATATCATCATATGCTCCTTCAATGGCGCCTAATATTAATTTAACTGCCTTGACGGCATGATTGTCTGTAATAAGGGTGGCAGGCTTTGAAAGATAGGCTTCAACGGCATGGGTCAAAGCATCAAGACCTGTGGATGCAATAATTTTTGAAGGCAGGGTTTTGATCAAATCAGGGTCGACAATGGAAACAGCAGGATACATTTTGGGACCCTTGATACTCATTTTAAATTTTCTGTTCACATCTGTAATCACAGAAACCCAGGTCACTTCACTTCCCGTACCACAGGTTGTGGGAATGGCCAGGAAGGGCAAAGGATCATTCTTATATTTTTCTTTTCCTTCATAATCTTCAATATTTCCATG
>CALGRI010000497.1 GCA_937880875.1 uncultured Pseudomonadota bacterium
CACTGCCAAATAAAACCCTTGATATATTTCCCCTGCCTTTGTTGGCCATTACAACCAAATCAATATCCTCTGTTTCCACTGCTTTAAGAATAGATTCAAAGGGAATACCTACATCAATCTTCATGCTCATTCTGGATTTTTCATCGAAAAAATTCTCTTTTATAATGGCTTTCATCTTTTCATACCTGTCTTTTTTCTGATCCTTGAGATAATCTTCCGCATTAATTGTGTCCACAAAATAGCCAGGGAAATAACCACCGACCATTTCAATGCTATTGATATCCCCCTGATTGATAACATTGAAAACAATAATTTGCGTCTCTGATCCTTTTGCAAGTTCCACAGCATACTCAAGTGTCATCAACGAATAGTCCGAAAAATCAACACAGGCTAAAATCAAACAATATTTTTTCAACCTGTAAAAAAAACTGACACTCAGTACCGATGAGATCAATCCAGCAACAAATACCAAAGTCATCAAATAAAGAGCGTTGGTCAGGCATAGATGATAACATCGTGATGGATGCGTTTCGGGCTCTCATTTTAAATAATTCTGAGAAATTTTGGAAATATCCACTCCTGTTATACCCGCTAAAATGGAAAAAATAATTCAAACCATCAGTGTCATGGTACCATCCACACGGTCATTTCTTTTGCACCATGAATGACTTTCCAGGGGACACTGCCGATATCAAAACTGGTAACATCAGATTTTCCTTTTCTGCCAAAGACAATGGTGTCACAATTTTCTTGCCTGGCTGCTTCAACAATTGCATCGGACCGGCTCTTGGCGCCTTGAATAATTTTAGTGACAATATTCTGTCTTTGAATACCGGCATTTTCAAGAATTTGCTCGGCCTCCCGAACCGCGGTTTCAATTTCTTCAAAGGCTGTGGTGATACAAGCAATTAACTTTTTCTGTTTCTTTTCTTCATCATACATATCAAAATCCCTGAGCACACTGCAAAGGACAACCCTGCAATGGGAATGTTCAATTATTTGAGCCACAAACTCAACCGCGCAGATACAATTTAGAAAAAAAATGCAGCAATGTATTTTATAGCAATAAACAGAATACAAAAGGTTAAAATCCCTTTAATATATACTGCTTGAACATGTTTTTGAACTCTTGCCCCCAGATACATGCCCAGAAATCCACCCGAACCGAACAAGGCACCCAGCATCCAGTCCGGAGATACTGCCACCTGCGGGTATAGCCCGGCAAGAAACTGATAGAAAATCACACCGGAAATCGAAGTGACAAAGGTACCTAAGAGTGCTGCCCCGGCAATCACATGGACGGGCAGGCCGATGATGGTGACCAGTATGGGTGCAATGATAGATCCGCCTCCTATTCCATATATCCCGCCAATGATCCCCACAAAAAAACAAATGAGATATATGCTTGCAGGTTTATAGGCATATAATTTCCCCTGGAAGGTAAAACTCACTTTTTTCAATGAGACATCCAGGACAACAAGACTGTGAAACCCTGTTCCTTTAAGCACCAGGCCGTTATCCTTTGCCCTGGCTTTAGGTAAAAAAACATCTTTAAAAAGCTTCCACCCGATATACAGCAGAACAATCCCTGCAAACACCTTGAAATTCTTTGGATCAGGCAAATACTCAATGCGAACCCATGCTCCTATAAAAACTCCGGGCAGAGTGCCTATAATGATAGCCCTGGCCAGGGGCCATAACATTCTTTTTTCTTTGATATAACGATAGACCCCGCTGGGTATGGCAATGATATTGAAAACATGGTTGGTGGCAGAAACCGAAGGAGAGGTATATCCAAGAAAACTCATCTGGAATGGCAGGAGCAAAAATGCGCCGGAGATACCGCCCATTGAAGTAAAAAATGAAACAATAAACGCTACAAAAAAAATAATATACGGATTGGCATGAATGTCGGCAATGGGGAAATACATTTTGATCTCCTGATTTTCAAATTCAAAACAGCCCGGAGAAGACAAACCGATTAACCCTCTCCGGGCAGTTTTATATCATGAATTCAAAATCTTTTCCATTTCAAAAAACAGATCCTGCTCCCTTATCATTCCCACAACCTGGCCTGACGATTTAACCAGAAGACGTCTTTCATTGTTGTAAACCATAAGATATGCCGCCTCCATCAGATTTGAGCGACCGTCAATTGAGATCGGTGATGGTGACATGACTTCAGCTATACATTTATTTTTCATCTGCCGGATGCCTGAGCTGAACATCTCTTTCCAGAACATGGGAGAATATTCAATGCTATCTGCCAGAAAAGGTTTGGGAGCTGAAAGATAGGCTGGCATGACCAGTTCCAGCAGATCCCGGATGGTCAAGATCCCTGTTACCTGATTATCCTTGTCCTGTACGAGAATCGAACGATGACCGGTTTCCATCAGCTGGTTTGTTGTTATCTTTGAAATAAAAGATTTTTTCAGCTCATCAATTGCTTCCTTTATGGTTTTCTTTTCATTGATGATGGAATACTCTGTTATAGGGATCATTACCGCGGTTATAGGTCGTTCTTCACCGTCAGACACTCTGTTTGTCTGGTGGCAGGCTTCCTTGATTTTTTCTGCCAGAAGATTAATGTCACACGGTTTGCTCAGATAGTCAAAAGCGCCCTTAACAAGGGCTTCCCTTGCAGACGGCCTGTCTCCATGACCGGTCAGCATGATGACCGGCAGATCTGGTTTGATCTTTTTAATTTCTTTCAAGGTTGCATGCCCGTCCATGCCCGGCATTTTTATGTCCAGGATAACCACATCCGGGTCCTGCCTTAATTTTTCCAGAGCATCTTCTCCATTTTCCGCCAGGATGGTATGAAAGCCTTTTTTTTCTAAAATTTTCCGGGTTGTTTCCCGAAATCGTTTTTCATCATCGACCATTAATATTTTTATCTGTTTTGTCATTTATGTTGTCTCCAAATTATTCTTTGTCCTGTCAGATCATTTATTATTTATAAAAGGCCAGGTAAAGGGAATACACGAAAAAAAACTGAACAACCATTGTAATCGCCAGGATAAGCAACGCAGGCTTCCAGGAAAATTTGCAGGTGTTTTTATATCCTGTATAAACAAGCCACCATTTCCAGGGTTCCGTGAACCAGAAGAAAAAAGGCATCCAGGACACGAGCAGGGTCACCCCTGCAGAAAAAGCGTGAACACCGAACAATAATTTAAACCCTGCTTTCTTCCCCAGGATCATTACCATGATCATATAGCTTAAGGCTGATGAGATAAACACCATGCCCACGCTGTTGAAAAAGAAAACAAACCCCATCCTGACCGGGTTGGAATACCCCCCGGTCAACAGGCTGGCTGATACAAAAAAAACACTGCAGAGCACACAGAACCCAAGAGATTTTCCCAGGGTGGTCTTGTCTGACAATTCCATAAAAAACTGTCGAGGCTCTATCAGGATTTGAATCAACGCATATCCATAGAATTGACAGGATTTAAATATATATTCAATCATTTATATCTCCCTATTTTTGATCCCCTCTGGAATGATATGAGTATTATTCCAGAGGGCTGGGCTAAAACAGCCCCAGTTTTACACCTATTCCTGCCAGGAGCATTGCCATTGTCATAAAGAAAAACACTTTTCGTTCGATTTCCTTTGAAAAATGAAGTCTGCCATTTTTAAAGAAAAAATGGCTGGCCAGAGTTTTTCTTGGGTTCATTATTTCATTCATATTCATTCTCCAGTTAAAATCCGGGAAGTCCGCCAAAACCCCTGAAGGTCCAGTACACACCCGTTAAAAAAATTAAAACAATGTTGGCTATAAAGAATAAAGGAACACCCACCCTGAGGAAATCCTTTGGCTCAAGATATCCGCTGGCATAGACAATGGCATTGGGCGGTGTACCGATAATCAGACAGAAGGCAAAAGAAGATGCCATGGCTGTTGACATGGCCATAAAGGGTAGAAAGCTTGTTCCCGGGTGAGCCAGTCCGGCCATATTCAGGGTGATAGGGCCAATGGCTGCGGCTGCAGGACCGTCTGCCATCAGATTTGTCAAAAGAGAGGTCATGCCGTTACAGATCACCAGAAGCGGAAGGCCTGATTCCATGCCAAAGGGGGCCAAAAATTCAAGCACTGACCGGGCCAGCCAGTAGGCTGCACCTGTGCTGTCCAGGACCCTTCCAAAGATGATGGCCCCGGCATACAACCAGATAACCCCCCAGTCCACACGTTCCTGATAATCCCGCCAGTTGACCACACCAGCCAGAAGATAGGCCACAGCACCGGCCACAGCAAGAACCCCGATACCCACCCGGATGGGATAGATCCCCATATCAAAAAACGCTTTTTCCGTAAACCAGCCAAACAACATGACCAGAAAGATAATCATGGCCACGATCTGCTTACGGTTCCATCCCCCCATTTTATCAATTTCTGATTTTAATTGATCCATGGCAGGGGCCAAAGAAACAATCTGGGGTTTAAATCTCAAATTGGTCATATACCAGGTAACCGGAATCATGATCGCCAGGAAGGGAAAACAATATGTGATCCATTGGAGATACCCGATGTCAAAACCGAACATATCGTTGAGGTAGGTGATCATGATCACGTTTCTAGCACCGCCGGAAGGCGCGCCAGGCCCGCCGATATTACAGGCCATGGCAATGGTGATCATGAGCATTTTGGCAAGTTCCGGATCCTCGGGAACCTCTTTTGTCAGGCTGTTCTGATACAATAGCATGCCAATGGGAAGAAACATGGCAGCCAGGGCATGGTCTGATATAAAAGCTGCCAGAGGCGTTATCACCAAGAAAAAGACCAGGGTGATCCATTTGGTGCTGGGAACGGCAAGCTTTTTAAAGATCATGAGACAGACCCGCTTATCCACACCCGTCTTGACAAATGCTGCAGCAAACATCAAACTGCCCATGATAAACCAGCAGGCATCACTCCAGTAAAGAGCTGCCACATCACCGCCTGAAACCACCCCTGTAAACACAAGGATCAGGCCGACGCAAAAAGAGACGGCAGGCAAGGGAATACATTCGGTTAAAAAACACCCCACCACAAACAACGCCATGGCAATGGCCACCTGTATATGCCAGGCACCTTTGTCTGCCTCAGCTTTATCCTTTTCAGACAATTCCTCATACTTTAACCCGGATTTTCTTAAGTCCATGGCCTGCTTCATGAGGGATAAAAAACGATCCTCAGACACAGAGGCCTCGATATATTGTTTGGCCTTTTCCAGATTTTTCTGATCTGTTTCTATCTTGTATTTTTTGCACCATTGCTGGTCCCGCTTGAGAAACCGACTTTTTTTCAAGGCACCGACCTGAATGCTCTGTTCCATTATTTTTGCTGTCACCAATTCCCATTGTTCAGCATCTGTGCTGTTCTTGTTGAAAAGCTCCCTGGTGATAAAATTGATAACACTTTTGGGTCCGACTTTGTATTCCGTACCCACATCCTTCATGCCGTCCGGGGTTGGCATGAACATGAATCCGAACAACAGAATGACAGGAATGATAAAAATCTTCCAGTCCACATATTTATCATATCCGGTTAGTTTTTTTGTTTTTTGCATGTTTTCGCTCTCCTGTAATCAATCAAATCCTATTCATTATCATCTTTGAGAATTTCCCGGGGGGATCGCATATATTTTTTACTTTGGGCCACCCTTATTTTTTCTTCACGGTGCTGCCGTTTTTCAAATGCCTCCATGGCCTTTTCGATAATGTCATCAATATCAGCCGGTTTCACCAGATAATCAAAAGCCCCTGATTTCAGGCCGTCAATGGCTGAATCCATTGTGCCATGGCCCGTGAGCATAATGACTTCCACCAAAGGATAAAGGGTCTTGATAGCCTTTAATGTCTGATTCCCATCCATTCCCGGCATCTTGACATCAAGAATCACCACATGAACATTCTGAGGTTTCAGTTTTTCAAGGGCTTCCTCCCCGCTCAGGGCGGTTAAAACCTCATACCCCTTTTTTTCAATCAATTTTTTGGTTGTCTGAAGATACCTTTCTTCATCATCAACCAGCATAATCTTCATTTTTTCCACAATAACCCCCTCCTGATTTTTATTAATTCACAGCCGGCAGATTGATAAAAAAGGTCGTGCCGGCATTTTGTTCACTTTTCACTTCCATGGTACCGCCAAAACTTTCAATGATCCCGAAACAGACAGAAAGCCCGAGCCCGGTCCCTTTTCCCACAGGTTTTGTGGTAAAAAAAGGAGCAAATATTTTATTGATATTTTCCGGGCTGATGCCTGTCCCATTGTCTGTTATTTTTATGGTAAGAAAATTTTCATC
>CALGRI010000498.1 GCA_937880875.1 uncultured Pseudomonadota bacterium
TTGCAGCACCGGCTGAAGCAGCCGAAGAGCCTGAGGCCGTGCCGGATGGAACCGGTGCCAGAGCTTTGGATTCAGTCAACTTATTGTCCGAGCCAGAAACACCGGCTCTTAAAGCTTCTTCCTGTTTTGCTACTTCAAGCCTGCTATTTAAAGATCGCAGGCGACCTTCAATTTCTTTTGCCCTGGACCCTGTAGGAGAATAAGTATTAACATAAGCGTCATAGGCATCTATTGCTTCCCGGGTTACTTTTTGAGTGTATCCGGCCTGTTTTGCCGCTTCATCCAGACGACGGGCATTGTTATAAGCATCTGAAGCTGAGGTTACAGCCGCCTGTGGTTTGGGGTCGGAATTTTTTTGAACTTCCACAGTTGAGCCCTGGTTTCCAAGTTCGGTGCCAGCATTGATATGACGCTCTGCCTCTTCTGCCTTTTTAACACAATCCTGTCCATCTTTGGTATGATCCCCGAATACCGCCGCTGCATGCCTGAAGGTATTTGACGCCTGTTCATATTGAGAAAGTTTCATATAGCAGACCCCGATATTAAACAGGATCTCGCCGGATGGCTTTCCTTTAAAATCCAGGTAATTCTGATTAAATTCCTTAAAACTATCAATGGTGGCCTGATATTGCTCTCCCCGGTAAAAGTTCTGACCCTGTACTAAAAGTTGGCGTAATTTATCCTTCTGCTCAGTTGTCAGCTTGACAGAACCGTCATCTTCGTCCTCGGGAAGAGGTGGAAGGGCTTTGATGTCTGACGTTTGTACAACCGAAGAGCTATTGTCTGCCGCATGTGCGTCACTGATCATGATATCAAGTACGGCTGCAATCAGCTGGCTGAATCCAGGAGAATTCAAATTAAGAGAAGTTGCTTTTTTTGTGGCAGGCTTCTTGTCGGCTGCTCTGTCCTCTTTTAACATTTTCATGGCCTGGTTCAGGCTCGAATACGAATCTTTTTCCGCAGCGGCCCTTGAAAGATCATCCACAGGGGCAGGATCAAACATGACCTGCAACAGCTTTGCATTTGCACTTTCAACTATCCTGTCCATGCTGGC
The DNA here is from genome assembly GCA_937880875.1 of uncultured Pseudomonadota bacterium. Classification (GTDB taxonomy): domain Bacteria; phylum Desulfobacterota; class Desulfobacteria; order Desulfobacterales; family Desulfobacteraceae; genus Desulfobacula. The sequence goes on from CALGRI010000498.1 coordinate 1,055, forward strand.
GTTTTCACCTTTGGTGGTGATCTTGATGGCACCATCCTGGCGAAGTTCCTGAAAAAGCATATCCACATCAGCACCAAACCAGGAGTATTTCATACCGGCTTTCAGGCGTTTGTGTTTGCTGACCCTGGCCCAGTCTGCCTCAATGGTGGCCTCGTAAGGTTCTCTTACACCCACAAATTCCATGTCAAACACCAGGGAGATATCAGGGGTATCGCCTTTAAACGACTCCCACAGCAGTTCTGCGCCTTCCCGGGAAAGGGCCATGGAAACGGCAGCCTTCTGGCCTTCCATGAGCGGGGCTTTGCCCACGGCAACGGTTCTGACCAGGGTCTGCTGATCCTGCTGAAAGGAAGTGATCAAGGCAAAGCTTCCCTTACGATAAACAATAGGTCCTTCAATACGGGCATCGGGCTGCTGTTCTTCAAGCCTTCTTTGAGCGGCTGCCACCCTATCCTTGCTGGTTCCATAGGTCACCAGGAAATGGACAATACCACCCCCCTGGGCAACATTGGTACCGGCTTTTCCGGTTTTCTGGGTACGGCTGTATTTCATGAAAGAAAACTGGGGCTTGCCATTTTTCATGGCAAGCCTTGGCTGATCCGGCAGATAGTACCAGATGGTCAGGTCTTTCAAAGACTGGTAGCAAACAAGATCTCCGACTTTTTTCATCTTGTCCAGGTTGATCTCCTGACAATCCGCAGACCCTGTAAAGATGCCTGCCAGGATCAAAATAAGAATGCCTGTAAAAAATTTAATCCCTGACCTGTTTTTCATGACCCACTCCTCAAATATTTATCCTGTCTCCAAGCAATATAACATTATTGTGTTTTCCGGTTATCTGTCTGTTCTGTCTTATTTGTCTCATCAGACGCCTCAGTCTCTTCCGACTCATCAGGTTCATCTGGCTGACCTGTCTCATTTGAGTTCTCATCACGGTAATTCGTGATATCCAGCATGGTTTCTCCTGCACGGAACTCCCATGGGCCAGCTTCAGACCGGCCATCTGAAAAAACCCGGGTAATCCTTACCTTGTAGGCAATATCCAGATCCTTGGCCAGGTTAAACTCGATCCGCGTCCGGGTTTCGCTGTCACTTCTGAAGGTCACGGTCTGGACAAGAGGTTTTCCTGGCGTGGGGATAGCCACCTCCACAATTTTGGAATACAGGGTCTCATCCAGATGTTCGAGAAAATCAAAGCAGAACACATCAATTCCCGTATACCCCCGGGCCATGCGGCCCCCTATTTCTGTTTTTGAAAAAAGGGACGGAAATGCTGCCATGTCCAGTTTCACCGGCAATGTGGATGAAAAAGGAACGCTATCCTCCTCCCACTTATTGTCTGAATTTTTTCTGATGCCGGAAAGACTTTCCTCCATTTCAATACTGATCAGGGTCTGACCGGCTTCCACTGCATCCCATAGGATTTCGCTTGTTACACTGTCCAGGGGAACAGTAATCTGTTTTCCAGACCATCGGCTGCCCTGGGACCATTCAAGTTTCTTATCAGCAAATATCAGTTTTCCTTTTGTCTGGAGAACCGGCATGCTCACAAGTCTTGGATTTTTAACCGTATAGGCTTTTGATAATCCCTTTTTAATCTGTTTTACAAGTGCGTTCCCCCGCTCTCTTTGAATGCCGATGGATAAAACACCCTTGACCCAGAATTTACCGGAATCCCCGGTTCCCTTCCGGCCCAGGTATCGATAAATTTCAAGAGAAGCATCCGGAAGGTTACCGGCCCGGGTTCCAATTACCGGCACAGATGGTGTTGGATAAAAGACATTTTTTTTTGCATGGTCAGCGTAAATCCTTACACCCTCGATATCTTTATAGTTATTCAGATCCGGAGATGCTAGTGTGTTTCCGGTAAAAACAACAAAACCGATCAGGCAAAACAAAAATCTCATTGTTTTTCCTCAACTGCTCCCATAACAGGTTCAAGATGGTTTGCTCCGAAGAACTGACTTGTTGTACTGCTGTCGTGCCAGCTGTCTTCTTCAAGCGAATCCCCCTCTGCTGTTATCAGTTTAAGCTTATAGCGATACAAAAGGGGCTGGGCACCTTTTCCCTCGGGCGTGTAGACCACCAGATCCTGATGAATATTGGCTTGTTCAGTCAATTCAGCCTCCCGGGTAACCACAGGCCCCCCACCGGCAATAAAATAGGGAGACTGCACCAGAATAATAATCTTGTAAAGATCAAAATCTGCAAACACACTGGGGATGGCTTCAAACTTAATGGGGGCTGACGGCGCAACGGCCACGCCTTTACGCACCTCCTTATCAACGGTCTTCATACAGTTTATGCAGTCGGAATCAAGGCTGGTACCCAGCCATGCCAGGGTTATATTATTTCCAAACACCTGGTTAACAGAAGGAAGATTGAACGCTTTTTTAGCATTGGGAAGAATGGTTGAGGGCTTTAAGTTCTTTGAAATTCTTTCCAGCTTCCCTTTATCAACCTTATAACAATTGATTGACTCGACTTTTAAAGGAAAACGGGTCAAGTTCCGGATCATGCCGGTTGGTTTATTTTCGGTCCACTGGGCAAAGCCATCCACTTTGTTCCCGGAAAAATTAAGATACTGGATAAGAATGGGCACAGGAACCAGCGCATCGCCGACCTTGACATTCAGACTGCCTGAAAGCCCTTCCCTGGCGATCTGTGCCAATACCTGTTCTGTTTCGTCCTGATCAAGAGAAAGGGTCAAGCGAAAAGATTGCTTAAGATGGGAGGGTAAAACAACACTGACCCGTTCCGCTGGAAGCGCAAGGCCTGATGTAATCCCCTGCATATCTGCAATTGCCCCGATTCCTGAAATGGAATTTAAAACCAGCTTATCTGATTCTTTAAGCTCAAACGCCTGTTTCAAAATACTTTTAAGCAGAAGAATATCACCGCCATGATGGGGGGCGGCAAGTTCAGCCGTTAGCATGACAGACGGCTTTTCCTGATCCTTGAGATGGTTATACTGCACATTCAGACCGTACCCGTTCTGATCATGGACCAGAAGAAAGGCTCTTGGCAGATAATAAAACACATTGCCTGCTGCCTTGTCCTGAAAAATCAGGTGCGGGTCCCAGCCGCAGGTGGTTGCCAGATCCTCAAGCAGATCCGGATCATCGATCATATCAGCCAGATCAATGGCTGTTTTTGGATCGGGCCCCTGGGGTTTTACAGGCGTTGCCGTGACAATTGGCCTTAAAACTAGATTGGCTTTTAACGGTTTTTTAATTAAAACAGCAGTCAACGGTTTAAACTGTTTCTGCATGACCCTGGTATTCACTTTTAACGGCTTGAACTGCCTGATAACTTCTGCCCCATAAGCAGTCGCCGCCAGAAAAAATACAACAAGTAAACCTGAAAGAAGACGTTTCATGAATATCCCCAAAAATTTTAGTTTACTTTGTCAGTCGCGGCTTCACCCAGACCGCCCAGTCCTGGTTAGCGGTATTTCCGGCACGCACACGAAGGACCAGCCGGATCTGTTTCCCGGACCACCGGGACAGATCCGCATCAATACTGACATAGTTTTTTGCAGTAACCTTATGACTTGCCACCTGGTAATACTTGTTGTTTTCCTTTACATAGACCTGGAATGTGACACCGTCTGTCTGATTGGCATCCTTAAGGAACCCCACAACAGATTTAAAATGCAGGTTATCTCCGGGAATCATCAAAGGGTACTCTCCGTCAATCCAGCCGCCTGACTTCCACTGGGGATGGGTTTGCAGCATCTCGATTACCGCATTGCCTGAATTCAGATAACCTTTTGATATCAGCCTGGCAAACCCTTTAGGGTCATTGCCGGAACCTGGAAAGGAAAGCGGACCTGCCGAGCTTAACCATTTTGCAGATTTAGCATTGGCATACAGATCATAACTGGTCACCCCGATCTGTCTGACAGGAGCTGAGGTCGCAGGAATAACCGCCCGGGCTGTGGTCTGCGGGACAACCACGGCAGGGGTTTGAGTAACGGCCGGCTGCGCGACAGCCGGTTGCGTGGCGGCAGGGGGTGTTGTCGCAGCGATCGTTCCGGGTGTATATGGTTTGAGTATGGTACCGGGTTTTACAAATACCGGCCCCAATGGTTTGATGTTGGGCCCTGCTGGTTTATCCTCAAGCTCAATGCCGTCATTGCCTGCCAGTGCGGTCGGAGCATCCGGCTCATCGCTATTGGTCCATGTTTTGGGAAGATCGTAGATAATTTCTCCGAACGGCCTGTCAGGATTTGATTTCCTCACAAGAAAAAGCCTGATCTGATCGGACTGCTCTTCTGTGGCTGTTGTATCCCAGCCGGCGTCCTCCTCTTTAGGAAGCCGGCCTATAGCCAGTTTTACCTTCCCCTGACTGCCCTGGATCGAATTAAGGGTATTGCTGAATCCCTCAAGCGGGATACCGAAATAGTGGACCTCGCCTTGAACATGGACATTGTCGCTGCGCTTGACATTATCATAGGTGACTTCAAGGATGATTTTATTTCCTTTTCTTTCCAGCAGCCTGATATCCCCCAGGCTACCTTTATAACTTCCGATAAATTCATCAATGCTTTCCTGAAGAATCCCCATCAGCCCCTGTAAAAACTCATTGGAAGAACCGGATGACCCTGAGTTGCTGTTTTCTTCTGAAAAAGCAACCGGTGTAATTGCAAGACAGCATATCAGAACCAGAAGAACAGAAAACAATCTGCGTGGTTTCATGAAATTATCTCCTTTTAATTTTTATATAAATGAATCCTTATCAATTCTGGAATAAATTAAAGCTACTACTGGAATAAATTAAAGCTACTATATAAAGGGAAATATTGAGTGTCAATAATAAGTTATTTTCTTAAACCTAATAAATGCGCTTTTTTGTTTGCCGTTCCAAGCTAAAATTTTTGCAGTTAATAAGAGGCAATGCTATTTTTGCTTCAAGGTTCCAACTAAAGGAGTTCCATTTGCTTTTATTATTAAGTATGAACCAGTGTTATACAATTCAAAATATCATCCGATTATATTTATCGCTGAGTTTGTTTTTTCCAAACTTGTATTAAGAACGTTTATTATAAAATCAAAACGTATAAGCAAGACCAACTATATAATTCATGCCGCTTCCCATCGCATCTACGGAAAGGTTTTCATTGTCAACCTGTTTAAATTTTTGATACTGATACATTGCTGTTGTGGTTAAACGGATGTCTTACTTTGGTTTTCGATGGTAATTAATGGTAAATAGTGTTTGAATGAAAACAGGCTATTTTAAAAAGAA
>CALGRI010000499.1 GCA_937880875.1 uncultured Pseudomonadota bacterium
GTGAATATTTCATATCCAAAGGTTGAAAAAGTTGTAAATCCTCCCAAAAATCCGATAAGAATCAATGCTCGAATTTCCGGGGTAAATATTTGCCTTGTTTCAGATAATCCGCCCAACAGGCCGATTAAAAGACAGCCGATTACATTGACTGTAATTGTTCCATAGGGGAAAAAAGGATCATTAAACAGCCTGTGAGATAAATCACTGATAATATACCGGCAGATAGATCCTGCAAAGCCGCCTATTCCAACCATTAATATTTTAATCATATCCATTTCCCTAAAAATTCATCGTTTCAACGGTATAATAAAAACAGATTTAAAAATCAATTGACTTTATTCAGAACCCATTGTTTATTTGAATTTTAAATTGGTAAGTCTTGCAAAAGATTGAAAATATGCGATTCATATGTGGATGCCATCAGAGTGGTTGGTAAAGGCATTAAGGAGGCATCCAAGTCAGGGTACGAATATTTATAGCTTGTAAAACAAAAAACCAATATTATTTTAATTGTCACAAAAGTACAAACCCGTGGTAAGTAAAAAGAAACATCAGGGAGAAAAGTGTGAAAGCATTGATTATTGCTGCCCATGGTAGCCGGAAAAACCAATCCAATCTGGAAGTTGCATCACTTGTTGAAAGAGTATCAAAAAAAGCAAAGGGATCATTTGAAACGGTTGAGATGGCCTTTTTGCAGATGGCTGACCCTCTTCTTGAAAATAAAATTAATGAACTTGTGCAAAAAGGAGCAACAAAGATTGTCATTTTTCCATTTTTCATCGCCAGTGGCAGCCATGTCCTTTTTGATATCCCTGAACTGATAAAACAGGCACAATTAACCCATAACCATGTTGAATTCAAGTTGACCCGGCATCTTGGAAAAATTGAAGCAATTGAAGATGTTATTATCCATGAGGTGATAAAATGAATTTTCTTAAGCGATTGAGCAATATATGAAAAAAATTATTATTCTAAAAACAGGTGACACTTTTCCGGCCATGGCAAAATCTTTTGGAGACTTTGAGGACTGGATTTTCAAAGGCTTAGGTGTTGGGAAAGACAAGATCAGGGTAGTGGATATCCCAAAAGGAGAAGCTTTGCCGGTTGTTGAAACGTGTAAAGCCGTCGTGATTTCCGGCTCCCATGCCTCTGTGACCCAGAACCTTTCCTGGAGTGTGGCAATTGAAAAATGGATTCCAAAGCTTATCCAGTCGAAAATACCTATTTTAGGTATCTGTTATGGTCATCAATTGCTTGCCAAAGCCATGGGCGGTATTGTGGATTTTCATGCCAAAGGCATTGAAATCGGAACTGCTGCTATTGAAATTGTGGAAGATGGCACACAAGATCCGCTTTTCAAAGGATTGCCAAAAACATTTAAAGCAAATGTCTGTCACTCTCAAACTGTTATCCGGTTACCGGATCATTCAGTATCGATGGCAAAAAATTCCTTTGAACCCAATCATGCTTTCAGGATCGGGCAATCAGCCTGGGGGGTCCAGTTTCACCCTGAGTTTGATGACAGGATAATGGCAGCCTATGCAGAAAATATGGAAACTACGATAAAAGAATCAGGGCTTATTTTATCTGAAATTCTGGATAAAATAGAACCCACTCCAATCCCGCTTAAGATTTTGGAAAGATTTGGAAAGCTGGTGGAATAAATTTTTCTCTACCGGTTCAGGGTCCAGTCATAATCCAGATAACTGATTTTAATATTTTCCCCTAAGGAATCGAGTTTTTCTTTTAACTCTTCAAAGGCATAGCGCTTAATAAACAAAAGAGGGTTGTCAGAAAAATCTTTTTCAAACCATTTGAAAATTTTGCTGATAAAAAGGGTATCTGCTTTGATAAAGGTATTTTTTTTATCATTGATAAATTTTTCTGCCTGGTCATTTAGCTGATTTTCCAGTGTTTCGCCTTTATAGGGTTCATCCCGAAGCTGTGGACAGCTTTTAGAGGCACAATTTATGGCAAAATGAACCCGGGGATCTTTGAACTTTGGTCGAAGGATCTTATGCTCAATATGATCAAGAGTTACGGTTTTTCCCTGCAGCAAAATGAATTTTTTGTTCCAGGGATTGGAAAAAAAACTGCCGACCTCTTTAATGGAATTAATCCCTGGATATTTTGTTAATACAAGTTTTATGGTGAAGGCATTATACGTGTTGATATAAAAAGCAAACTGGTTTTTTTTTGAAAGCAATTTTACATTGGTGCGGCTCAATATGGATAGATATTCATCCAGCAATTTCTCATCTTTTTTAAACCCCTCATAGTTAACCCGGCTGTTTGTGACATGCTTTTTTAAAAGCGATGCATAAATATGATTGTCAATATCGTTATTTGCCAGGGCGTGGCTTGCAAAAAGCAAAAATAGAATAGATAAACCCGTGATATATTTAAAACCCTTTTGCATAAAAGCCCCTTTTTTTCTGCTGTTTGTAAAACCCATATTCAGATTATTCCCATACCGGCAAAAATATCGAGCCCACCGTGAAAAATGGGTTTCAGTTCAAGCCTTAACTCAAGATATGATTTCCACTCCCTTGAAGGGAGGATGATTCCTGCGCGCCACCCTTTAAAATCCGTTGACAGTTTTTTGCCTATTTCCCGGTAAAAGGACCGGGTATCTTTTTTTTCACCAAGTCTTTTCCCATAGGGCGGGTTTAACATTATAACCCCTTTTTCCCCATGGGATATCCTGGAAGGATAGATGGAAAAAAAGTCTTTTTGACTTACGTCTATGATACTATTAAAGTGTGAGTTTGAGATATTTTGTTCCAAAGCTGCTAACGCCATGTCATCAATATCAGAGGCAAAGATCTGTTTTTCTTCAAAGCGGATAATTTTTTTTTGATCCTGTTTTTTCATATAAGCATAGGTTTTCTGGCTGAAACCCGGCCAGCTTTCAAATGCAAATGATCTGAAAAATCCCGGGGGCAGGTTGGTTTTCATCATGGCGGCCTCAAGGGAAAAAGTGCCTGACCCACACATGGGATCAATTAATATGTCTTCTTTTGAAAACCCGGCCCAGAAAAGCATGGCAAAAGCCAGGTTTTCTCTTAATGGCGCCGTGTGTACTTTTTGTTTAATGCCTCTTTTAAATAAAAGATCTCCAGTGCTGTCCAGGGAGATGGTGAAATCATCGTTATCAGCCCTGATATAAATCGTCTGGTTTGATTTGTTTTTAACAGGCGAGGTAAAAGAATCCTCCAAATTTAATTGATTTTGAATAATCTTTTCACACCTTTGTGCAATGGCATCGGAGTGGTAAAGCCTTGATTTTTTTGTTGTAACATTAAATTTGAGGATAGAATTTTTCGGCAGATAGAGTATCCAGTCAATGTCGTTTATTTTTTTTTCAAGTTTTTCAAAAGAGTCTGCTTTAAACTGGCTGATTCGCATCAAAATTCTTGAAGGGCTCCCTAAATGAAGATTGAACAATAAACATGTTTCAAGTTTGCTTTTAAATTCAATACCACCCGGAGTGATCTTCAAATGATCTTCAGGCAATCCCAGGGCAAGCATTTCATTTTGGCAGACTTTTTTTAATCCAGGTGAACAAACAGCAAAAAATTGATGCTCTCTTCCGATAATTCTTCTTTTTATTCTTTTTTCAAATGAAGATATTGTCATTGCTATAATCTTTCATTGGCACAATGGATCAGTTTTTTTGTGGTTTCCCAGGAGATACATTCATCTGTTATGGAAATTCCGTATTTGAGGGTTTTGTAGTCTCCATTGCAGTTTTGCCTGCCTTCAAACAAATTGCTTTCAAGCATGAGTCCTATAATACTGGTATTGCCTTGGATCCGCTGGTCCAGTACACTTTTAAATACAAAGGACTGCCCTTTGAATTTTTGTCCTGAGTTGTCATGGGAACAGTCTATCATAAGTGTATCAAGAAGGTTTTTCTGTCTGAGCCTGTTCTGGATTTTTTCGACAGAGACGGGGTCATAATTTGGGTGGGGTCCGCCCCTGAGAACAATATGCCCAAAAGGGTTTCCTTTTGTGTTGACAATGGAAGCATACCCCTGTGGATCGATTCCAAGGAAATGTTGAGGGGCGCCTGCTGCCATCATGGCATTGATGGCTGAGGAAAGGCTTCCATCTGTGCTGTTTTTAAATCCCACGGGCATGGAAAGACCGCTTGCCATTTCACGATGGGTCTGGGATTCCGTTGTACGTGCACCAATGGCCACCCAGGTTAAAAGGCCGGCAATATACTGTGGTGTGATGGGATCAAGAATTTCTGTGCTGGTGGGAAGTCCCATTTGATTGATATCAATCAACAGGGACCGGGCTTTTTTTAACCCTTTTTCAATGTCGTAGGATGCATCAAGAAATGGATCATTGATCAATCCTTTCCATCCAACCGTTGTTCTGGGTTTTTCAAAATATACCCGCATGATCAGATTGATTTTTTCTTTAACTTCTTCCCTTAATTCTTTCATTTTATGAGCATACTCAAGGGCGGCATCTGTGTCATGAATTGAGCAGGGCCCTGCAATCACAAGGAGTCGGCCATCTTTTTTCAGTAAAATATTTTCAACATCACGACGTCCATCAATAACTGTTTTTGCAACATCGTCGGTTATCGGAAGTTCTATTTTAATGGATGCCGGTGAAATAAGGGGTTTAAACTCTTTCACATTTATATCATAGGTCTGTTTCATTGCTTTTTCCTTTACCAGGTGTCATTCAAAAGCCAACAGCCAAAACAAAAAAGCCGCAGGCTTTTGCTGCCCGCGGCTTTTGTTTAAAAATAAACTTTAGTGCAAAACAGGCAGGCCCGTATAAAAATAATACCAAAAATAAAATCTGTCTGTTATGCAAAATCTCATATGCTTCTCCGTTTGAAAACCAAGTAAACCATATATTTATTTTCAAATCAAGGGGATTTAGGATTATCTGGCAATATAGTTAGTGTCTGACCGACTCAGGCTTTAATAAAATTCTTAACCTCAGATATGGTATTGCAGACTGGGTTAGAAAAAATTATTCCGTTAACCGGTAGCCCAAAATTATTTGATTAAAGGAACGGTAAGCCCGCCATCCATGAGAAACAGGATGCTTGAGTCCCTGCCTTTTTCTTCAATTGCCTGGTCAAGGGCCGTCTGAAGATTGCTGAAGGGTTTAATGAACAGCTTTGAAATGACAGCAGGTGGTATATCTGTCACCCCCCATATCTGAGCCCAAAGGCTTATTTCCGCCATTTTAGCCGCCTTGTGATATCCTAAAACATATCCTTTTTCAATGGTTTCAAGGGCAGCTTGGGGTGTGTCGCTTGAACCTAAGAGATCGGCAAAGGCCTTGCCGCCGATACCGCATCTGCATTTTGCCACAAGAATCAGGATTCCATTTTTTTTAAGGGCAAGTTTTGCATTATCAATGCCTTTCTGGGCCTGGTACAGGTCAATATCCTGTGGAAATTTCACCACGGATATAACAATATCGACCTTTTCTTTCAAAGGTGCGGCAAACACTTCATTGGCCCTGTCTATGGCAGCATAAAAGGAATCATTGATGTGGCCGCAGCAGGTGGCATAGACATTATGGTGCTTATCTAAGACTGTCATGATGGAAAATATATCCTGCTTCATGGTTTTAATGGCATCCATCATGTCTTCATGAACCGGGTTTCCGTCAAGGGCCAATGCCTTTGCCTTGGGGGCAAGGGCAAGCTTATGGTTTTGTTCTATGGTTTTATATCCGGCAATGCCGGGAAGAAAGGATTTTCTTCCTCCCGTATATCCGGCAAAATAGTGGGGTTCAACAGAGGAGATGATAATGATTTTATCTGCTTCAACCCCGGCTTTGTTTATAAACATCTGTGTTCCATTGGTGGATTTTCCCAGGAACACCATGTCTTTTTCAACCCTGGCGTCATGGACAATAATCCGGTCCTTTATTTTTTCATAATAGGAGCCAAATATCTGAAGATATTCTTCCTGGGATGGGCCCCTGTGGGCACCCGTGGCAATAATGAAATTGAAATTAGTCTGTTTTAAATCATCAAAGATAAAGTCAAGAATTTTTTTGGTGGGAGTGGGTCTTGTGGCATCGTTGACAATGACAAGCAGTTTTTTTGCATCCCCTAAAAAGTCCTTAAAGCTTTTGCTGTTGATGGGAGTCGTGATTGCGGCTTTAATATTTTCTTCTTCATCATTGATTTGTACATCATTGGCTTCAAGGAAGTTTACCTTAACATCGTCATAGATCTGGGCTGACATGGCACCGTTTTCCCCATAGGGAACATCAATCTTCATAAAAAAACTCCTTTAGCGTATAGGCCTAATTTTATTGATAGTATCAACAAATATATCAATTTCAGCCTGGAATAATGTTGTATCTGCCGCCAGGGTCTGGAAGGGCTAAACCCTTTCAGGATCAATCTGTTATATTTGCTCAGTAAAATCTTATAAGCGTCTAATACTTCCATAATGGTTTGAAAATTTCAATGTTAATTCGCAGCACTTGTGCAATTATTTAAACATAAAGGGCCTCTTAACTTGCCAAACTGGTGAGAGAATGTTTATACTTCTTTGCGATTTTTAAGTTTGGATAAACGCATTCAAAAAGGATTTAAATATAAATATGACATATTCCATAAAATTTTTGCCTTATAATACCAGTATTAAGGTTGATGATAATGCAAGTTTGATCAGGGCAGCCATGGAGGCTGGCATTCACATTAACGCATCCTGCGGTGGCAGCGGGGTCTGTGGTAAATGCAGGGTTTTGATTGAACAAGGAAAGGTTGAAGGCGGGATTTCAGAACAACTTTCACCGGAAGACCAGGAAAAAGGGTATCGCTTAGCATGCCTGTCAAAAGTGACTTCTGATCTTGTGGTGAGAATTCCGGTGGAGTCTGAGATGGATACCAGTCGTTTGAACGTACATGCGGGCAGCCGGCATACTGCAAAAATCATGTATTCAAATATTGATGAACTCAGGCAGGACGGGTTGTTTATTCCTCCCGTGGAAAAAATCTATCTTGAACTGGACCCGGCAACGGCTGAAGATAATCAGGCAGATGTGACAAGAATTATCAACCATCTTCTCTTTAAACATGATGAGCATCGCCTTACCATGAATTTGGATCTTATCAGGAAAGTTCCTGATATTATAAGGCAGGGAGATTTCAAGGTAACTGCAACCATAATGAGACCCGTAAGAAAAGATGGTAAAAATGAAATTATTAATATTGAACCCTTTGATACAAGTACCAGGAATTTTGCCATTGCAGTGGATATCGGAACAACCACTGTTTACGGTCAAGCCCTTGATCTTCAGACAGGAGAGGTTCTTGCAGAGCACGGTGAATTCAACAGCCAGATCAGTTATGGCGAGGATGTCATCTCAAGGATTATTTTTGCTGAAAAGGGTGACGGGCTTGAAATCCTTCATCAAAAAGTGATTGAAGTTATTAATAAAATCATTGACAGGATTGTTAAAAAGGCCAATATCGAAAAGCATGAGGTGACCACCATTACCCTTGCCGGCAATTCCACCATGACCCAGCTGCTGTTAAAAATAAATCCCAGCTATATTCGTCGTGATCCCTATGTGCCGGCATCCATTATGTATCCGCCCTTCCAAGCAAAGAAAATTGACCTGGATCTGGCAGATCATACCATTGCCCTGATCTATCCCGGGGTTTCAAGTTATGTCGGCGGTGATATCATTGCAGGTATCATGGCTTCGGGTATGTACCGTGACAGTGAATTAACCTTATACATGGATATCGGGACCAATGCGGAGATTGCCATCGGTCATAAAGACTGGATGGTCTGTACAGCAGCTTCTGCCGGTCCTGCCTTTGAGGGAGGGGGCGTAAAATTCGGCATGAGGGCTACCAAAGGGGCTATTGAAGATTTTTCCATAAGTCCTGTAACCTATGAGCCTATGATCATCACCGTTGGGGATAAAAAGGCAAAGGGGATTTGTGGTTCCGGCATGATTACCATTGCGGCAAAGCTTCTGGAAACAGGTGTCATTGATTCCCGGGGCAAGTTTAACCAGTCCCTTGATACCCCGAGAATCCGCAAGACAGACGATATCTGGGAATATGTTATTGTATATAAGGAAAATACGCAGATAGACCGTGATATCACCATCACAGAACCTGATCTTGATAACCTGATCCGGGCCAAAGGCGCCATGTACAGCGCTGCGCTGACCTTGCTTGAAGAAATCGGGTTGAAGATTAATGATATTGAAAAGATCATTCTTGCCGGTGGATTTGGCAGTTACATTGATCTTGAAAGTGCTATTACCATTGGCCTTTTACCTGAAATTGATCCAGAGAAAGTCACTTATCTGGGCAATGGGTCTCTTTTGGGCTGCAAGATAAATTGTTTAACCAATGCACTTCGCAGGGATGTGGGAAAGGTTGTCAATATGATGACAAGCTTTGAAATGGCTGCAACTCCTTCTTATATGGATCACTATATGGCGGCATTATTTCTTCCCCATACAGAACTCAATTATTTTCCAAAAGTCAAAGCGCGTCTGGAAAGGCTGCGTAAATGATGCAGAAAAATGGGTTTGTTCGTACCATTTTTGTTGAAACCCCGAGCTTGACCGATAATACAGCAGATGCCCAACGGCTGGAAAAGTGCCTGATGGATGAGTTGGGTACAAAATATATCCGGATTCCGTTGCAAGTTCTCAAAAAACTGCCTTCCAATTTAAGATCATGGGGGTATAAGGCAAGAGCAGTCCTGTTTAAAGATCGTCAGTCCTGGATACTGGTGGATCTTTTGGATCCCTTTTCAAACAAATCTGTTCTTGGTATGGCCATTGATATCGGCACTACAAGAATTGTGATGTCACTGATTGATCTTGAAACAGGGCGTGAGATCGGTGAAAAAGGGTTTGATAACCCCCAGGCGGTGATCGGGCCGGATGTTCTTGCAAGGATTCATTATTCCAATAAAAATACCGGGCTTGCTGAATTGAATCGCCTTGTCATTGACTCTGTAAATTTTAATATACAGGCATTGTGCAAAGCGCATGGGTACCAGAAAGAGGATATCTATATGATTATCGGCGCCGGCAATACCGCCATGACCCATCTGTTTTTAGGGATCGAATGTTTTGAAATTATCAAAGAACCCTATATCCCCTGCGTGAATATCCCGGATACCCAGCCGGCTGGGAACTTAAATCTTGATATCAATGAAAACGGCATGGCATTTCTTTTTCCCAATATCGGGTCCTATTTTGGCGGGGATCTGATTGCAGGCATTCTCTATGCAAACCTTGACCAAAAAGAAGCCCCCTGCATTATGGTGGATGTGGGTACCAATGCCGAGATTGTCGTGGGCAATCAAGACTGGCTCATTGCCTGTGCCGGTGCTGCCGGGCCTGCGCTGGAAGGCGGGGTCAGTAAAATGGGCATGACGGCAAAACCGGGTGTGATCGATCAGGTATGGATTGATCCGGATTCCCGGGATCTTATGATTCATACCATTGATGAAATAAAGCCGATCGGGATCTGCGGTTCAGGAATGATCGATCTTGCCGCAAGTCTTTTTTTATCAAAACGCATTGATATCAGGGGGAAATTTTCCAAACCATTCTGTGGGAATCAATTGTTTGAAAAGGAGGGGATCGATTATTTTATTCTTGTGGATGAAAACCATTCCGGCACAGGAGAACCCATCTGTTTAAGCCAGGTGGATCTGAATTCTTTGACCAGCTCAAAGGCTGCCATGTATACCATTCTGGAAGTGATTGTAAAAAACACAGCCGGGCTTGAATTTGAAGATCTGGAAAAGTTTTATGTGGCAGGAACCTTTGGATCATTCATTAATCCTGTGTCTGCCATATCCATTGGCATGCTCCCGGATATTCCCCTAAAAACCTTTGAAGTTTTAGGCAACAGCTCCCTTGGCGGGGCAAAGGTGTTGCTGAAAAACCCGGATGCCTTTGAAAGGATCATGAAGATCCGGCAATCCATTACCTATATTGAACTCAACGTGAACCAGGAATTTATGAATATGTTTTCCGGGGCCAAGTTTTACCCCCACACAGACAACTCAAGGTTCCCCTCACTGCAAAATAAAATTTAAAATAAATTATTGTAACAAAATGCTTCGGCAGTATACATGTATATACAAGTTGGTTGTTCTATGGTAAAGCAGGATAAATCATAGATAAAGACAACCACTATAAAGGAAATAAATTGATATGAAAAAAATAGTCGAATGTGTACCAAATTTCAGCGAAGGCCGGAACAAGGAAACCATAGATGCCATAGCAGATGCCATCGGAAAGACCAAAGGCTGCCGCCTTCTGGATGTTGATCCGGGAAAATCCACCAATAGAACGGTCTATACCTTTGTGGGGTCCCCTGAAGCGGTTATCGAAGGTGCCCTGAACGCAGCCAGGAAGGCAAGACAAAAAATTGACATGAGAACTCATAAGGGGGAACACCATCGCATGGGCGCTATGGATGTCTGTCCTTTTATTCCCGTGGCCAACGTGACCATGGAAGAATGCGTTGATATCTCCAGGGAGTTTGGAAGGCGAGCTGCTGATGAGCTTGGCATTCCTGTTTATCTCTATGAAGAATCCGCTACCCGGGAATACCGGAAAAAACTTCCCCAGATCAGGGAAGGCCAGTATGAAGGGTTAAAAAACAGGATTACAACCCGTGAGTGGAAACCGGATTTCGGACCTGCAGAATTTGTTCCCGAGTGGGGGGCAAGTGTAACCGGGGCAAGATTTTTTCTGATTGCCTACAATGTAAATCTTTTATCCACACCCAATCAGGCTCACAGAATTGCCTTAAATCTTCGGGAGGCTGGTCGTGGCGTTGATGAACCCGGGCGGCTCAAAGAGGTTAAGGGAATGGGGTGGTATGTCCAGGATTATAACCTTGCCCAGGTCACTGTTAATCTGAACAATTATCATGTCACCCCTCCCCATGTTTTGTTTGAAGAAGTCAAAAAGGATGCAAAAAATCTGAATATAGCTGTTGCCGGGTCTGAAATTGTCGGCGTGGTGCCTTTGGAAGCTATCCTCATGGCAGCTGATTATTATATTGAAAAAGAAAATCTCTTTGTTCTGGATGAAGACCAGAAGGTCAGGCTTGCCATTGAACGTCTGGGGCTGAATTCCGTTGCTCCGTTTAACCCGAAAGAGAAAATTGTTGAATATATCATTGCCGAAGAAAAGAATGAGCCTTTGGCTGGCTTGACGGTCAGGGGATTTATTGAAGAAGTGGCATCAAGAAGTTCAGCCCCGGGTGGCGGGTCTGCTTCTGCTGCCATTGCCGCTATGGGTGCCGGGCTTGGTTCAATGGTGGCAAAACTGACCCTGGGTGTTCGTAAATTTGAAGACCTGGATGCAAAAATGCGTCAGTTTGCGCAGCCCCTGCATCATGCTGCCAAAGCCCTGATCCCCATGATTGATGCTGATACCAATGCCTTTAATGACTATGTGGAAGCCCTGCGTCTGCCTTCTGACACCAAAGAAGAAAAAAAAGAAAAACATGAAAAATTGCAGCTGGGTTTGAAAAAAGCCATTGATATTCCCTTGACTACAATGAAGCTTGCCGATGCTGCCTGGGATGCCATGGCAGGAGTTGCCCAATATGGTAATATCGCATCAAAATCAGATGTTGAAGTGGGGGCAAAAGCCATGGAAACAGGCATCTGGGGGGCATATAAAAATGTCATGATTAATATGGCAGGCATTGCAGATGAAAAATTCAAAAAGCACACCATTAAACTTGCAGAAGATATGAAAATAAGGGCAGAACATCAGTGCAAAAAAGTATTGAATATTTTGGAGGAAAGGAAGTTATAAGTTTTTTTCTTACTTGCTTTTGTCTGGCAATTCTTCTATATTTTTTTGAAAAATTAGAAAGATATAGGTTCCATTACTGATGACATAGACAGGAGTTCGTGGATCATCCAATGCCTTTCATCAAAGAAGAAAATATAGGTAAAATCAGTTTTATCAGTTCAATTATCATTATTGTTCTGCTCACAGCAACCCTGGGTTTTGTCTTTGTCCAGGATATCTACCGAAATTTTCGTGAAGATTTTAAACAAGTTGAAATAAATTATACAGCTCCCCAGAAAGACCGGCTGATGTCAGAGGTTAAGATACAGGTCCGTCTTATTGATGTCCGTCGCAGAAGATCTGAAACAGACCTTAAAGATGCTACAAAAAAAAGGGTATATGAAGCCCATGCCGTGGCTTTCAACCTGTATCAGAAAAATAAGGCAACTAATAAAAATTCAGATAAAATACAATTTTTTATCAAAGAGGCTTTACGTTCTGTCAGGTTCAATGATGGCAATGGTTATTTTTTTATGATTTCAGAACAAGGGGTTGCTATCCTTTATCCGCCAGACCCTGAAAGGGAAGGATTGAATTTTAATTTGAGCCATCACCAACACGAAATAGATTTTTTGGGGAAAATGTTTCAAATTGTACAAGACAAAGGCGGCGAGGGGTTCATAAAATATCAATGGCCCAAACCAGATGCTGATAAAACAAAGCTTTTTGAAAAAATCACCTTTGTCAAATATTTTAAGCCCTATGACTGGGTGATTGGCAGTGGGGATTATATTGACAATATGCAAGACAGGATTCAACAATCCATCATTGACCATCTGAACAGCATTACTCCTGACCTGGATTCTCCGGATTATATTTTTATATATAAGCTCCATGACATGAAAGGCGGAGATGAATTTGCCACCATGCTGGTGAACCCCAATCGCCCTGATCTTGTGGGCAAGAAAATTTCTGATGATGTCAAGGATGCAAAGGGGAAGCAGTTTCGCAAAGATATGCTCCAGGGTATAAGGGACAAAGGGGAGGCATTTGTTACCTATTATTATAAAAAGCCGGGTTCAAATGAGATGATTGCCAAACTGAGCTATTTTAAATATTATCCAGAATGGGACTGGATTGTGGCAAAAGGTACCTATCTTGACTCTCTGGAGAAAAATATTGCCAGTCTGCAGGATAACCTGAGGCGTGAAATAAAAAAAACGATTCAATATCTTGTGTATTTTCTTATAATTGTCGGTATTATTTTCCTTTGCATGGGATATTTTTTTTCAAAGGGGATTAACTCCCTTTTCCAGGGGTATAAAAAGACCCAGAAAGATCAGCAGGATGAGCTGGAAAAAGTGAATGCGGCGTTGCAAATCAAGGCAACAACAGATCCTTTAACAACATTATACAACAGGGGATATTTTAATCATTATCTTAAAAATGAGGTGGAGCGCTCAAAGAGGTATGGATCAGCACTTTCTCTTATTATTTTTGATATTGACGGGTTTAAGCAGGTAAATGATACTCTTGGGCACCTTGCCGGAGACAGAGTCTTAAAAGAGCTCTCTTTTTTATGCCTGGCAATAATCCGGGAGTCTGATATCCTTGCCAGGTGGGGAGGGGAAGAATTTATTATTCTTGCTCCGGAAAATGATAAGATTACAATTGTGCCTTTTGCTGAAAAACTTCGAAAATTAATTGAAGAATATTCTTTTTCAGTCAAAATCCAGGTGACCTGCAGTTTTGGAGTAACTCAATATGGTGAAGAGGAAACCAAAGATGATTTTATCAAAAGGGCAGACCAGGCAATGTATAAAGCCAAGGAAGAGGGCAGAAACAAGGTGGTTTTTTTATAGGACAGGCATGGTAATCTTAAATCGCCAAATCGTGCGAAATCAAGCCCTGGATAGGTGCAATTTTTATTAAAATTTCTTGCATAACCTGATTTTCACACCTATGATATAAGCAATATTTGAGGCACAATACGGGAGTTGAGGTATGCCTGGAAGGCTAAGCGTATCAGCATAAATGTTTTTGGTTGACACGCACAACTATTTATAATACAGCTATATTAAAGCTATTTAGAAGAGAAGATATTCGAAAATAAGATATTAAATAATATATTTTCAGGAGGAAAAATGAAAGAAGTTGTCATTGTTAGTGCATGTAGAACGGCAATCGGTGGATTTGGTGGATCGCTCGCTCCATTGAGTGATATTGATTTTGGGCCCATCCCCATAAAAGAAGCTATCAAGCGAGCAGGGTTGACGGGCGATCAGATTGATGAGGTCATTTATGCATCCGGCTACAGGACAGGGGATCTTCCCATTAACTCTGCCCGTGTCGTGTCAGTAAAGGCAGGTATCCCCATAGAAAAACCCCAGTTCACCATCAGCAAGGCCTGTGCCGGAAGTATCAAGGCGGTTACCTTGGCAGCCCAGGTAATTAAATCCGGTGATGCAGATATTATTGTTGCCGGTGGTATGGAGAGTATGAGTAATGCAACCTTTATGTTGAAAAAAGCCAGATGGGGTTATCGACTTGGACATGGACAGCTTCAGGACCAGTTGATCCTTTTTGATCCCCTGAGTGGAAACACCATGGGAGAGACAGCGGAAAATGTCGCAGAAAAATTTAATGTGTCCAGGGAAGACCAGGATGCATTTGGTTTGAGAAGCCAGCAGCTTGCTGAAAAGGCCATAAAAGAAGGAAAATTCAAGGAACAGATTGTTCCTGTTGAAATTCCCCAGAGAAAGGGTGATCCGAAAATATTTGATACGGACGAGCATCCAAGATTCGGCACCACCATTGAAGCCCTCCAAAAATTGAAACCCCCATTCAGAAAAGGTGGTTCTGTTACTGCAGGAAGTTCATCCGGTATGAACGATGGTGCCTCGGCACTGGTTGTCATGTCAAAGGATAAAGCAGACGAACTGGGTATTGAGCCCATGGCATCCATTGTTTCCTATGCATCTGCCGGGGTTGATCCTGCTTACATGGGAATTGGTCCAATCCCTGCCACAAAGATGGCCCTTGAAAAAGCAGGGCTGACCATGGCAGATATTGATCTGATTGAGCTGAACGAGGCCTTTGCCTCCCAGGCTCTGGCATGTATCCGTGAGTTGGATATGGATATGGATAAGGTAAATGTAAATGGTGGAGCCATTGCACTGGGGCATCCAGTCTCTGCATCAGGCGGTGCTATTTTAACAAAACTTTTATATGAAATGAAAGCGCGCAACTCGCGATATGGCCTTGCCACGCTGTGCATTGGCGGTGGTCAGGGCATGGCTCTGATTGTAGAACGGAAAAAATAGAAACAGAGAAACAGTGAAACGGGGGTCAGGCTTGCGTTGTTACGTTTATTGAGCAATAAACGCATAAACGCAAGCCTGACCCCAATCTTTACTAATTCGTTAAAAAAGCCTCCCCCTTTGATATGATTTCATTCTTGTCTTCTGGGGCTGCCGGGCTATTCAAGAGCTCAATAGTCCTGTCTTTTAAGATTTTTGCGGCAGTGGGCTCGCCTTTTTTTCTCCATTTATCAAGGGTTAAAAATGGCCAGATAGTGCTTGAAAACTGTGAATCCCTGAAATATTTTCCTGTCAGGTCTGACAAAAGAAAATTTCCCCCCGGACCCACAGAGGAAATATCTGAAAATCCCACGGCATCATCATCCAGAGAAAATCCTGAAGCAAATAGTCTTGACTGGTGAATCACATCATCGCTATAGACCACAAGCTCAGGAGAAAAAACCAGGGAATCAAAACTACCTCCCACAAAGGGAATCATGGAGGCCTTGCCCAGGCAGCTTGTAAAATGGTTAATGCACAGGGTTGTACTGGCAAGAAGATCTGCACCCCAGCCATTTCCGCTGCCGGAAGTCCCACAGTGGGGAATTTTGTAGGAGGTCATCATTTCAGCACAGGCCAGATTTAAGAGTAATGTGGCAGGAGAGTAAAAGCTGCCGGCATTCTTCATGTCAAAGGCAGCTGGAAGGCTTCCTAAAATGATGGGCGCGCCTTGTTTTACAAGCTGACTATAGGTAAGCCCTGCCAAAAGTTCGGCAGTAAGCAGAGCCAGGGTTCCGGCCGGAGTGATGGGGCAGGTGGCGCCGGACATGCCATAATTGGAAAAAATAAGGGGCAGTCCTCTTTTAATAGAGGCATCCATTTTCAGTGTGGTTTCAGAATTTAAGGTAAGGGGGGTAATCGGGTTTACATAGGGTATAAGAAAGGGATGGGTGGATATATCGCCGTGCAGATGCTCACAAAGATCCAGGGCTGGATTAAAAGAATCCCAGTCGGAAATAAGTATCACAAGGGGTTTGGTGGTGTTGGCCATCATTTCCAGGACACCATAGAGATCAGCTGTTTCAGGGGAAATATCCTGGATCACCCCAGGGGTTGAAATAAAATCAAAGTTATCAAGGGTGTGTCCCAGACCTGTGGCGGTTGCCATGTGATGCCTAAAAAATGGCTGGATATCATTTTTAAGCGGGTCCTGATAATGGAGGTTGGTTACGCCGATTCCAAAAACCGCGTCCTGACTTCCATCTCCTGTAAGTATAAAACAGGGATTGCCCAGGCGGTCAAAAATTTTTATTTCAGATGGTGCAGTATTTATTGCCCTTTCGACAAGCTCTCTGGGAATCTGGATGCGATGATTTTCATGACTTTTTCCAATGGCGTTTTCCAGCAGAGCCCTGGCCCCGGGGTCATCAACCATAACACCGGTCTTTTCAAGGATCAAAAGGGCATCATTATGAACTTTTTGAATCTGTTCCTGGGTCATAACCCTTATTTCTGGTTTCAGGCCAAGCATTGCGTTTCCTTTTCAAACAAAATTAAAAAATAATTATCAATACCATAATCAGATTTACCATTAATCCATTAGACTGCTAAAGGTAGACTGCTAAAGAAAGCCGGCTAAAGGATATGGGCCAGAAACTGCCGGGTACGTTCATGATCAGGATTATTGAAAATTTTTTCCGGAGTGCCTTCTTCTATCCAGACTCCTTCGTCCATGATCAGGACACGGTCTGCCACATCCCGGGCAAAATGCATTTCATGTGTGACTGCAATAATTGTCATACCCTCTTTTGCCAGCCGTTCCATTACATCTACCACTTCACCCACAAGTTCCGGGTCCAGTGCAGATGTGGGTTCATCAAACAGCATGACTTTGGGTTTCATGGCAAGACTTCTGGCAATGGCTACACGCTGTTGCTGTCCACCAGATAGGCGGGATGGATGTTCGTCACGTTTTTCAGTCAGTCCCACCCAGTCAAGAAGTTCTTCTGCATAAAGAACAGCCTGCTTTTTTTTCTGGCCAAGAACTGTTATCGGTCCTTCAATAATGTTTTCCAATACAGTCATATGTGGAAACAGGTTAAAGGATTGAAAACACATGCCTGTTTTTTTTCGGATTTCCAGAATATGGTTCTCCCTGGTTTTATTGTATTCCCCAGCATGAATGGCAGTTCCATCCACCTCAATGGTTCCGGCCGTTGGTTCTTCAAGAAAATTGATACAGCGCAAAAGAGTGCTTTTGCCTGAACCTGAAGCACCTAAAATAACAATAGTTTCACCTTTATTTACTTGAAGATCAATTCCACAAAGAACATGAAGGTTTTTGCCAAATACCTTGTGGACATTAGTGATTTTTATCATGGGATTTGAGCTTTCCGTCATGAGATCCTCCTGTCACCCCGGGCCATATGTTTTTCAATTTTTTCCTGGACAAATTGCAGGACCATGCACATGATCCAGTAAATTATTGCAACCATTATCAGCATCTCCAGGGACTGGAAATGCCGTCGTCCCACTTTTATGGCCCTGTAGGAAAGTTCCCACACCCCCATAAGGGAAACCAGGGAGGAATCCTTGATCATGGCAATGAACTCATTGGAAACAGGTGGGATAATCACACGTAAGGCCTGGGGGAAAATGACTCTTTTCATGGTTTGTCTGGCGTTCATACCCAGGGCTTTTGCTGCCTCTGTCTGGCCGATTTTAATGGACTGGATACCTGCCCGGACGGTTTCTGTCATATAGGCACCATAACAGACTCCAAGGGCCAGGATACCTGCTGGAACCGCCGGAAGGGTAAGTATACGCTGAATTCCCGGGATTCCATATCCTTCAAGGGCTTTGCCGATCTGTGGCAGGGCCAGATACCACATATAAACCTGAACCAGAAGTGGAGTTCCCCGGATAAGGGATACATAGGATGTGGCAATGCTGTTGAATATCGGGTTGGTCGAAAGCCGACCTAAAGCGCCCATCACGGCAAGAATACAGGCCAGAGTTATGGCCAGAAAAGCCACCAGAAAAGTATATCCGCTTCCGGCAAGAATAAAGGGAAGCCACTTTGCCATGAATTTGAAATCAAGTCCCAGAACAATAAGGCTTGTTATCATAAAACCAACCAAAATAGCAAAAGCAATGATCATGTTTCGCTTATACTTTGATTTTTTTGTTTCAATTAAACCGAGAACATGTTGGGCTTCAGGGGGGATGCCGCCTGCTCCCGGGTGCATCGTCTTGGCCTTCATTCATAGCTCCTTTAGTCTTATAATGGGACCTGGTAAAAAAAGAAGCGGCTTTGAATAGTCCAGGTGTTCTGGCGTATCAAAAACCGCTTCCGGGTTCTTATTTTATAACTTTGGGATCAGGTTGGTATGATAGAATTTTTCTGACAGCTTGATAAGTGTGCCGTCATCATTCATGGATTTAATAACCTCGTTGAGCTTGTCCACAAGGGTCTGGCTGTTGGCCCGGCTTTTATCCAGGGCAAAACTAAGGGGTTCATAATAAGGAGGTTCCCCAAGCATTCTCATGGGGCAGCCGTTGCCGCAGCCGGAACGGATGGCTTCGGCAATGGTTTGTTTGGATGAAAAAATGGCATCCAGTCTCAGCCCGTCTCCCAGGGATAAATCTTCTATGTGATTGGCATCAGTAGGATATGTTTGAAGCTTGCCTGGTTTCCAGTCCTGATAAACAATTTTAACATCTTCAATTGAAAGATCTTTTTGAAGATATCTTTCATTGGTTGTTTCTCCGGCGATCCCGATTCGTTTGCCTGCAAGATCAGCCAGGGTTTTGATGGTGGTATTGTCTTTATGGATGGCAAACTGAGCCGGTGAGCTGTAATAGGGAAGGGTGAATAAAAGAGCATTTTTTCTTTCCTTGGTGGGGGTCATGGATCCAATGGAAATATCCCATCGTTTTCCCCATTTCCCGGCTGTAATGAGATCCCAGTCAGGTGTAATGAATTTTACATTGACGCCCAGCCTTTTGGCAACTTCCTTTGCAACGCTGACATCAAACCCTTCCAACTCTCCCTTGTCATTTAGATAGCTTTGGGGTGCATAGTTGGCATCTGTTGATACCACTATGGTCTTGGCATCATAAATTTCTTCAAGCGCGGTTTTCCCTGCCATGGCGTTGCCTGCCAAAAAAAGCAATACTCCTGAGATCAGAGCCCAGATCCAAAACATTTTTTTCATGTTAAATCTCCTGTTCATCTTCTATTGATTATTATTATCCCGGAGCAAAACGCTACGGGAGTGTTCTCATCAGCCCATTGACAAACATTAATAGTCGAACAATTTTTACTATCCCGAAAAAGTATAAAGAACACCCGCAGATGTCAAGCGTTTTTAACACTTCTTGTTTTTAACACTTATCTGAACACCTGCTTTAAATATCTTTCTGGATAAATTCATAAAGGATCTTTTCTTCCGGGGTGAGAGCTTTTTTTTCATTTTGGATTTTATGAAGAAAATAATGAAAAAAATCATGACGTAAGCTGTCCCGGCCTGACAGGACAAATCTTTTATTCTGGCCCCAGTTAATAACAGAGTTGTCATCATCCCCATGAATAAACATTCCACATAGAATTTCTTCTTTGTCAACAACGATATCAAAAAAACGCGTGTTTAAATCCTGTTCACAGGGTTCAGGACAAGGGTGAATTATTTGTACTTTAAATTTTAAAGGGGCAGGTGTCATTGAAATATATTTGACCTGCACACCACGTGATTCAGCAGCCAATAATTTTTTATCTAAATGATGCCCCTCTTCCGGAGATATTCTGACATAAATTTCTTCTTTTGCCTTGTCAATCATCTCTTTAGCCTTGCCCATTGCAGCGTCATATCCTTTTATTGTCCATATGACATCTTTTTCAGGTTCCTGCAGGGCCTTTTTTATTTTTTTTTCCAGGGAAGAAAGCATGGTCTCAAAATCCTGGCGCAGCCTTCGAATAAATTCCTGGGAAGGAATCGGTGTGTACATACTTTTACTGGATTCAATAACAAACCCTTTGGCAATAAGTGTTTCTAAAACATCATATATTCTGGCTCTGGGTATGCCGGACTGGCGGCTGAGTTGTGATCCATTAACGGGATGGTTTGCTGTCAGAGAAATATAGGCAGTAAGGGCATAATCTGACAGTCCAAGTTTGAATTCTGTATTTATTTTTACCATAAAATACCTTTGATCCAGCTTATCAAACTAGGCCGAATATATTATTTTTTTCATTTTATAGTCCTTGATTTTTTTGAACTTGACATAAATATAAAGAGTTTGTTAAAGAAAAACAAGAATAATGTTACCCTTACAGTAGTAACATTATTCAAGGTCATGGAATTTGGCCATAAAAACGGAATGATGTCTTTTGAATGTTGTAAAATGGAGGCAGAAATGATTAATCAAATAGTTGCAAGGAAAAAACCTTATGAAGCGTAATTTTCATGCGGGAAGGCAACTAAGCTCTGGATTGAGTCTTAATATTCTAACAGATGACGAGTTGGATGAGATTCACTATGGAACCCTTGAAGTTCTTAATGAAACAGGCATTTTTGTGGAAGATGAAAATGCTCTGGATCTTTTTGAAGAGGGTGGAGCTGACGTTGACCGCTATACAAAAATTGTAAAAATCCCCCCTGTAATGGTGGAAGATGCCATTCGGTCTGCGCCTCCCAAGGTGGTGCTGTATGGCCGTGATCCCAAACATGATATTGTTCTGGAAAAAACCCGGGTTTATTTTACCAATTTCAGTGAAGGAGTAAAGGTAAATGATCCATATACAGGGGAAAACCGAAGCCCTTTAAAACAGGATTTAATTGATTCTGCCAGAGTAATTGATTATCTTGATGAAATTGATTTTTGCGAAAAAGCCCTTGGCGCCCATGATGTCAATCAGAACACAGTACCCCTTCACAATGCAGAAGCCTATCTGACCAATACCACAAAACATTGTGCCTTTGGTCCTGGAAATGGCAAATTCTTAAAGAAAATTATTAAAATGGGTGAAGCCATTGCCGGCGGGGCAAAAGAATTTAAAAAACGTCCTCTTGTGTCTTTTACAACCTGTCCTGTAAGCCCGTTGAAATTGATTTCCGATTGTTGTGAAATTATAATGGAAGCAGCAAAAAATAATGTGGTCTGTAATATTTTATCCATGGCCATGGCAGGGGGAACATCCCCTGTAACACTTGCCGGGACTCTTGTGAATCATAATGCTGAAGTTCTTTCAGGCATCACCCTGGCGCAGCTCACAAGGAGAGGGGCCCCTGTTATTTATGGCAGTTCCACCACAGCTATGGATTTAAAACTGGCGTCCGCCAGCGTTGGCACGCCCGAGTGTGCGCTTATCAGTGGTGCTGTGGCCCGTCTTGCCCGATATTATGCCCTGCCCAGTTATGTTGCCGGCCTGTAGGGCGACAGTAAAATATCTGATACCCAGACTGGCCATGAGAAGACACTTACCGGACTTATTCCCGCATTGGCAGGTGCCAATATGATTTATGGTTCGGGGATGCTTGAAAGCGGCATCACCTTTGATTACGGCCAACTGGTTTTAGACTGTGAGTTTGCCCGGATGATCAAGCATACGATTCAGGGTGTTCTTGTCAATGATGAAACCCTTGCCATCGATCCTATCAAGGAGATAGGTCCGGGCAAGGATTTTCTCATGCATGAACACACATTCAAACATATGAGAAGCCAGTCACGGCCTGAATTGATTGATCGCAAAATGAGAGGAATCTGGGAAAAGGCAGGGGCGACCACTGCCTATGAAAGGGCAATGGTAAAGGTTAGATATATCCTGGAAAACCATAGGCCTGATCCGCTTTCAGATGAAATACTCTCAAAAATTCGA
>CALGRI010000500.1 GCA_937880875.1 uncultured Pseudomonadota bacterium
ACGGTGGAACGATTTGGATCATGGTATTACAGCCGAGGTCAAGATAAGAAAGCTGGCATTCATTCATCAGAAATGAAGTGGCATCTGTTTACAAAAGATAAAGAGTTTGCCATTAAAACGGCTAAAGCACACATAGAATAAAACAAGGTCATATATGACCGAAGGCTGAATATGACCTTATTCTGTGGTTTTCAGTGTCGGTAAGTTAAGAAGTCTTTTAATCGGATTCTCAATATATATCAATATGATGATGACAATACGCCGGACATTGGAAGCCTGGCACACAAATTGAAATATAAATAGTTTGAGAACAAAGAAACCACCGGGGAAAATAATCCGGGAATCGCTGTAAAAACAATACCATGTAAAGGTGAAATAATGAGAACAAAAAAAATTATGAAATGTTTTTTGATGGGGCTTTTTCTGTTTGCCTTTGTTGCCGGCTGTGCCGGAACAGGTCATAAGGAAAGCACGGGCGAATATGTTGATGATTCTGTTATAACCACCAAGGTGAAGGCACAGATATTTAATGACCCGATGCTCAAGGTACTCCAGATCAATGTTGAAACGTTCAAGGGAGAAGTGCAGTTAAGCGGTTTTGTGAATTCTGCCGCTGCTTCTGCCAGGGCTGTGGAAGTCGCCAGATCAGTAAAAGGAGTCAAATCCGTTAAAAACAGTATTATCGTTAAAAATTAAGTTAAACCCAAAAACCAAACAGGAGAAAAATGATGAAATTTTTTAGTACCATGTTAGCTTTACCATTAATTATAGTTTTATTTTCATTCGGATGTGCTGTCCAGAAACCGGTCCAGCCCATTCCCGCGTTTACCCCAACCATTTTTAATTCAAACGATTATGTCTCTTCAGTTGATAATTTTCTGATTATTCTGGATGCATCCAGCTCCATGGATGATACCTATAATGGGAATAAGAAATTTATCGTTGCCAGCGAAATTATCAAACACCTGAACCAGACCCTGCCGGAACTGGGTCAGAACGCAGGTCTCAGGTCTTTTGGGCACAACCCGAAGGTATCTGACAAACTAACAGTTCTTTTTTACGGAATGGAAAAATACACCCAGAAGGGGTTGAATGAAAAACTGGATCTGATTTCAAGCGCTGGCGGTACCAGCGCCATGCATATGGCCCTGACCGGAGCCGGACAGGATCTTGACAATTTTTCCGGTAAAACTGCTGTTATCATTATCAGTGACGGCCAGGAAGCGATGTCCTTAGAGTCTCCCATAACCCTGAAAGCAGCCCAGGCGCTAAAGGATCAAATGGGCGCAGATCTTTGTTTTTATCCCATCTTTGTCGGGGATAATGAAAAAGGGGTTGTCCTCATGGAAGAAATTGCCAAGATCAGCAAGTGCGGATTTGTCACTAAAGCCGATAACTTGATGACCGGCAGCGGCATGGGCCAGTTTGTCAAGGATGTTTTCCTGACCCAAAAACCCATGGTTCAAGCACCGGCACCCATTGCAGTCGCTCCCAAAGTAGCCGCCCCAGTGATTGAGAAAGTCTGGGTGGTGGATGAAGCTTATTTTGATTTTGATAAAATCATCATCAAACCGGCAGGTTTTGATTTTCTTGATAAGGTTGTCGATGTTCTGCAATCCCGTCCCGAGCTTTTTGTGAAAATCCAGGGTCATACGGACAGCATCGGCACCAAAGCGTATAATGATGTCCTGTCCCTGCGACGTGCTGAGGCTGTAAAAGCCTATCTGACGGACAAAGGAATTGATAAAAGCCGCTTGTCCTGTGAGGGATTTGGATTCTCCAAGCCCGTTGAGTCCAATAAAACAGCCAAGGGTCGTGCATTGAACCGGCGTGTTGAGCTTTACCCGGAAAAATAAACAAAAAGAATAATCTATAGAGGAATTTACCTAAAAAAACTATCTATTTGGGGAAAATGCCAACCTTAGCAAAATCCCCAAATAGGTAATTCCAAAAGTTTTATTTAAAAAAAGGATTACACGATATCTCTAATACAGATTAACCTTTCTTTTTTTTAAAATAAAATGTCGTCCGCTATCTTTTGCCTGCATATAATCTTATCCGACCATATTATGGTGTAATTTTCCTGTCAAAACTTCGAAGCTGGATGGCTTCGGCAAGATGGTGCCGCTCAATTTCAGGTGCATTTTCAAGATCTGCGATTGTTCTTCCCACCCTCATGGCAGAATGGCAGGCCCTGGCAGAAAATCCTAAAACGTCAACGGCCTGTTTAAGGATGTGTTCACATTCATCAGTCAGGTTACAAAACTTTTTCAAGTGGCGGCTGTGCATCCTGGCATTATTGAATATAACTTTTTTTTTGAATCTTTTTTCCTGAATCTTTCTGGCGTTATTTACCCTTTTTCTTATCTGGGAAGAAACTTCGCCCCTGTTTTTAGGGGCAAGATCTTTATACTCAACCTTTGGGACTTCAATCTGAATATCAATTCTGTCCAAAAGCGGCCCTGAAATCTTTGATCTGTATTTTTGAATCTGGGGTTGGGTGCAGCTACACTTCCCCAGGGGATCAGACAAATATCCGCATGGGCAGGGGTTCATGGCAGCCACTAACATAAATTGGGATGGAAAGGTTGCCTGCATACTGGCCCTTGCAATGGAAACCTTGCCATCTTCAAGGGGTTGTCTTAAAACCTCCAGGACATTTTTTTTAAATTCAGGTAACTCATCAAGAAAAAGTACGCCATTGTGGGCCAGGCTGATTTCTCCAGGAGCTGGCTTTGATCCGCCACCCACAAGACCTGCCTCGGAAATTGTATGATGGGGAGATCGAAAAGGTCTTATTGAACTATTTGCTGTTTTATATTTAATTAATCCCAGAACTGAATAAATTCTCGTGACTTGGATTATCTCTTCAAAGGTCATCTCCGGCAGGATGGTTGGAAGCCGTTTTGCCAGCATACTTTTCCCGGATCCAGGAGGTCCTGTCATTAGAACATTGTGAAATCCTGCCGCAGCAATTTCCAGAGCTCTTTTAGCATGGTGCTGGCCCCCAACTTCGGAAAAATCCATTCCATATGCCTTATCCTGAAAACGTATTCGAGATTTTGGATCCATATAAACCTTTTTAATTTCAACAAATCCTGAAAAAAAATCTACAATTTGTGACAGACTTTTTACAGGCAACACATCAATACCCTCCACCATTGCTGCTTCATCTGCATTTTCAAAGGGGAGGATAATCCCTTTGTATCCCTTTTCTCTTGCAGCTAATGCATAGGGAAGTGCGGCCTTTACAGGTTTTATCTGTCCGTCAAGGGAAAGCTCTCCTGAAATAAGATAGGAATTTATCTTATCGGGCGGGATGACTTCAGAGGCGACCAGGATACCAATGGCCACGGGCAAATCAAAACCTGTTCCTTCCTTTTTAACATCGGCAGGAGCAAGGTTGACCACAATTCTTTCCATGGGGAATGTATACCCGGAATTTTTTATGGCAGTTTTAACCCGGTCTTTGCTCTCTCGAACTGAGACTTCCGGCAACCCGACAATATTAAAGACGGGAAGTCCATAGGAAATATCAACTTCAACCGCAACAATAAATCCATCAATCCCTGTTACTGAACAAGAGTCTACTTTTGCAAGCAACTTAGCTCCTTTTCAAATTGTTTAAATCTTAGGGCTCGCTCAAAAATAACTTAACATTTTATGCATCTCACCTTCAGGCCGCCTTTGGCTGCTCCTCAATCACGAACTCCTCGAAATAGTTCACTATTACTGTGGGTTCGCTCAATCGAATCAGCCAAATCCGACCTAAATCTGAGCGCCTAAAGTGCCAATTAATTTTTGAGCGAGCCCTTATGGTATTATAATTCTTTACACTATTTGATGTTAATTTTCTCTATCAAAACAATC
>CALGRI010000501.1 GCA_937880875.1 uncultured Pseudomonadota bacterium
TGGAATTGGAAGAAACAGATCTTGGATCTGTTTCAGGCTCGATACTGAAAATGGAAGTTGCCTGCGGCGTACCTGGTATGGAAGAAATAAAACCGGAAGTATTTACCGGAGACCACGGTGTGACTATTAATGAACGGATACCGGTAGGAATGATCGCCTCAATCAATGCCGTAACCAATGCAGCGCCGGGTATTGTGCACAACGCTATCATGATGCTGGCCGGCGGTAATACCGTGGTCAACAATCCCCATCCAAAAACCAAAATCATTTCTGCCCGGGTTGTTAAAGACCTCAACCAGGAGATTGTGGCTGCGGGTGGACCGCCAAATTGTATCACCACTGTTTCAGAACCGGATATTCCAGGGGCACAGTACCTGATGACCCATCCTAAAACAGATATGATTACGGTTACTGGCGGGCACCGCGTCGTGGAATTTGCCAAAAAAATTGGTAAACGGATCCTCTCGGGCGGTCCGGGGAATCCGCCGGTGGTGGTTGACGAATCTGCTGATCTGGATCATGCCGCCCAGTGTATCATCCGAGGATCATCCTTGAGTAATTGTACCCCCTGTTCAAGTGAAAAGGAAATTTTTATTACCAATTCTGTGGCAGACACCTTAAAGGAACTGCTGTGCAAGTACGGCGCATATGAACTCACTGCTGATCAGGGGGATGCGCTTGTCAAAGAAATTTTCAAGGAAATCCGTCCGGGCCGGACACCCAGCGTTATCAACATGGATTACATTGGCAAGCCGGCCAATGTAATATTGAAACGCGCCATTGGGCTGGATATTCCCCCTGAAACAAAGATTGCTATTTTAGAAACCGATAAAGAGCACCCCCTCGTCTGGACCGAGCAAATCATGCCGATCCTGCCGTTTGTTCGTTGCAAAGACAACAAAGAAGCTATGGATGAAGGGGTTGCCGCTGAACAGGGGTTGCGGCATACCATTGTCTTTCATTCCAATAATCTTAAGAATATGGCTTATATGTCCAGCATTGCCGATGCATCCCAGTTCGTGAAAAACGCTTCCAGCATCGGTGGGCTCGGCGTCGAAGGAGAAGGATTTAAGTCACTGGTCATCTCAACCGGCGGGGAGGGGTTGGCCCATCCCAGAATGTTCACTTCGATCCGGCGCTGTGTAATGAACGATGATTTCCGCTACCGTTTCGGGCAGACGATCACTGGCGGAGGAGATTCATAGTATCCATATCACTGGGAAACCCGGCAGGCAGAAAGCTTGAAGCAGTTGATCACAGAAGGCTCAAAACAATAATGGAGGCTGCAGTACTGATGTTGAATGTTTTAAAGGTGTCCATACCCGTGCCGCTGTTATCAACGGGTTTGATTTCAGTGTTTAAGTCCACCTTGGTTGTGTCAAGATCATAGATGGCTTCCCATGAACCTGCAACTTCCTGCTTTGTTTCTCCCTTGGCTGTCAGAGCTGCCAGGAAGGCTCCCTGCTGCATGTCTGTGATCTCATTATTCAAAACAGACGTAAAGGCTTGTTTTGCTTCATTTCTTGTGAGATTTTCTTTCTGGATGAGGCGGGTGATAATTGCGCCAAATTCCCTGTTTGATGTCTGGGACATAATATATACCTCCTGAATAAAAATATTCTTATTCAAAAGGATCTTGTTCCAGCAGAGAATCCTTAAATTTTGCATGAAGGCAGGCTTTCCGACTAACGGATCATCCTAATCACTGCGTCTTCCCCTTTTTAAAAGAGTGACCTTGTGCAGTTTTCGTCCACGATCACGGCAATGGCTGGCATGTGACGGACTCGCACCGTCTTTCCTTTTACCCTGGGTTTGAATTGTGACAAATCCCGGCACCTTTATATCTGGAGAAAGCTCATACATTCTGTCGCATTATTTTGTCAACGAAAAAAATATACAACCCAGGTTGGCTTGATTTAAAAAAGATTATCCGCCAAAAATAGTCAGGCCGGCGCCCGTCAGTGCCAGGAGAATGGCAATGGTTTTGTTCACGGTTATTTTTTCCTTCAGAAAAACAGCGGCCAGGATAAAGATGAAAATTGAAGACATCTGGTTCAGAATAGCTGCCCGGAAAGTAGTTGTATATTTCATTCCCGCAACCCAGCACAGCAGTGCCAGATAATTTCCGATA
>CALGRI010000502.1 GCA_937880875.1 uncultured Pseudomonadota bacterium
GATCAAAATTTTTTCATGCTGCTTTTTCCTTTATTTTTTTTAATGATTTTCCTTTTTTGTTTTGGAGTTGTTAAGTATTTAAATCATAGAAAAAGGCAGCAGGCTGGTATAAAAAAAATCAAACACGGTGGATTTGATAAAAAAAAATCCTCTAATGATGAAACTGATGTCACATTAAAACCTCAAAAAAATTTAGCTGTTTCCTTTTTCAGTCTGTTTTCGGGTGGTTCTAGAAAAAATTCTTTCGAACCGGAAATCAAAAGCATCAAATTTTTAAAGGCGGGCATAAAATATGAAAATATTGAATCCGCTTTTTTCGGTGCAAAACTCGTTTTACCGATTTTTTTTATTATTATTTTCATTTTTTTAAGAATATTTTTATTTAAAGTAATGACTGATCCTGTAGCCATAACAGCTTTAGTTTCTATTGGTTTAGCAGGATTTTACCTGCCGGAAATCTGGCTTCAGCAAAAAACTGAAAAAAGAAAGGAGCGCATGTTTAAAGGCCTTCCGGATGCTTTGGATCTATTGATTGTCTGCGTCGAAGCAGGGATGGGCCTTGACAGTGCCATTAACAGGATAGCCCAGGAACTAAAATCATCTTATCCTGATCTCAGCCAGGAGTTTTCCCGGATGAACCTGGAGATGAGAGCAGGAAAACCAAGACAGGATGCTTTGCGGAACATGGCGCTGAGAACCGGCATTGCCGAAATGAACAGTTTGGTTACATTATTAATTCAAACCGACAAGTTTGGCACAAGCGTTGCTAAAGCACTTACAGTCTTTTCGGAATCTTTCAGAACAAAAAGATTTCAAATGGCAGAAGAAATCGCTGCAAAACTACCGGTAAAAATATTACTACCTTTAATATTATTTATATTTCCTGCTTTATTTGTTGCAATATTAGGGCCTGCTGCAATCACAATCTACCGCAACCTTTTAGCACCAGGGTGAGCATGAAAAAGCATATAAAAAACCTTGGCCTTGCATTTCTGTTAATGGCCCTAATCACAGGCCTGGCAGGATGCGGTTCAAAAACAATTGCAATAGACCCGCAAGTCAAATACGGTAATCCTTCTTATGAACATTTAAAGGATTTGCCACAGGTTAAATATAAAGAGTCTTTATATAAAAATACGCAAAAGGATAAGGTGTTCGAAAAAACTGCAGACGAGTATGAAGTGCTGGGTGATGCCATGCTGACAAAAAAGAAATTTTATATGGCGTTTATGCAATATGAAAAGTCTCTTAAGAAAAATAAAGACAATATTAGGGTGGAATATAAAAAGGGGCTTACTTTTCTTGCAGCAAAAAAAACTGATGAAGCAAAAAAACAATTTGAAATTGTCCTTGCAAAACAACCAGATTATTCGCTTGCTTATGAAGGACTGGGCAGGGTTAATCAATTGGAAAAAAAATATGAATTGGCCAAAATAAATTATCAAAAGGCAATTGCACTTGATCCCCTACTATGGAATTCCTACAATCGATTGGGCAATATTTATGACTTAGAAAAAAAATACAACAAAGCGGTCAAAGAATACAAGACGGCTATAGCGGTCAAGCCTGATTTAGGCTTTTTATATAATAATCTTGGGTATTCATTGTTTCTAACCGGTCAGGATGAAGAAGCGATTAAAGCATTTTATAAAGCATTAGAATTAAATTATGCAAATAAAAAAGTTTATAATAACCTGGGAATGATTTTTGCCAATTTGAAACTTTATGATAAAGCTTTTGAAGTTTATAAAAAAGGTGGGACAGAAGCAACGGCATATAATAATCTTGGTGTCGGATACATGAAAAACGGTGAAATTGATGAGGCAGGCAAGTGCTTCTCTAAAGCGATTGAAATCAGTCCTCATTTTTATACTGTTGCCAATGAGAACCTAAAAAAAAGTCGGGCATTGCAAAAACAATCCCAATAATAAACGGAGGATAAGAATGATGTTTCAAAAAAACTATAGGATTAAAAATTTAAAACTTTATTTATTTTCTTTAGTTCTTATCTTTTCTCTTTCAGGCTGTTCTACGATCAGTAATTGGTTTTCTCCTTCTGACGCTATAGTAAATGAAAATATATACAAGGCGCAGAAAAAAGATTTTAAAGAATTTATAACAACTGGCAAACCGGTTTATGGTAATGCTGAAAACCAATACCGGCTTGCCCGTCATTTTCAAAAACAGGGCCGACATGAAATTGCTGTTGACGAATTCATCAAAGTTTTAAAAATTGATCCTGAATATTACAATGCATATAACGCACTCGGAGTGTCTTATGACCGGCTAAAAAAGTATGAATTTGCTCAGGATGCCTACCTCGCTGCCCTTAAATTAAACCCAACCCTTGATTATGTGTATAATAACCTTGGCTATTCCAATCTTCTCAAAGGAAATTTGCAAGAAGCCACACTTGCATTTAAAAAAGCAATCGTTTTAAACGACCAAAAGATAACCTACAAAAACAATCTCTCCTTAGTCATAGCTAAGCTTGGACCGGGATACAAGTCAAAAGTTGATATAGCTTCTCATGAAGAACCTGTTTTAAAGCAGAAAACTGAGATTAAAAATACTTTTTATGCCATTCAATTGGCTGCTGTCTATGATATCAACAATGCTATAAATGTTATGAAAAAAGCTTTGCAAAAAGGCTATGATTGTCCTTATATCACTAAAATTGAAAGAGACAAACCATATTACAGAATCAGATTTGGAAAGTTCAA
The DNA here is from genome assembly GCA_937880875.1 of uncultured Pseudomonadota bacterium. Taxonomy (GTDB): domain Bacteria; phylum Desulfobacterota; class Desulfobacteria; order Desulfobacterales; family Desulfobacteraceae; genus Desulfobacula. Next base: position 2,724 of record CALGRI010000502.1, read on the forward strand.
TAGCAAACAGGATGCAGATTCGATTGCTTCTGGAATCTTTGACAGGAAGGGGCATCCTACTTTTACAGTTGTTGAAAATTATCCCATAAAAGTTTATCGTGCTGATCTTGAACAGAATTGTACAGATATGGTAATAAAATATCCTGTATTAAACAAAGAATTCGGTATTGAGGTTTCAAACGGGAACGGGGTTGATAGAATGGCCAGAAAAGTGGGACATTATCTGTCCAATAAAGGTTACAGCGTGACAAGAGTAAGCAATGCTTCGCATTTTAACCATCACCAGACTACCATTTATTATTATCCTGGATTTTACGAAACAGCACAACAGCTGACAAAACAGATTCCTGGTTTTGAAGATAAAGGATTGTTGGTGGAATCCAATCAAATTAAGAATAACATCAAAGTAATCATTGGTAAGGATATTATCCCTTATAGCGAACAATTTATCAAAGAAAAGAAAACCTCATAGAATAAACACTAACAAAGAAGCAACATTAGGCGATAAAATTTTTTAACGAGAAACCCGACACCAGAAAATAAAAAAGATTCCAGCAAAATGCTGAAACCCTTTGTATTTGTGGCGGGAGTGACGAGACTCGAACTCGCG
>CALGRI010000503.1 GCA_937880875.1 uncultured Pseudomonadota bacterium
TTCAAGACATAAGTATGAAATACAAACTGCAAATTAATGTTCGGTACATTATATAATTTTTTATTTGTGAATATATTTAATTTAACAACTTTGAATGAGGTCTCATGTTTTAAAAATGAGCTTATATAACGATCTGAGAATTTCAGAAATATCTATTTTAAAAAAAGATCCCCGGCATATAGCTTCAGTTTTTTCCTTTGCAAAAGAGCTTGATCTTTTTAGCGGTCACTTTCCGGGAAATCCGATTTTACCGGGTATTTTCCAGATTGAAATGGTAAAATATGTACTGGAGAAATCATATGACAAATGTTTGTGTATCAAGTCAGTCAAAAAAACTAAATTTTCCGCACTGATACATCCAGAAAAGAAGGTAAATCTTGATATCACGATAAATAAGGAAGAAAATAACCTGTTCAATGTGAAGGCCATCCTGCGAGTGGATGATCTTGTTGCAGGGAAAATAAACCTGATCCTCACAGAAAAATAAACATTGTAGAAATGACTATTGTTTTCCCTTTAACAACTCAAAAATAATTTTATAAACGTCTTCTAAAGTTCTGATTGATCTTGCCTGTTCTTCTTCGATTCTTACTCCCAGTTGTTTATCAACCATTACAATAAGATCAACAGCATCAAGGCTGTCAAGACCGAGATCTTCGTTCAATAATGATTCTGGCTTTAGAAGTTCTGCATCAATTTCAAATTCTTCTTCCAACACCTGATTTACAATCTTAATAATTCTATCCATTAAAAAACGATCCTTCCGGCAAAAAAAACAAAGTAAAAATTTTAACCAATCTAATATTAAAAATACTGACCAAATGCAAATACAATACTATTCTGACCTCTATTTAACGAACCCAAACCCCCATTAGAAATATGGTGCATCCTTAACGAGACAAATCGATTTTGGTTTCCTTCTCTCTTGAATTCAATACCAATGCCGGCCTGGGGATTAAAATTAAATCGATAGTCCTGTCCTGTAACACGGTAATCAGTATAGATGACACCAATGCCGGCTTCCAGATATGGTTTGATCCTGTCTGTCTCAAATCTATCCAAATATAGCAGCGCCAGAATCCCTGCATTTGCAATAAATTTTACATCATTATCATCAAGGAAGGCACTGCCCACAGAACCTTCTACTTTAAACCGCAGGTTATCAGGTGCTTTATGTTTCCAAATCCTGTCATAATCATACAGTCTGAACAAAGATATCTGTGAAAAAATGGCGCCATCCGATGGATCATATGTATACCCGGAATTCAGAAAGATCCCCGACTCAGTGGGAGCATATCCTTCATTGCTTTGGGCGGACAAGCTGCCAGGGCAATAAAAAATTACCAGGGCTGTTATCAGCAAACAAATCACATCTTTTTTTCTCATTATCTGTATAATCTCGACTATCAGGTTTTTAGAAATTTCCGATTCTTCATTTTTAAGTGAATTTATTTTAAAATCGGGTTGATTATCATTCTTCCATACTCCCCTTCCTGACCGATTTTAACATAACAAATCTTTTTTAAAAGCTTTGTTGAAAAAAACACATCCATGCTGCAATCCGTAGGTGAAAACAAATGATTTCTGAAGAGTAACTTGTTATTATTCTTTAAATAATTCATAAATTCATCATTACAGGTATTGATGGACGAAGGAGATAAAACTAATGTGGCATTTTCGGGAATATCCAGCTCTGTATGCTTATAATTTTCTATGGAGATATCTTCAAAATAGCCATACCTGGATTTTTCCTCTT
>CALGRI010000504.1 GCA_937880875.1 uncultured Pseudomonadota bacterium
TTAAAGGTTAATGACCTTATCAGCCAGCTGTATCGATGTAACGATGTCCAGCATGTTGGTGGTTTCACCGATAACCTTATCATCCATTAATCCCAAATGGGTCAGGCATGCCCCGCAAACAAGGATAACCACTCCCAGGGCTTCAAGTTCCTTGAGCTCTTCAAGGATTTGGGAGTCTTTGGCGGAAAATTTTACCCCATGATTTAACAATACCAGGCGCCATAGATCAGAGCCCATTTCTTTCAAGGTTTTAACAAAACTGATCATGAGTTTTCGGCCAAGCTCATCATCCCCCTTTCCGATCTGTTGTGAAGAAATGATGACTAAAATTTTCTGGGTGTCAGGGTCATCTTTTGTTTTAACAGTTTCAGAAGTGGTTTCCTGGTTTTTAGCTTTTCCAGGATCTTTTCGACCGGACACGATCAAAGTGCCTCCATCTAAAGCAACAGATACTTCAAATCCCTGGAAGGTTAAGAATCGACTCACATTTTCCGCAGCAGCATCATTATCAACTAGAACATCAATTTCAGTAACATCTTCCTGTTCAAGGTATTTTTTTGTTTTCAGCACAGGTGCCGGGCATTCCAATTTTCTGGCATCAATTTTTTTTGTCATTATCTGTACACCTTTTTAATGTATTCAAGTAATCCCCAATTCTAAGAAGGTCTTACCCCTAAGTCAAATAGCAATATCTGATACAAATTTTAATTGTCATTGAAAATGCAGATACTTAAATCTCAAAAAGAGTCCATTATTTAAAGGTACAATTAAAAAGATTTGACAGGCAGGGCCTTATATGACCATACTTTCATCAGAATTGAAATACATACAATTCTTACAAAAAGGAGAACCAAATGGTTATTATCTCAAATGTCACTTATCCCCCGGAAAGTACAAAAGAAATTGCAAAACGATATCTTATGGCACCTGTTCTGCCTGATTTTTTGAATAAAAAAGGCCCTTATGTTTCAGCAAGTATGACAGGCGGTATGAATTCCATCACTTTTTATGAACTGGATAATGACAGGCTTGCAGAAGGCTTAAAAGTTATTGGTGAGAGCCTGGCAATATATTTTGGTGTGCCAGGATATAAATATGATCTCAAGCCTTATTTTGAGCTTGAAGAGGGGCTGGCAATACTGGGGCTGTAATCCTGTTTAATATTACAAGAATAAATTCAGGTTTGGTCTCAAAAGAGTTTCAGGATTGGATTCAAATATTGAATCAAGGTTGTTTCTGATATCATCCATTGTTTGTGCACGGTTCAGTTTTTTTAAAATATGATGCCCGAATTTAAAATTTGCACAAAAATAAGGGGAAAATTTTTTAAACAGCTTAACTGCAAAATGATCAGTATAATGATCTAAAAGGATCTGTGCCATTCTCACGGCCGTGGTATAAAAAATATCTTCCCTGGGAGAAAAATCTTCTGCCCACTGGGCAAACAGCCATGGCTTTGCCACAGCCATGCGGCCGATAGAAAGTCCCTGACAGGAAGTTTGTTCAACCATTTTGGCACCATCTTCTGCCAGAAAAAGATTTCCATTGCCAAAAACAGGGATTTCAACGGCTTGCCTGACAAGGGTTATGGCATCCCACTTTGGAGGTCGATTCCTCCTGTCAGGTGCCACCCTGGGATGGAAGGTGAGTGCATCAGCCCCGGCATCTTCAAAGCGCCTGGCCATATCAATTGCAAATTGAGGGTTGTTATCCCAACCCATCCTGAATTTAACAAATACAGGGATAGATACAGATTCTCTCACAGCCCTTACGATTTCTGATGAAAGGTCAGGGCTTTTTAATAGGGCAGCCCCGCATCCTTTTTTACAGATCGCTGCCACAGAGCAACCAAAATTAAGATCAACTCCGAAAAAGCCCTCTTTTTCTATTCGTATGGCAGCTTTTGCCATGCTTTCCGGTTCAGATCCAAAGATCTGGCAGACAAGATATCCAAGCTCCTCCTGCCGCCAATTAAACACCAGGGATACATTGGGATTTTCATGGGGAATAGCTTTTGCACTGCACATTCCTGTAAACAAAAGGCCAAATCCGCCAAATTCAGAGATGAGCTGTCTTAAGGCAATATGGCCAAGGCCTGCCATGGGCGCAAGCACGAGCCTGTTATGGATGATTTTATCTTTTATGGTCAAGTCTTTTAAAAGATATTGGGAAAGCGTATGGTTTTTCATTCTCTATTCGGCAAAAGTATTTACGTAAAATGGTGTTAATTAACCAAGAACACAGCGCCTTGTCAATAGCTTGTTTTGATCTTGTTTTAATATTCGGGTGGGTTTATAGAACTTATCCTGTTTTTGCCGGTCATTTGCTTGACATCAACAGCCGGCTATAATATCTTAGAGCGTTATTTTTAAGGGATAAAAAAATGAATAATACGCATGAACAAGAAAAAAAACAATTTAAAAGATTGTTTCAACAACAGGGTGTTGACAAGCTTACCTCAAGGTTTCAGATTTTGGAAACGTTTTTAAAACTTGAACATCATGTGACCATCAAAGATATCCTGGCCCAGCTTGGACAAGATAAGATCGAGCTTGATGAAGGTCTTGTATTAAACAGTATGGAACTTTTGTGCCGGTTCGGATTTGCAAGCAAAATAGAGTTTGATGACAAAGAAACCCAATATGAGCACAGACACCTAGGATTGCATCATGACCATATGGTCTGTATAAAATGCGATTCCATACTGGAATTTAAAGATGAGGAGATAGAAAGGCAACAGTTCAAGGTGGCAAATGTTTATGGATTCCACATGCTTCAGCATAAAATGGAAATATACGGTATTTGTTCCAAGTGTATGGAAGAACGAAATATTGTTTTATCTCTTAACAAGGCAAGACAAGGGGAAAAACTGATTGTAAAAGAATTGGAAGCCGGGAAAAATATGCAGTTGCGAATTTCTTCCATGGGACTTAAAATTGGGGATACCATTGAAATTGTCTCTGCTGGCCTTGGTGGCCAGATGGTGATCGCAACCCAGGCAAATCGTTTGGTTCTAGGTGCTGGAATGGCAGAAAAAATAAGGGTTCAACCCTTTGACCAGATAAAAATTTCAAGCCAGGATAGAAACAAAGAATCCAGGGATATTTTAGAACCACCCCTTTTGCTAAGTCAAATGAAAACAGGTCAGGAAGGAATTATCCGAAAGGTTTCAGGAGAAAGTACTTTAAGGCGCAGACTGCTTGAAATGGGAATCAATAGAGGCTCAGCAATATATGTTGAAAAATACGCCCCTTTGAAAGATCCCATTGAACTTGTTATTAAAGGATATCATATATCGCTTCGAGTTGACGAAGCTGCAAATATTATTGTTGAAAATGTTAAATTTAAAAAAAGATGATATGAACAAAAAATTGACTATTGCCCTTGCAGGGAACCCCAATAGCGGCAAGACGACCATATTCAACAACCTCACAGGTGCCAGGCAGAAAGTGGGAAACTGGCCGGGCGTAACTGTGGAGAAAAAAGAAGGAAAGTTACAGCATAAAAAATATGACTTGAGGATTATTGATCTTCCTGGGACATATAGTCTTACGCCATTCTCAATTGAAGAAATTACAGCAAGGGATTTTATTTTAAATGAAAAACCAGATATTGTTGTTACTATTATTGATGCCTCTAATCTTGAAAGAAGCCTTTTTCTTGCCATTCAGATCCTGGAGCTTGGGCGGCCTGCTTTATTTGTACTGAATATGGCGGATGTCGCAGAAGCAAAAGGGATTAAAATTGATGAAAAAAAATTATCCCTTTTGCTGGGATTGCCTGTTGTCTTTACCATTGGAAATAAAAACAAAGGGATTGATACTCTTGTTGAGGCAGCTATTGAGGAAGTTCAACGGTTTGATGAAGGTAAAAAAAGCCGGGATATAAGATACAGTAATGAGATCGAGGCCTGTATTTCAAAGGTTGAAACCCAAATTATTCAAAGTGCAGAGAATATTGATGGCGCACTTCGATGGAACGCCATTAAAATTCTTGAGGATGATAAGATAGTTAAAGAGAAATTTAAACATTTGTCATTACAGGCCGAAACAGACATATTACAGACAGCAGAAGCGTGTCGTAAAAGAATTTATGACTTGTTTGAGGATGATTTTGAGATTGTGCTCACGGATGACCGGTATGGGGTTATTGCAGGGATTATAAAAGAGACCATAACCAATCTTGTCCGCAAACGGATTGATATGTCACGAAATATCGATCTGGTACTGACAGATAGATTTTTTGGAATCCCCGTGTTTGTTTTTTTTATCTGGGCCATGTTTCAACTGACATTTTCCCTTGGTGCATATCCCATGGAATGGTTAGATGCAGGAGTTGGATTGCTGTCTAACAGCCTTGATAAAGTCATGCCACCCTCCATGGGAAAAGATCTTCTGTTGGATGGTGTCATCGCTGGGATTGGCAGTATTATCATTTTCCTTCCCAATATTCTTATTTTGTTTTTCTGCATTGCCCTTTTTGAAGATACCGGGTATATGGCAAGGGCTGCTTTTATAATGGACCGGGTGATGCATACGTCAGGGCTTCATGGAAAATCTTTTATTCCCATGTTAATGGGGTTTGGCTGCAGTGTGCCTGCAATTATGGCCACACGAACTCTGGAGAATGAGAAAGACAGGATTTTAACCATCCTTATGACACCTTTTATGTCCTGTTCAGCAAGGCTTCCGGTTTATATTGTACTGGCAGGCAGCTTTTTTGCAGAAAAGGCAGGAACTGTTATTTTTATCCTGTATCTTACAGGTATTGTCATCGCTATTTTATCTGGCAGATTCTTAAGGGCAATTTTGTTTAAAGGAGAAGACGCACCGTTTATTATGGAATTGCCTCCGTACAGAATGCCAATGTTAAAAAGCCTTTTGATCCACATGTGGGAAAGAAGCAAAATGTTTTTAAAAAAAATGGGCGGGGTTATTCTTATCGGTTCAATTATTATCTGGGTACTTTCAAGTTTTCCAAGATCAATTTCTTATACGGTGGATTACGATAAAAAGATCAATGCGTTAAACTTTGATTATTCCCAGAGGATTGCCGCAACGGATGCTCAAGAAGCAGAAAAGTTAAAGCGCCAATTAAATTTAAAAATAAAAAATATAAATAACACAAAAGAGCAGGAACGGGTGTCGAAATCATATATCGGTAAGATTGGGAAAGCGTTAGAGGTATTTTTTGAGCCAATTGGAATAGGGTGGCAGGCCAGTGTCGCACTTGTCACAGGTTTTGTTGCCAAAGAGGTTGTTGTCAGTACCATGGGTGTGCTATATGGTGTTGGCAATGACGAAGGTGATGCACTGGAAAAAGCGCTTAAAAAGTCCGGCATGACAGCTCTTTCCGCACTTTCAATGATGATTTTTGTTTTATTATATATCCCTTGTTTTGCAACTATTGTAACCATTTACAAAGAAACTTCAGCAAAATGGGCAGGCTTTAACCTGATATATACAACTATGGTTGCATGGGCCATGTCTTTTTTGGTATACAAGACAGGAATGGTTTTAGGTTTTGGTTAAAAGAATACTATGGAGGCCTTTTATGAAGCGGTTAAATATAGAAGTCAGCATTAAAAATATTAAAGCTATGCTGGCCATTACGGCAGTTTTATTGATTTTCCCCGGGTTTGTTTTTGCACAGGAAAGACTTTCTTTAACGGCTGGTATCGCCAATATTCGATCAGGCCCTGGAATGGAATACGATGTTCTGTGGCAGGTCGAACAATATCATCCCTTTATAATTATCGAAAAGAAAGGGGATTGGTATAAAATCAAGGATTTTGAAAATGATGTGGCCTGGCTTAATAAATCTCTTTTAGGCAAGATAGAAGGTGTGATTACAATAAAAGACAAATGCAATATCAGATCCAAACCAGATACCAAAAGCCAGGTTTTGTTTACAGTTGAAAAAGGCGTGCCGTTTAAGGTTCTTGAAAGAAAAGAAAACTGGATTAAAATTGAACATGCCGATGGTGATGTGGGTTGGATTTATAAAACACTTGTGTGGTAACTTTTAATTATTAATATATTTTTTAAGGTGGAATGAAAGAATGGCAGAGCAGAGAGTGTCAAATGAAAGAAAAAAGGAACTTGAGCAAATAGATCCTTTTCAGGAAAGCCTTTTAAAGGCAATGGCCTATGCAAAGGAATATAAAAAACAATTGATTTTGATCGCAGGTACCATCGTTTTGGTGGCTGTGATTTTTTCAGGGATTATGTACAATTTTCAAAAAGCTGAAAATACTGCTGCGCTGCTTGTAAGTCAAACACTAACCCAATATGCAACAATCAATGATCCTGACAAAGGGTATCTGGAAACAAAAGATGCCTTTCAAAATATTTTTACGGAGTATGCCAATACCATAGCCGGTAAGCTGGCAAAGGTTAAATTTGCCAAAATATGTTATGATGCTTCTAAATTTGATCAAAGTTATCAATATTATAAAGAATCCCTTGAGATATTGAAAAATGAAGCCCAGATGGAAAATTTTCTTCTGGCCTCTTTGGGGCATGTAAGCCTTGCCAGAAAAGAATTGAAAGAGGCTGAGAAGTATTTTCTTCAAATTGAGCAGGGCAAAACGAATCTGTTAAAGGATGAAGCAAAATTTGCCCTGGCCATGTTGTATGCAACCGGTGATAAAGTGGGTGAAAGCAAAAAAATGTACGAGAAAATTGTTACGGAATATGAAACTTCAATGTACCGGCCAATCGCCCAGAGTAAGATGGATGAAATAAAGTGATCTAAACTAAAAAAGGCTGCTTTGTGTTGCCATAGCAGCCTTTTTTAGAAAAGGAAAAAAAGATGAAAAAACTAACATTCTGTTAGTATAAAACTGATAATGCAATTTCCCTGCCATAATATGAAAATTAACCCCTACTCCTCAAGTTTTTTTAACTACCTGAAATTATATCATTTTTATTATTGAATAAAATTTAAGGTTCTTCGTTTGTCCCAGATAAATTTAAAAAGGATTAAAACAAGTTCAAAATTTTAAACTTGTTTTAATATGATTTATTGAATTGTGTCTCTAACCACTTAAAAATACAACTAAAAATTATGAATTTTAAACTAGTTTATAATTTTGAACGACCTATTATTTTTATAAGCTATTTTTCCAGATTAAATTTTTTAAGCTTCTGGTTCAAGCCGCTTTTTCCTATTCCCAGAAGCTCGGCTGCTTTTGTCTGTACATCGCCTGAAAGTTTCATCGCTCTTTGTATCATCCTTTTCTCCACGGCTGCCAGAGTTTCCGCAAGTCCCACATCCTCAGGAATCCCATTCAGATCAAGTGTGAAAGACATATTCTGTCTGACCTGTAATGGAAGGTCGGATGGGGTAATCGTGTCGCTGCTGCAGAGGATAACACAGCGTTCTATAATGTTTTCAAGTTCCCTTACATTGCCTTTCCATTGATAATCACATAAAATTTTGACAGTTTCCAGGTTGATCCCGGATACATTGCCGGGTGAGGGCTGCACATTGGTATATTTGTTTATAAAATGTTTGATTAACAAAGGAATGTCCTCGGATCTATCTCTAAGGGGAGGGATAAGCGCCTTGACAACATTGAGCCTGTAATAGAGATCTTCTCTGAAACGCCCATTTTTTACCTCATCTTCAAGGTTTTTGTTAGTGGCTGCAATGAGGCGAAAATCAACAGGGATAGACATTGTCCCTCCAACCCGTTCAATTGTTTTTTCCTGGAGAACCCTGAGTAATTTTACCTGGAGAGAAATGGGCAGTTCACCAATTTCATCAAGAAATAGAGTCCCTTTGTCAGACATTTCAAACCGGCCTTTTTTCATGGCGATTGCCCCTGTAAAGGCTCCTTTTTCATGGCCAAACAACTCACTTTCCAAAAGCGTTTCAGCAAACGCAGAGCAGTTTACAGCAATTAAAGGCTTGTTTTTTCTCAGGCTGTTATAATGGATTGATTTTGCGACCAGCTCTTTGCCCGTACCGCTTTCCCCTTCTATAAGAACGCTGGCATTGGAAGGTGCCACTTTTTTAATAAGTTCATAAATTTCCTGCATGGGTTTGCTTTTTCCGATAATATTATCAAAGCTGTACCGTGAACTGATTGCCTCCCTGAGGATGCTGTTCTCCTGAACAATCCTGTAAACCGAGATGGCTTTGGCAATATGGGCAATAAGTGCCTGGTTCTCAAAAGGTTTGAGAATAAATGTGTATGCGCCCTTGTGCATGGCTTCCACAGCTTTTTCTACACTGCCATAGGCCGTCATGATGATGACAGGGATATCCGGCTTGATTTCTTTAATTTTTTCAAGTAATTGGATACCGCTCATCCCGGGCATTTTTACATCCGTCAAAACCAGGTCTATGAGTTCGTTGTTTAGGATATCCAGGGCCTCCATTCCACTGGAAGCGGTTAAGGATGTATAGCCTTCTTCCTGAAGGATTTCTCCTATTATCGTGGGGTAATTTTTTTCATCATCAACAATCAGAATATTTTCCATGCCGTCTGTCTCCTAAGCCGGAAGCCTAATTTCAACGTTTGCGCCCTTTGTTTTAGTATTGGTAATGGCAATTGTTCCGTTGTGGGCTTCAATCATATTTTTTACAATGCCGAGACCTAATCCGGTTCCAGTATCTTTTGTCGTAAAAAAAGGGGTCCATATTTTTTTTAAGACATCTTCCGGGATCCCATCCCCGTTATCAATAAAATTGATAACAATATTACCGGAATCATATTTTATTCGGATGGTAAGGCATCCATTGTTGTTTAAGGACTGAAACGCATTAATGAAAATATTTAAGAACGCCTGGTGAAGCATGGCACTGTCAGCCATTATTTCAGGTAAGTGTTCTGATATTTCTTTGATGATCTTGAAATTATGATCTTCTATCTGGGAAGAAAGATAGGCAATATTTTTTTCTATAATCTCTTCAATCCTGCATAGATGAAGATCAGGGGTTTTGGGTCTGGCAAAATTCAGAAAGTCTGTAATAATATTATCAAGCCTGGCAGACTCTTCGACAATAATCTCGGCTATGGTGCTGTCGGCATCCAATTTTTCCATCTTTTTCTTCAATAATTGGGCACTGCTTTTTATAATCCCCAGGGGATTTCTGATTTCATGTGATACACCTGCTGTCATTTCACCAATGGCTGACAGGTGTTCAGCCTGATGCAGTTTTTCTTCAAGCTTAAGTCTTTCTTCAGCTCTTTGTTCCAGGATTTTTTCTCCATGCTTGACTACAAACCGAAGTACCATGAAAAGTATTCCCATAATAATAAAGCAGGACCCAACAATAAGGCCTTGAAGCTTAAATACTTTTTTATAATCATCGGAAACATCCCTGACAATTTCAACCACACCCAGAACACGGTCTGTCAGTGCAGGTGATATCTGTTTTTCAGCCCTTAAGGGGGCAAAGGTAATGATTTTTGTTTCCTGGGGAAACCCGAAAAACAGCTCCAGAAAATTGCCCTGCTGTATGAGCCGCGATGTTGCTTCCTTCTTCATTGCTTTTTCATAATGGACACCACCTGCGTTTTTTTGCCCTATTTCAGTCTGATCAAAGCTATAGGAGATGATGTTGTTTTCATCATAAAGGGTAACCATTTCAACATTAAAACTATGCAGGGTCGATCGGACAACTTTGTCCATCAGAAGGAATTGTTCTTTTTCACGCAGCCGGATCTCTCTGTATCGTACTAATACAGGGAGCATAAACCTGGAAATGATCTGATGGTTGAGATTCTCCACAAGGAGTGAGGCATATTCTTCACTTTTTTCCAGAAGAATATTTCTTACCCAGTGGGCATTTAAAGCTGAGATGGTAATGGTTGCCGCAAACATTATCACAAGGGAGAAGAAGGTGAAAAATTTGACCAGCCTGAAAGATTTTATGCCCTGTAAGTCATCTATTTTTTGCAACATTTATTCCACAATTTTTTAATTGTTGAGTTTGACAAACCTATCTATCCTTTGCTATTAGTTTAGCAAAAGACTCTATAGGACTTGACTTTACAGCAATATCGGATCAAAGTATAGTCATATTGATGGGAGTAATCAATATAAAAGATTGCAAACTGGATTTATCTAAGTGACATTGGTTTTACCTTAATTATTGTGAATGTGTATGATATTTGGGAAAAAAGATCATCTTGTCGGTCTGGATATCGGCTCTTCGTTTATTAAGGTTGCTGAGCTCAAAGTAACCGGGAAAGGGATTGTCCTGCATAAATTCGGGATGGCCCCAATCGCACCTGGCACCATTGTTGAAGGCCGGATTGCTGATATGAAAGGTCTTGCAAGTGACATCCGAAAGCTTTTTAAATCCCAGAAAATTCGTGAGAAAAATGTTGCCATCTCAACGGGTGGGCATTCAGTCATAATAAAAACAATTAATATATCAACCAGACCTGAAAAACAGCTCCACGATACAATATATTCTGAGGCAGAACAATATATTCCCTATGACATTGATGATGTCAATATTGATTATCAAGTCCTGGGTGAAAGCGAATTTTCCCATGGTCACATGAGTGTGCTGGTGGTTGCAGTTAAAAAAGATCTGGTGGCTGAGTATATTGATTTGATTCATCTGGCTGGGCTTTATCCGAAAACAATTGATGTCGATACCTTTGCTCTTCAAAACGCCTATGACATACTGCCCTCTGAAAATCAGGAAAAAATAACCTTGTTGATTGATATAGGGGCATCAAAAACATCGTTGAACATATTAAAGGAAAAAGCATCGTTAATGATGAGGGATACTGTATCTGGAACAAATCAGATCATAGAAGAGATTGCCCATCAATTTGATTTAACCGTGGATGAAGCAGAACAAATAATGAATGGCCAGACAAATGATGTTGTCAGCCAGGATAGCATTCAGGAGATCGGCAGGAATATCTCTTTATCATGGTGTTCTGAAATTTGTGAAGTAGTGAACACGTATCAAACCTCTTCCAATTATGAGAAAATTGAAAAAATTGTATTGAGTGGCGGCGGTGTTTTTATTAAAGGCTTTAAAGATAGTCTTTTATCTGAGCTGGATGCAGATATATCAATCATTAATCCCTTTGAAGCC
>CALGRI010000505.1 GCA_937880875.1 uncultured Pseudomonadota bacterium
ATTACCCAGCATACCAACGGGGTCAATAATGTAAAATCTCTTGCCAATTTATCCATGCTGACGGGAAATATCGGAAGAGTTGGAACCGGGGTTAATCCTCTTAGAGGCCAGAATAATGTGCAGGGTGCCTGCGACATGGGCGGTCTTCCCAATGTTTACACAGGGTACCAGCCTGTAACCATTGGACCTGCCAACAAAAAATTTGCCGAGGCCTGGGGAAAGGACACACTGCCATCCAAAATAGGCCTGACCATTCCTGAAATGATGCACGGTATTGAAACGGATGAGGTTAAAGCGCTCTGGATCATGGGTGAAAACCCGGTGGTATCTGACCCGGATGCAAATAATGTGGTAAAATCTCTTGAACGGCTGGAACTCCTCGTTGTCCAGGATATTTTCCTCACACCCACGGCTAAGCTTGCCCATGTGGTGCTGCCAGGGGTTTCCTTTGCAGAAAAGGACGGCACCTTTGTCAATACGGAAAGACGGGTGTCCCGTGTGAGAAAGGCCATTGATCCTGTTGGTGACGCACGCCAGGACTGGCAGATCATTATGGATATCTCCAACCGGGTCGGGTATGAAATGGATTATGAGTCTCCCGAGGCCATATTCAAAGAAATTGCAGATCTTACCCCTTCCTACGCCGGGATCACCTATGAACGCATTGAAGGGCTGGGGATTCAATGGCCCTGTCCGTCCCTTGAACATCCGGGAACACCTTTCCTTCACAAGGATGGAAAATTCTCCCGGGGAAAGGGACTTTTCCACGCCATTGAATATAAACCGCCGGCAGAGGTGGTGGATGAGGAATATCCCTTCTGGATGACCACAGGACGTGTATATGCCCATTATCATACCGGCACCATGACCCGGAACTCCAAATCTCTTAATAAAGAAGTGCTTGAAGGCTTTCTTGAGATTAATCCCGAGGATGCCAGGGCCCTTGATATCCGTGACGGCCATAAAATAAAAATGGCTTCCAGAAGAGGAGAAATTGAAGCACGGATTACCATCACTGACCGGGTGGAAAAGGGCGTTGTCTTTATGCCTTTCCATTTTGAAGAGGCCCGGGTCAATAAGTTGACCAATCCGGCATATGACCCCATTGCCAAAATTCCGGAACTCAAGGTTTGTGCTGTAAAACTTGAAAAAGTTTAACATTTTTCATCAAGAGGTTTGACAATAGGAATATGAAAATTTGAGTGCAGGAAAGAATACAAAACTTTATCAAGCGCTTCGGTGTCAAACAAAGGGTGTTTCACCCCGTTCGCCTGAGCAGACAATTGATCTGGAATTAATAGGAGAGGAACCCTTTTTGATTCGTATTGATGACAAGCCGTATTCGGTTGTTATGAGAACACCCGGAGAAGAGGTGTTTCATGCGGCCGGATTCTGTCTGGGGGAAGGAATTGCAGACTCTGCCGATGATTTCAAAACCATTGGATATGATAAAGATTCTGACCCCAATATTATTGATATCTGGCTCAAACCCGAACGGAGTAAAAAGATTCCCCATCTTCTTGAAAGACGGGGCTTTGTCAGCCAGACCAGTTGCGGTATCTGCGGCAAGGAGATGATGAAGGAACTCAACCAGATATTAACACCGGCAGAAAGCGGTTTTGAGGTTGAAATGAATCAGATTTTTGATTGCATTGCCAGCCTATCCAAAAACCAGAAATATTATCAGCGGACCCGTGGCTCCCACGCTGCAATCCTCTTTGACGACAAACTTGATGCCATCTCTTTTGCTGAAGATGTGGGCCGGCACAACGCCCTTGACAAGGCAACAGGCAAACTCTTTATGGAGGGGACCCTGTCCTGCGCCAGAATCCTGGTTCTATCTTCAAGAATCAGCTATGAGTTGGTTCAAAAAGCGGCCAGGGCGCGTCTGCCGATGATCATCAGTAACTCACGACCCACAGCCCTTGCCGCTGAAATGGGGCAAGCCCTTAACATGACGCTTGCCTTTCCTGCTGAAAAAAATGAATTAATAATAGTTTGCGGTGAAAACCGCATCAAGAGACCATAAAGAGCGAAAAGGGCACCACAGATTCATCCAAAAAAGACAAAATTAAAAAAATAATAATAATAAACAGGAGGATCATTTGAAAATTCTCACGACGGCAAAAAAAGTAGTAGATGTGGAATTGACCATCCACGTAGAAAACGGCGCCATTGTCGAAGACGGGCTGCAATATGTGATTAATGCATGGGACGAAAATGCAGTGGAAGCCGCTGTTCAGTTAAAGGAAAAGAATGGGGCCGAGACAACCCTTGTCAGCATCGGCAAAGGTGATAATACGGATATGATCCGAAAATGCTATGCCATGGGAATTGATAATGCAATTCATATTGATGATCCCGCCCTGGAAAAAGCAGATTCATTTGTCTTTGCCAAAGTCCTGCAAAAGGTTTATGAGGCAGGCGATTATGATCTGGTCATCACTGGAAAACAAGCCCAGGATACAGACAACGGTCAGACCGGGATTATATTGGCGGAGATTTTGGGAATAGGATGCGTCAGTAACGTGATTACCATAGACGTAATTGATGATAAGACGATTAAGGTTTCCCGGCTGGGTGATACAGGGACTGAAATGATACAGGTGACCCTGCCCGCTGTTATAACGGTGAGTGACAGTATTAATGAGCCCCGGTTGCCGGCCATGCGCGGTATCATGATGGCAAAGAAAAAGAAAATCCAGGTCATGGATTTAGCCGGCCTGGGAACTTCCTATGATGAAGTCGGCGGCAATTCTCTAAAATCGGAAATCACTGAGTTTATGGAATCAAAAAAACGACAGGGCGGGCAGAAATTTGAAGGGGATGCGGCTCAAATTACAGCTACTGTCGTTGCTCTTCTGGCCAATGAAGCAAAGGTGTTTTAACCAAATTTACGACTAACCGGATTTATATCCGATTTCATATAAGGAAAATAATATTATGGCTAAAGTACTTGTAATAGCAGATATCAAACAAGGTGTACTCAAAGGCAGCACGGCTGAACTGTTGTCAAAAGCCCGTGCCATTGGCGCCCAGACTGCTGTCCTGGCGATTGGCTCCAATATCGAATCATTGGCAGATGATCTGGCAAATGCCGGATCAGATACCCAGTATATTGCAGATGATGCAAGTCTTGAACTTTTTTCAGCAGGGCCTTATACATCATGTGTCGTGGATGCAGCCAATCAGTCCGGGGCCAACCTGATCTGGTTTGGTTTTTCCGAAAGCGGCAAGGCCATGGCACCGAGAGTAGCAGCCCGGCTGGAAGCTGCCTGCGCCACAGAAATTACAGATATTGTGCTTGATGGCGATCAAATCGAGATCATGCGACCTGCCATTGCAAATAAGATCATGCAAAAAATTAAAATCAACACGGATCGTCTGGTAGCCGTTGTCAGAGCCGGTGCATTTGAGGCAGACCCGGGCATAACGGGAACCCGGAATATAATCAAGCTTTCCCCCCCGGCATCAGATTTAAAAACCGTGATCAAGGAGCTTATATCAGATGCCGGCGGTGAAATCGATCTTGCCGATGCCGACATTGTCATCTCCGTGGGCCGTGGGGCTAAGGATCAAGCCGGTATTGATCTTGTAAAGGAGCTGGCCCAGGATCTGGGTGCAGGTTTTGGATCTTCCCGGGCCATGGTGGATGGTGGTTTCATGGCACATAACAAACAGGTGGGTCAGACAGGGAAGATAGTCGCTCCAACTCTTTATATGGCAATCGGTATCTCCGGCGCTATCCAGCATCTTGCAGGAATGAACGGCTCCAAAACAATTCTGGCTGTTAATAAAGATCCTGAAGC
>CALGRI010000506.1 GCA_937880875.1 uncultured Pseudomonadota bacterium
TCTGCTTCTTTGAAACAAAAGTGCATATCCATAAAATGGTTTCGAAATTTTATGATTTCGTTTTTAACGGCAGATCTTTTTTGAATGAGGTCTGCCATTATGCCTGCAAGGGTTTTAAAATCTTTTTCTTTCATACCGAACCGGGTCATTTCAGACACTCCCATCCGAAGGGCACCCGAAGCTGTAAAGCCTTCTTCAACAGGAGTGGCCTGGTAGTTGACAATGATATTATTTTCTTCAAGTTGCCGGGCTATTTTTGCCCCTTTGCCATATCCTACGTTCAAAATAACCTGATGGGTTTCGGTAAAAGAGATGTCAGGGTCCCCTGCCACATCCAGGCCCTCTTCCTTTAATGCAGATGCAAAGGCCTTGGCATTTGAAATAACCGCTTTCTGGTAAACATCCTTAAAATGATTCATTTCATAGGCGGAGAATAAAAGCCCTGTCATGGTCCCCAAATGGTGGTTGCTGACACTGCCCGGAAATGTTCTTCGCCGGACAGCTTCCCATATGCCATATTCCATATCTTCTTCATGGAAATCAGATGCAATTACACCGCGCTGGGTACCAAAATAGGTTTTATGGGTAGACCCGGTTACGATATGGGCACCTTCTTTTAAGGGTTCCTGGAAATGATTGCCGTAAAGTCCCAGCACATGGGCCATGTCATACATTACAATGCAGGACGGAGCGAATTCATTTACAAGGGCGCGGATTTGTGCGACAGGCTCTTTATGGATAATCATACTTTTCCCGAGAATGGCAAGCTCTGGTTGATGCTCTTTTATGATGGCCTCGCAGGCTCTGATATCCATTTTATAGGGGTTGCCTTTTTCCACGGGGAAATTAATAACAGCTGGTTTTTCTGTCTTGGGATCTCTTGCCACAAAATCACGAAGCGCTCCCATGGGCTGTGCACTTAAGTGCCCGCCCTTGATAATATGGTTGTTCATGATTTTACGGATTCTTCTTTGCTCATTTTTCCGGTCCGCCCGGTTGAAAAAATCCACAAGTGCACTGAAAAGGGCTGTATTGGCCATTTGACCGGAGATAACCCTTGATTCGATATTTCTGCATCCCAGAAAGGTTGAAAATTCTTTATTTAAAAGGACTTCAACCTCCCGGATAAAATCGGTTCCCTGGTAATAGAAAACATCTTCTCCGGCAAAGGCCTTGATTTCTTTGTGCTCTGCATACCGGTTTACAGGGTCGCTGATGGACAAAAGCCTTGACATGTATGACTGGCTCATTTCAGACGGGATCAGGTTCATACACTCTTTCTGGCGCCAGGTATGATTGTTTAATGCCTTTGATACCAGCTGTCGGGCAAGCGCGGGATAGCTGCCATCTTCCTTTGCAGGCATGATGGAGGTTAATTGATCATGGGGAATTGACCGGACAAAGGGCGGTGCTTCCGAGCTCATATGATAGGGAACGACTATACTGTCGCAGCGTTTTTTTCTGATTTCTATTTCAAGTATCTCTCCCTCAAGAATAGAACTGTCGATCAATGCCATGGCAACCGCTCTTCTTTTCGGGTCTTCCTTAAATTCAGAATTCAGCCCGCTTCCTTCGGGTTCCTGGTATGGAATCATGGTTCCTGATGTAATATATCCCACGTGCCGGTCTTTTAAAAACACCTTGTATCCTTCTCTTGCAATTCCTTTTCCCGTAATGGCAAGGGGCATGACCATCCTGGGCAAATGGGAGATATCGTCAAATTTTTGGTCTGTAATATTCTTAAAGGCAAGGTATTGTTGATAAAGCACATCCTTGCCAATAAAATCCCCTTTAAGGGGGGAGAAGCTGGCAGCGAATTTGGATAATTTTGATGCAAACAAAGGAATTTCATTTCCGTCATGATCCATGCCCAGCTCATGGCCATATAAAGGCAGACAGGCCTCCAGTCGCAACGTGTCCCTTGCACCAAGCCCGATGGGAAGAGCCCCTTTTTCCATTAAAAGGTTCCAGATGAAAACAGCGTGTTTGTTTTCAATGAAGAGTTCAAATCCCAGGGGTTCTCCTGTGTAGCCGGTTCGCGCAAGACAGGTCTCAACACCTTTGATATCCACAATGCTTAAATTATTTCTGGCAGGCTCAGGCAGTATGCCCCCTGTAACAATCTGCTGGATAATGGATTTGGAAAGGGGGCCCTGCAGTGAAATCATGGACACTTCAAAGGTTTTATCAACCATTTCAATATCCTGAAACAAAGTCAGATGTTTTTTAAAATGAGCCACATCCTTTTCCCGGTTTGACGCATTGACCACCAGCAGATACTCTTCGGGCTTAAACCGGTATAAATATGCATCATCAATGGCGCCCCCGGTTTCATTCTGGATCAGTGTATACTGGCTTTCGCCAATGTCTAAGGCCAGGGCATTATTGGTCAGGACATGCTGCAAAAAAGGGATGGTGTCTTTTCCCGTAAAATAAAGCCTTCCCATGTGTGAAACATCAAAGATACCTGCTTTTTTACGGGTTGCCATATGTTCATTAATGATGCCTGCAGGATATTGTATGGGCATTTCCCAACCCCCGAATTCTACAATTGTTGCATCAAGATCCTGGTGTTTATTGAAAAATACAGTTCTTAGACATTCGTTCATAAGATTCTCTCTAAATAAAATAATGGTTTAAGACAAAAAATATCAATATTCTTTATAAATAAGCAAAAATCCTAATAAAAACAAAAGGACCTGTCAATATGTATTGGATTTGTTTTGATAAAAACCAACGAGAATTGAGATAAGGGCTGCAACGGTGCAGAATCCTGATATCAGGCAGATGGGCAAAAGCCCATACTTTGACCAGATGATGCCACCTGAAAAAGCGCCAGCAACACGACCGATTCCGGCAACGGCAAAAAATGCAGACATGGTGGATGCCCTTAATTCCGGTACCAGTTCTGTGGATAAACTCATGCAAGTAACAATGGTGAATTCAAAGGTAAAAAAGACAAGGAAAAGGCCTGCCAGAACATAAGCTAACCCGATATCCAGAACCGGTAAAAGAAAATAGGCGCAGGCGCACAGGGATACCCCGATAATGATGGATTTTTTCAACCCGATCCTGTCCGAGAAAAACACGGTGCAGCCTTCCCCCAAAACTTCGGAAAGTCCTATGAAAACAGTTCCAAATCCGATGGCAGCCAAAGAAAGACTGTAGGAACTTTCAAGCCAGGCCCCATAAATCACAAAAAGATTGTCATTGGCAAGGGACATGAAAAACACAAAGGATAAAATGCACAACACTTTTTTGTTTTTTAAAATGGTTTTCCAGTTTGACAGTATCGGTGTTCTGGTTTCAGATGGTTTGGCCTTTTTTTTACCCTTTGGCATGATCTTTAATATGATGAAAAAGCAGACAAGAGAAAGCCCGCCAATGATACAAAAGGGCGTCTGCCAGGAAAATCGTTCAATAGTGATACCGGCCAAGGGGATGCCGACCAAAGTCGATCCAGCCCAGGAAAGTTCTGTTATCCCGATGATCTGGCCTCTTTTTTCAAAGGGAACGAAATTGGCGATAAAGGCCTGAAGACTGGGATCAAATATGCTTTTGGCAAGTCCGGCCAGAAAAAAGCAGATCACAAGTACTGAATAAATCGGGATTAAACCCACGGCAAAGGTGCCAATGGTCAGCAGTCCCAAAGAGAACAGCATTAAAATCCTGTAGCCATATTTGTCTGCAAAACTGGCCCCGACAGGCCCAAGCAAAGATGTGGCCTGGTTAATGGCGATGACGGATGTGATGGCGGAAAGGTCTACATTCAGGCCCCGTGCAAATTCAGGTGCAAAAGGATAAATCAGTCTTCGGGTAATATTAAATAACAATTTGCTAAGGGTTGCGATGGTGATAAACCCTGCAAATTGTTTTGGATTGTTTGTCATGGAATTTTTGGAGAGCCTGGGCTTAAAGGACCGCAAGGAGTCTGAATTTATCAAATATCAATAAAAGACCGATTGCAATCAACAGGATACCTGAAATTTTATTGATCACTCCTATAAATTTTGTTGCCCGTTTCATGAAGTCAAGAATGGAATTGATAAAATAGGACATGATCAGAAACGGAATGGCAAGACCGGCTGAGTAAACAGCTAAAAGGGAAACCCCTTTAAGAATAGTATCCTGACTTCCTGCAACAATCAGAATTGATCCCAGCATGGGACCTATGCAAGGACTCCATCCAGCACCAAAGGCCATGCCGATGACAAAGGTTCCCATTAGGTGCAAGGGCCTTTTTCGTACATGGATTCTTTTTTCAAAATTAAATCCCTTGATGTTAATAATTCCTAAAAGGTGAAGCCCGAAAATAATAATAATGCCACCGCCTATATATCTGACAACCCAGGCGTATTGATTGGCAACCCCTCCCAGAAAAGAGGCTGACGCTCCGAAAAGAATAAAGATAAAGGAAAAACCCGCCACGTAAAAAAGAGTGGACAGGATAACTTTTTGCCGGGTTTCCTTTTTGTTGTCAGTCAGTTCATCAAGGGACAATCCCGTAATAAAAGAGAAATAGGCTGGTATTAACGGCAGAATACAGGGAGAAAAAAAAGAGAGCAGTCCTGCAAAAAGAGCGGCCGGGTAGGTTATGGTTTCAGTAAACACGATATTATCCTTATTTTTAATTATGTTTATTAAGGTTCTAACCTATTCATTCTTTTGTATCTTTCAAGATCGAATTATTTTATCTTCCCTCAAGCTCTTCATATGGACGTTGATTTTTTTGATAAGAAATGACGTCAGATCAGCACTTCACGTATTTTTTGGGCAAGATTTTTCATAACAATCGGCTTAAATAAAAAGCCTTTAATACCCAGAGATATGGCCTTTTCTTCGGAAATGGTTTCCGAAAACCCGGTACAAAGCAGTATTGGAATATCATAACGTATTTTAATCAGTTCAGCCGATAGTTTATCTCCAGGCATATTCGGCATTGCCATATCAGTGATGATCAAGTCAAATTTATCAGGATTTGCGCGGAAAGCTTCAAGAGCTTCAAGGCTGCTGGTACGTGACGTGACCTGATACCCCAAACGCTCCAGCATCCGTTTTTCCATTGCAAGGATCGCTT
>CALGRI010000507.1 GCA_937880875.1 uncultured Pseudomonadota bacterium
AAAATTTCCCCGCGTAAAGGTCATTGCAGCAGAAGCGCTCCAATGTCCCACTCTTCTCAACAATGGATTTGGCGCCCACCGCATTGAAGGCATTGGAGATAAACATGTGCCCTGGGTTCATAATCTCAAGGAAACCGATTTTGTGGTGGCCGTGGATGATGAAGCTCCTATGAGAGCCCTGCGCCTGTTCAATGAGCCCCTGGGTAAAAAAGCCCTGATCCAGAGCGGGGTGGATGCAGACCTTGTGGAAAAACTTGATCTTCTGGGAATTTCAGGAATAGGCAACATGGTTGCTGCCATCAAGTTTGCAAAGTACAATGAGTTGACCCAGGATGATTATATAGTCTCTATTGCAACAGATTCAATGCAGTTGTACGGGTCAAGATTAAGCGAACTTGAACAGGGGCGTGGAGCTTACTCTGAAACCAATGCCATAAAGGATATGGAACTTATCAGCCAGATTACCACTGACCACACAAAAGAGCTCTCCTATTACGACAGAAAAGCGATTCACAACCTAAAATACTACACCTGGATCGAACAGCAGGGGCGGGATGTGGAAGAGCTGAACGACCAGTGGTATGATCATGACAATTATTGGTACCCCATGTTTGATCAGGTGGATTCCATTGACAGACTGATCACTGAGTTTAATGAGCGCGTGGGCCTGCTTTAAAAATATTTTTACCATAAAGGTGAACACGAATAAATTATTATTTTTTCCTTTCATGTTCTTCATAAAGGATGCATGGCCGGAATTAGAACCAAACCCAGATTTATATTACCAGGATGGAGAAAAAAACATGGACACAATAGATATACAAGAACAGATAAAACAGCTCTCCCTTTTAAATACTAAAAAAATGTTTCTGGATGATTTTCTGCTGACATGGGACAAGAGTGATCATGAAATCGCTGCTGTGTTCAAGGTGGCTAAAATCTTCATGAACATGCGCAAAAAAAATATATCCACCCGGGCCTTTGACAGCGGGCTTGCTGTTTCATTGTTCCGGGATAATTCAACAAGGACAAGGTTCAGCTTTGCCAGTGCCAGCAACATGCTGGGCCTTAATGTCCAGGATCTGGATGAAGGCAAATCCCAGATTGCCCATGGTGAAACCATTCGTGAAACGGCCAATATGGTATCCTTCATGGCTGACGTCATTGGTATCAGGGATGACATGTACATTGGCAAGGGCAACGCTTATATGCGGGAAGTTGCAGCATCCGTGGGCTATGGATATGAAACCGGCATCCTGGAGCAGCGTCCAACACTGGTTAACCTTCAATGCGATATTGATCATCCCACCCAGTCCATGGCAGATGCTTTGCACCTGATCCAGCATTTTGGAGGCATTGACAAACTTAAAGGTAAAAAAATAACCATGTCCTGGGCATATTCACCCTCCTATGGAAAGCCTTTGTCAGTACCCCAGGGAGTTGTAGGACTCATGACCAGGTTTGGCATGGATGTTGTTCTGGCCCATCCAAAGGATTACAGCATTATGCCGGAAGTCGAAAAAATTGCCTGTAAAAATGCTGAGATTTCAGGCGGCTCCTTTACCAAAACAGATTCCATGGAAGAGGCGTTTAAAGATGCTGACATTGTCTATCCCAAAAGCTGGGCATCTTTCAGTGCCATGGAAAAAAGGACGGAATTGTACGGCAATAACGACATGGAAGGTATCAAAGCCCTGGAAAAAGAGCTTCTGGCACAGAATGCCAATTTCAAGGAATGGGAATGCACTGAAAACCTCATGGACCTGACCCGGGACAAGAGCGCCCTTTACATGCACTGCCTTCCTGCCGATATCACGGGTGTGAGCTGTAACCAGGGAGAAGTGGCAGCCTCTGTCTTTGACCGGTACAGAAACCCTCTCTATGTTGAGGCAGGCTATAAACCCTATGCAATAGCAGCCATGATATTTCTGGCCAAGTTCAGCAATCCTTCTGAAAAACTCATGGAACTTCTTAAACGTGACGGCAGGCGTATCCTTTAAGACTCAATCTTTATCAAAAACCGGATAGATGAAATCCAAGGATTTTATTTATCCGGTTTTTTATATCAAACATTATTGGACCATGAACCTGTTAATATAGGCAAATTTCCTAAAGAAAATTTATGTCTAATTTTTCCAGGGCCCCTGCCATGTTATCCATTGCTTTTTCAAGATTTTCATAGGAATTGGCATAGGAGATTCTGATGTGTTTATCCCCCCAGGGTACAACAGCTATGCATGCCTCATCCAAAAGATATGTGCTTAAGTCCTGGGAGGACATTCCCAGTTTTTCAACATTGATGAAAATATAGAATGCCCCCTTGGGCTTAAACACTGAAATGCCCGGCATTTCAAGCAGACGTTCCACCATCATTACTCGTCTTCGGCTGAATTCTTTGCCCATTGTCTCAACACATTCCTGGGAGCCTTTTAGTGCTGCAACAGCACCATACTGGGCAAAACTTGTGGCACACACAGTGACATATTGGTGGATGCGGATGAGTCCTGCTATCAGTTCCCTGCTGGATGCAAGATACCCCAGGCGCCATCCCGTCATGCAATGGCTTTTGGAAAATCCATTCAAAGTAATGGTTCTTTCATGCATCCCAGGCAAGCTTGCAATGGAAAAATGTTTATAGCTATCATAAATATTTTTTTCATAAATTTCATCCGAGAGCACAAAAAGATCATTGTTTATGGCGAGTTGAGCAAGTTCTTTCAGAACCTTTTCCGAATAAATGGCCCCCGTGGGGTTGTGGGGTGTATTGATGACGATCATCTTGGTTTTAGATGTGATTTTAGCCTTGAAATCGTTAATGATTGGTTCAAAGTCATTTTCCTGTTTCAAGGGAACAAAAACCGGAATTGCTTCTATCATATTGGCACATTGGGCATAACAGGGGAAGGAAGGATTAGGAATAATCACTTCATCGCCTGGATCCAGGAGGGCCATCATGGACAAAAAGATACCCTCCGTGGCACCAACGGTAACAATGATCTCATCTAAGGGGTCATAGACCAGACCATTGTCCTGTTTAAACTTTGCCGCAATGGCTTCTCTGAGTTCAGGAATGCCATAATTGGAGGTATAGTGTACTTTCCCTTCTGATATAGCATTCATAGCAGCTTTTTTTATATGAAAAGGCGTATCAAAATCCGGTCTTCCAATTTCCAGGTGGATAATTTTTTCCCCTTGTTTTTCACGGCGGTTCGCTTCTTCAACAATTCTTCGGATAGGCTGAAATGGAATGATATCCATTTTTTTGGCTAATTTCATTTTAATGTCCTTTGTTTTTTTTATTGCTTTTTGACTATTTTAAACCAATGGATAATACCCTGATAGAATAACAAAATCAAATCATAAACCCTGCAAGATTGGAATTTAAAAACAAAAAATATCTTGATAATTTTTTAAGATTATATAAACTTTTTATAATCGGCATTCACAAGGGTCGCGATTATCTTTGTCTGATCAGAATAGTTTCATAAAACTCAGAATAGTCTCATAAAACTCAGATGGGTCTCATAAAACAGGGAAAGGCAAGTTTATTATTGACAACCCAAGCTTGGATTA
>CALGRI010000508.1 GCA_937880875.1 uncultured Pseudomonadota bacterium
TAACAGCTTAATATGAGGTTGGCTTATGATAATAGCAGCAAAAAAACCCATTGAAGAGATCATTGATGAAGTAAAAGACTTTAATCGGATTCTGATACTCGGGTGTAATGAGTGTGTGACGGTTTGTGAAGCAGGTGGTAAAAAGGAAGTGGAAATACTGGCGTCTGCTTTAAGAATGTATTTCATGGCCAAAGGGGATGAAAAAGTGATAAGTGAAAATACCCTTGAACGCCAGTGTGATCATGAATATCTGGAAGAAATTCGAAGCAAGATTGATGATTATGATGCCATTGTTTCTCTTGCCTGTGGTGTGGGCGTGCAGTTTACTGCGGAAAAATATCTGACAACGCCATTAATTCCAGGTGTGAATACAATTTGTCTGGGAGCAAATGAAGACCGGGGACTCTGGACGGAAAGATGTCAGGCCTGCGGTTCATGCGTGCTTGCCAGGACGGGTGGCATCTGTCCGGTTTCAAGGTGTGCCAAAAGAGTGCTCAATGGTCCCTGCGGGGGTTCAACTAACGGGAAATGTGAGATCAGCAAAGATCTTGACTGTGCCTGGCAGCTGATTGTGGACAGGTTAAAAGCATTGGATAAAATGGATGATTATGAGAAACTTGCACCGATTAAAGATTGGTCCACAGACAGGGCAGGTGGACCAAGGACGGTAACCAGGGAGGATGTGAAGATATGAGTACTTTAAATACTGCAAGTAATCTGGAAAAAGTTTTAAAAGCAGGTCACCTTGGTGTTACTTCAGAATGCGGCCCCCCCAGGGGAAGTGATCCAGAAGAAGTCAGAAAAAAAGGTCTTTTGATTAAAGATTATGTGGATGCCATAAACGTAACCGATAACCAGACTGCCATGACAAGGATGTCTTCGCTTGCTGCTTGTATACATCTCAAACTCATGGGCATTGAACCGGTTCTCCAGATGGTAACACGTGACAGAAACAGGGTTGCCCTTCAAAGCGACATCCTGGGTGCAGCCTCTTTTGATATTCCGAATATGCTTTGTCTTTCCGGTGATCATCAGAGTTTTGGTGATTGTGCACAAGGCCAGAATGTACATGACCTTGACTCCATGCAATTGGTCCAGACGGTCAGATACATGCGGGATGAAGGAAAGTTTCTGGGTGGGGATGCGATTAAAAGGCCGCCAAAAATATTTGTGGGTGCTGCAGCCAACCCCTTTGCCGACCCCTTTGAGATCAGGGTGCCGCGTCTTGCCAAAAAGATTGCCTGCGGCGCTGAATTTATTCAGACCCAGTGCATTTACAACATGGATAAGTTTAAAGAGTGGATCAGAAGAGCGGCAGACAGAGGGCTCACCGAAAAAACCTTTATCATGGCCGGCATGACCCCGATGAAATCAGTGGGTATGGCCAAATATATGAAAAGCCGGGTGCCGGGAATGGATGTGCCTGATGAGATTATCGCCCGTCTGGCAGGGGTTTCTAAAGATAAACAAGCCCAGGAAGGTATTGATATCTGTGTTGAACATATCCAGGAACTCAAGGAATTAAAAGGGGTCTCAGGATTTCACATCATGGCCATTGAATGGGAAGAAAAAGTCCCTGAAATAGTTGAAAGATCCGGGCTTTATCCAAGACCAAAGCTATAGTCACCTTTTGACAAAAGATATGGAAAGGATACAGGATAAAGGAAAACTCTTTACCTGTATCCTTTTTTATATTAAGATTATAGAAAAATTATGATTTCAAGGAGACAAAATGGCTGTAATTGTAAAATATATTGTTGTCAGGAATGGAGAGGAAAAGATGACATTTGCGACAAAAAAAGAAGCAGACGCCTATGATAAAATGCTCGATATTGCCGACAATTTGTTTGAATTCCTGGAAAGTTCAAAAATCAAACTCAGTGAAGATCAACTTGAAGATATTGCCTTATTATTGGCAGAAAACAAGGATAAACTGGTTTCTATTTTAAGGGGACTCAAGCCAAAGAAAAAAGCTGTAAAAAAGCCTGAACAAAAGCCTGAACAAAAAGAAAGCACACCCCCAAAAGCCAAAGCACAAAAAAAATAGTTAGAAAGCAAAGGGCTGGTCTTTTTTAAAATAAAAAATTTGTTGATTCCGCAGGGGTACCCTGTCCCGTTTCCTTTTTTCTGATGGTAATAGGCTATTGCAAATATCCAATACCTCATCAAGTGGCGCCCGGCGATGTGATGCTTGTGTTAGCCGTTTGTCGTAAAGTCCTTCTAAGCCTCCTTTCTGGCTTCCATTATAACCGGACAATTAATTTGCTCCCAACAGCTGCAAAAAAATCATTGTATTTTGATATTTTGTGTGTATAGTTGATGGGGTAAAATACTAAAATTGAACCGGAGACTATTGCTTTGATGAGTTTTGAGAATTTTACTATGCACACTCTCTTTTTCGACCTGAAGGAATTAATCAATGAATGATAGAAATAAATCATTGTCAGGGACTTGGATAGGTAAGGAAAAAGAACACCGGAAATCATACCGAAGAAAAACCATTGCACCTGTTGCATTTTTAGATCAATTTTCAGGTGATATGGAATGTTTAAATAATGCGGAATCACACGCTTTGGATCTCAGCCTTGACGGCGCCTTTATCCAGAACGAAACAATTCTTCCGATAGGCACCCACGTCAACTTAAAAATTATTTTACCTTCCGGAAAACGCGACTCTGCAAAAATAGGTGGCCGCGTGACCCGTATTGAAGATTCTGGCTTTGGGATTGAATTTAATGAACTTCATTACCGGGATCGTTCCCTGATAAGAAATTATGTCGGGTTTGCAGAATTGGATGATACAGTTGTGTCCATCCAAAATACCATGAAAAATCTTTTAAGCGGCAACATGCTGCCGATAACAGACCCGGTGGTCATTCAAGAGCGGTTGGATACCGCGCGTACAAAAAAATTAAATTGCCTGATTCTTCATTCAAAAGATGGAAAGCCTTGTTCTGCGAAGATCGATTTTTGCGAGCAGGGAATTGTCCTGAATAGCCTGGACAAAAAAATTCATCCAAAAACAAGGGTGATATATATAATCATCATTGACGGCCCACTTCATACCATCTTTGAAGGGTTGATTTATGAACCCGGGTTTTGTCCCAAACTATTTTATCCGGATCGAATATATCTGAATGATCGACGGTGGAGTCGAAGGGTTACGTCTGAACAGGAACGGATGCTCCTGAATGCCGCCCATTTGGATTGCTTCCAACTACGATTCGCAGTGTTGGAGAAAAGTGAGGGTGGATGTTCTGTTCTAGCCCCAAAAAGTTGCCTCTACACTGTGGGAATGCGTATTCCCGGTTTTGAATTGAAAAGTGAAGATAAGTTAGATTATGTTGAAGGAGCAACCATAAGCAGAATAAAGGATATTGATGATAAACACTGGCTGCTGGGTCTTCATTATTTTGACAAAATACAGAATCGTGACACATTTGATCAGGTGAATAAAAAATCTTTACGCTCCAATTTTTTTAATTCCGTAAAAAGATTTTCTTCTCTGGCATTCCAGAAGATGAAAGTGGTTGTGGGCAGTACCAAAATCCTCGAGCCGGATCGCCCCCATG
>CALGRI010000509.1 GCA_937880875.1 uncultured Pseudomonadota bacterium
AAGAGGGCGGATTTTATCTGTTTACCTTAAGACTTGTGCCTGTGTTTCCATTTTTTGTGATCAACCTTGTAATGGGTATTACCACCATTCGTACCTCTGTTTTTTATATTGTCTCACAACTGGGAATGATTCCCGCCACCATTGTATTTATCAATGCCGGAACCCAGCTTGCAAAAATAGAAACTATCAGTCAGATTTTATCGTTGAACATTATCCTCTCCTTTGCCTTATTGGGTATTTTTCCTATTATTGCAAAGCGGTTCACAACAATTGTAAGACAGCAAAAAGTATTTTCTAAATTTTCAAAGCCGAAAGTTTATGATTATAACCTTGCGGTGATCGGTGCCGGCTCTGCAGGTCTTGTGGCTTCCTATATTGCCGCAGCTGTCAAGGCAAAGGTGGCTTTGATTGAAGAACATAAAATGGGGGGCGACTGCCTTAATTCCGGTTGCGTACCCAGCAAGGCGCTGATCGCCAGTGCCAGACTTTTATCCTATACCAAAAGAGCTGAAGAATTCGGATTTGATAAGGTCAGTGTTGATTTTAATTTCGCAACGGTCATGGAACGGATTCAATCCATTATTAAAAAAGTTGCACCCCATGATTCCATTGAACGGTATACAACATTGGGTGTGGATTGTATCCAGGGCAGGGCAACGATTGTATCTCCTTTTGAAGTAAAGGTGAATGATAAAATTTTAACCACAAAAAATATCATTGTTGCCACGGGCGCAAAGCCAATGATTCCCGATCTGCCGGGACTGGATCAGATACGCTATCTTACCTCGGACAATATCTGGGATATCAGAACTTTGCCAAAAAACCTTTTGGTATTAGGTGCAGGGCCTATAGGGTGTGAGCTGGCACAAGGATTTTCAAGACTGGGATCAAAGGTAACCCTTGTCCAGAGGGGTTCGATGATAATGAAAAAAGAAGATCCTGATGCTGCCCAAATCGTATTAGACAGGTTCCGGGCAGAGGGCATTGAGGTCCTTTTGAATCACTCAGCCAAAGCCATTGAAGTTTTCAGGGATGAAAAACCAGATGAAAAACAAGGGGATCAAAAACAATTGGTTTGTGATCATGAAGGAAAACAAATTATGATCCCATTTGACCAGATCCTGATTGCCCTTGGAAGAACCCCCAATGTTAAAGGGTTTGGCCTTGAGGAGCTTGGCATTGAACTTACCAAAAGCCAGTATATTGAAACCAATGAATTTTTACAGACCAATTTTCCCAATATCTATTGCAGTGGTGATGTTCATGGCCGGTATCTATTTACCCATACTGCTGCCCACGAATCCTGGTATTCCGCTGTAAATGCCCTGTTTGGCAGGTTTAAAAAATTCAGAGTAGATTATAGCACCATCCCATGGGCCACTTACACTGATCCTGAAGTGGCAAGGGTTGGAATAAATGAGACAGATGCCAAACTTGCCGGCCTTGATTATGAAACGGTCAAATATGGGATTGATGACCTTGACCGGGCCATTGCAGACTCTGAAAATCATGGATTTGTAAAGGTTTTGACCGTGCCGGGAAAAGATAAAATATTGGGTGTCACTATTGTGGGAAATCATGCGGCTGACGTGATTGCAGAATTTGTCCTTGCAATGAAGCATGGAATAGGATTGAATAAGATTTTAGGGACAATTCATATTTATCCGACAATGGCTGAAGCCAACAAGTATGCAGCCGGGTTGTGGAAGAAAAAACATGCGCCCCAAAAATTAATCGCATGGATCAAAAAATATCATGCCTGGATGCGGAAATAAGCAAGTTGTAAGATGTTACATAAATTATTTTTTAAAAAAGGAGTAGTTAAGATGAAAGTGACCATTACAAAACAGTGCATGGGAGACAGGAACTGCAATGATCTTTGTCCTGAAATTTTTGAGTATGATGAAGATCAATTAAAATCCACCATTAAATTGGATGAGATTCCTGAAAATCTGAAAGCCATCGTTCGTCAGGCAGCTTTTGAATGTGGTGCAGAGGCCATTATTATTGAAGAATAAAAAAGAAGGTGCTTATGGTTAAGTTCAGGGAAAGCAGGACAGCTATTAATCTTCATACTTCTTTTGCGGCTGAAACCCAGGCCAGGACGCGGTATGATTTTTTTGCAGACAAAGCTATGGAAGAAGGATTTATCCAGATTGGAAAAATATTTAATGAAACTGCGGATCAGGAATTTGAACATGCGTTGCGGTTTTTTAAATTTTTTAACGCAGGAGAGCTTGAAATAAAATGGATCTTTCCCACGGGTGTGATCAAGGATACCCATGCCAATCTTCTTTCAGCAGCAGCCCTGGAAAAATATGTCAGTGAGGATATGTATGCCAAGTTTGCAAAAATAGCCAAAGAAGAAGGATTTGAAAGGGCTGAAGATACATTTAACAATATTATTGTAGCTGAAAAGCACCATGAAAAACTGTATCTTGAGCTGGCCCGGAATATTGCAATGGACAGGGTCTTTAAAAAAGACGAAGAAATGGTCTGGCGTTGTCTGAGCTGTGGATATATCCATACTGGAAAGGCTGCACCAAAAAAGTGCCCGGCCTGTGTGAAACCGGCAGGTTTTTTTGAACTGCTTTATGAAAACTGGTAAAATCTATTTGGTGCTTGACCGAAAGCGGGAAAATTGGTGGTTTTCGGTCAAGCACTATTTGGCATAATAGGCGATACACATATGACTCGCTTATTATGTTTCGTATGTGTATCATAAAATTTTTTATCCCCTTAAGTTTTCCTTGCTTCCATCGTTTAAATCCCTTTATTTAAAGTGTTTTCTTTGAAGAAGATCATACGGGCACGCAATTTGCTATATTTAAGACTTAGGTAAGATTTAGGTATTTTTAAGATTTAGCTCAATACAAAGAAACCCTGGAGGCGCATATGAATCTTTATGAGATAAAAGACAACTATAATCTGGTGAATTCCGTGGACTGGGAAATGACACCAGAAGAGGCCATTGCACTTCACCTTGAGTGGGGGCCGCTAAGATCACAGGCCTATTATAATTCAAGGGATAATAATAACGAAACCGTGTATTTCGTCATTAATACATGGAAAAAACCACCAACCTTAATCCTGGTCCGAAGAAGAGGATTTGATTCCGAGGATCTTGGAAATTTCAGACTTCCAAAAAACCTTGAAACAGAGTTTATGAAGGGAATCGGACAGTATAAGGGTGTATATGCCGTTGAAGGCAATATAAGAGATTGGCTCAAAAGGGAACTTGAAGTTTAAGCCTTAACTTATCACTCCACCTTGAAGTTTCCTTGCCAATTGTTCGGAGCAGAAATACAATTCTATGTTAAATTTCTGCCCCGAGCTTTTTTTAATCTTTCTTGTTATTGTTTTTTATAAAATCTTTAACCATCATCTCTCCCAGTTCTTTTGACCGTTTGGTAGCGGCTTCAATCGCATTGATCATGGTTGTTCGAAGCCCTCCCTGCTCAAGGGTATGGATGCCGGCAATGGCTGTCCCGCCAGGGGATGCTACCCTGTCTTTTAGCTGCCCCGGGTGTTCTTTTGATTCAAGCAGGAGTTTTGCCGCCCCAAGAACCGTCTGGGTGGATAAAAAAAGCGAATCTTTTCTGGATAATCCCATTTTAACACCGGCATCTGCCATGGCATCAACAATGATAAAGATATAGGCAGGCCCGCTGCCACTTAATCCTGTAAATGCATCCATGAGGACATTTTCCTGGATAAAGACGGTTTTTCCAACAGAATCAAAAATAGCTCGTGCCAGGGCTACATCATCCTTTGAAGCGAATTCACCGGCTGCAATTGCTGTGGCACTTTCTTTTACAAATGCACAGATATTGGGCATGACCCTGATGAGCCGAAGTTCTTTTTGAAGTCCTAGGGCAATGGCAGCCAGTGGAACACCGGCGGCAATGGAAATGATCAGCTTTGATTGGTCAAGGGCCCCGGCTGTTTCTTTTAGGACGGATCCTAAGATCTGGGGTTTTGTTGCATAGATAACGATTTCAGATTTTCTGGCCACTTCAATATTGTCCGTGGTTGTTGAGACCTTGTATTTGTTTTGAATTGCTTCTAAAGTATCTTCTGAAATATCTGAACAGATAATATTTTCAGGCTTTGCTGCCTTGGAAAGAACCAAGCCGCTTATCAATGCTTCACCCATATTTCCGCTTCCAATAAATCCTATCTTTTTTTCCTGCAGCATAGTGATGTTACTCCTTAATGTATTGATAAAATAAAGGAATTATAATAAGACCTAAAAATTAAGATAGTCAAGATAAATTATTCTTTTCAATGCTGTCTGTTTAATATTTGCATTGATTTGATATTCTCTATTGCTTGAATTTGTCAGACCTTGAATTTGCGGATCAAAATTGATAGTAGACAGATCCCTTAATATAATTCCGGCGATGAACGGATCAATTCAGGCTGGTTCTATCAGGCTGGTTTTTTTGTTTTGATTAAAATAATTTTTTAAGGTCTTTTTTAAAATTTTCCCCATGGTATTTCTGGGCAGCGTTTCAATGAAGATGATTTCTTTTGGACATTTCCAGTCATGGAGATGTTCTTTGCAAATGGCCTTGATTGCTTGGGATATATCACCTGATGCCGGGGTTTTAACCACAGCAGCCACAATTTTTTCCCCCCATTTTTCATCGAAAATACCTATAACCGATGATTCAATAACCTCATCAAGCCTGTTGATGACTAACTCAATCTCATTGGGAGAAACATTTTCTCCTCCTGTAATGATGATATTTTTTAACCGATCCGTAAGATAATAATATCCATCCGCATCTTTTTTACCCAGATCGCCTGTCTTAAACCAGCCTTGTTCAAAGGCCCTGGCTGTTTCTTCGGGTTTTTTCCAATAGCTGGATATGATGGAGTCTGATTTGAGCCAGAACTCACCTGCCTGGCCAGGTTCTACATCCTGCAAAGTATCAGGATCAACAATTCTTACCTTAACGCCGGGAAGAGGAAGTCCGATTGAGCCCGGCTTTTTTTCTCCTTTCATGGGATTGGAAAAATTCATACCAGTTTCTGACATGCCCTCTCTCTCCACAGGCTCTTTTCCAAAGGTCTGCTTTATCCTTTGAAAATCTTTTGTTGGCAGGGGAGCTGACCCTGATGTCCACAGTCTCATATGGTTAAAACAAGGGGTTTGACCCTGAAAAACGTCCATGAGTTTTGAATACATGGCCGGAACGCCCATGAATACTGTGCAGGCAAGTCCTGGTCGGGTTTCTTTTAAAATATCAATCACGACTTCAGGATCAAACCGATCCGGCAACATCACATGGGCTCCTGAAATCAATGCCGTGTGAAGGGCGAAACATAAGCCGTGAACATGGAAAAGGGGCAGGCTATGGCATAAGGTATCAGATTCTGAAATTTCCCATATGCGAATAATATTGTTGGCATCATTAACCAGGTTTTTCTGGGTCAGCACAGCCCCTTTGGGATTGCCAGTTGTTCCTGACGTATAAATGATGAGTCCGGGATCATCAGGAAGCAGGTTTACTTTTTCCAGATCATTGGAATACGAATTTAAAAAGGCAATCTTTTGAAAAGGAATTTTTGTATCCATTTCCAAACAGGTTAATTGGGGATCAATCTGTTTGATCATCCCGGCCAATTCCTGGCTTACGATAATCAGCACGGGGGCAGCATCATTTAACAGATAGGTTAATTCAGATTTTTTAAATCCAGGATTCAGGGGCACACACACGGCCCCTATTTTTTGAAGCGCAATGTAGGCAACAATAAAAACAAGCGATTTATCAAGCA
Source organism: uncultured Pseudomonadota bacterium (assembly GCA_937880875.1). GTDB lineage: Bacteria > Desulfobacterota > Desulfobacteria > Desulfobacterales > Desulfobacteraceae > Desulfobacula. The sequence continues at coordinate 5,785 of CALGRI010000509.1, forward strand.
GCAGAACAACATTGTCGGATTTTTTAACCCCTTGTTTTAAAAACAGGTTAGCCATTTTGTTTGAATTCACATCCAGATCCTGAAAAGAAATCCGGGTCTCAAGCGTATTGCCCCTGAAAAAGGACAGGGCTGTTTTTTTGCTGTTTTTTTGAAAACAATCGGTTAACAATTCTGCCACAGAGCTCATTTTAACTTATTCTCCCTTGAAAAGGTCACCTATATTTTCTGATAGATCCCAAAAAAGACCGGTCATAAGCTGTAAGCCTTGCCGTGTGATTTTTTCTGAGATATGTTCATCCGGTGCATGCTGTGGGCAAAGCATCAATATCTGCTCTCAATGCAATGGTCCTGGTTTTTTTGAGATCTTGTTTTTCCTTAGTAAAAATTGATGGTGCACTGAGATTAATTTTTTTATAAATTCATAAATTTCCAGGTATAGATAGAGACCTGCCGGATTGCGGAAGATCGACATCTTTTACAGAACAGATTTATTTGAATATTTTTGCCTTGTCAAGGACTTCCACCCTAAGAGGTTTTTTAAAAATCTGGATTGCCCATAAAGCATCTGCTATAAGGTTTTTGAATTATAAATATATTTTTTTGTCCATAAATGGTAATTACTATCAAATGAGATCGATTGTCTTTTAACTTTTAATGGGAGGTTTATTATGTCTGAAAAGAAAAAATTAACCAATAATGCAGGAGCCCCAGTTGCAGATAATCAGAACGTTATGACAGCGGGCCCCCACGGACCGCAATTATTACAAGATGTCTGGTTTCTGGAAAAACTGGCCCACTTTGACCGCGAAGTGATCCCGGAAAGAAGAATGCATGCCAAAGGCTCCGGAGCCTTTGGGGCCCTTACTATTACCCACGATATCACAAAATACACAAAGGCTAAAATTTTTTCTGAAATCGGTAAAAAGACTGAATTATTTATGCGGTTTTCTACAGTAGCCGGCGAGCGCGGTGCTGCTGATGCAGAACGGGATATCAGAGGGTTTGCCATTAAATTTTACACGGAACAGGGAAACTGGGATCTTGTGGGAAATAATACCCCGGTCTTTTTTTTACGTGATCCTCTCAAATTTCCAGATCTCAACCATGCGGTTAAAAGAGATCCCAGAACAAATATGCGAAGTGCTTTAAATAATTGGGATTTCTGGACATCTCTGCCTGAAGCCCTTCATCAGGTTACCATTGTCATGAGTGACCGGGGAATTCCTTCTTCCTATCGTCACATGCATGGATTTGGCAGCCATACCTTTAGTATGATCAATGCAGATAACCAACGGTACTGGGTTAAGTTCCATTTTCGTACCCAGCAGGGAATTAAAAATCTGACGGACCAGGAATCTGAAGCTGCCATAGGCAAATGCAGGGAAACTCATCAGAGAGATCTTTATGAGAGTATTGAAAAAGGGGATTTCCCCAAATGGACAATGTTTATCCAGGTGATGCCGGAAAAAGAGGCTGCCGATTGTCCCTACAATCCCTTTGATTTAACAAAAGTCTGGTATCATAAAGATTATCCCCCCATTGAAGTGGGTGAATTGGAATTGAACAAAAATCCAGAAAATTATTTTGCCCAGGTTGAGCAATCTGCATTTAATCCGGCAAGTATTGTTCCGGGAATAGGGTTCTCACCGGACAAAATGCTCCAGGGACGTCTTTTTTCCTATGCAGATGCCCAGAGATATCGGCTGGGTGTGAACCATCATCTTATCCCTGTAAATAAACCCCGGTGTCCTTTTCACAGTTATCACAGGGACGGTGCCATGCGGGTGGACGAAAATCACGGCGGCACAAGGGGGTATGAGCCCAATAGCTATGGAGAGTGGCAGGAACAACCAGACTTTAAAGAGCCGTCTTTAAGTCTGGAAGGGGCTGCAGATCATTGGAATCATAGAGAAGATGACGATTACTATACCCAGCCAGGACGACTGTTTAACCTGATGAGTGATGAACAAAAAAAAGTCCTGTTTGAAAATACAGCCCGTTCCATTGGAGATGCACCTGAAAATATTCAACTTCGACATATTAAAAATTGCATGAAAGCAGATCAGGATTATGGAAAAGGTGTGGCAAATGCCCTTGGAATTGATATTGATTCTGTCCAGTCCTGAATTTGATAAATGTTTATAATGAAATGGAAATAGTCTAAGAATCAGGTATGAAATAAAGGAATGATAAGTTTAAAGGACAGGCTGGAGTGTATTTATTCACAGTATAATAAAAGGGAGTATATAAATCCTGATCCGCTATTATTTCTGTATGATTATCCTGAGAAAAAAAATCGTGAGGTTGCAGGATTTATTGCTGCCTGTCTTGCTTATGGACGGGTTGAGTTGATCATGGAAACGGTTGAGACTGTCCTTGGCAAACTTGACCCCACCCCCTTTGATTATCTCATGGGCCAGACAAAAAAAGATATGACAAATGATTTTAAAGGGTTTCGATACAGGTTTGCAAAGGATGTCCACCTGGTCAATCTTTTATGGGGAATCAGGGAAGTTTTAAAAAGGTTTTCATCCCTTGAAAATTGTTTTTATACAGGAATGACACCTGAAGATGAAACTATAATACCTGGACTTGTCTTTCTTTTTGAACAGATGAATAAAAATAAAGATATGGGGCATCTTCTGGCAGATCCGCAAAAAAAGAGTGCCTGTAAAAGAAGTCTTCTTTTTTTGCGGTGGATGGTTAGAAAAGATCAGGTGGATCCAGGAGGATGGGAAAAGATAAGCCCTTCACTATTGATTGTCCCTCTGGATACACATATGCATAAGATAGGGATGATGCTAGGATTTACCAAAAGAAAAAGTCCGGATATGAAAACAGCACTTGAAATTACTCAGGGCTTTAGACAGGTTTTAAGGGAAGATCCTGTCAAATATGATTTTTGCCTGACCCGGTTCGGTATCAGGAGGGAATTGAGTATGGATCATTTGAGTCATGTTATTTAGTGCCCGGGTCTCTTTTTTGATGACCTGCAATTGTGGATTAATTGTTGATTCGGATGGAGTACAAAAAAAAATATCCGGTTTGTTGACATTCTACCACTCTGTAGTATTTTTACTTATATATTTAATAACGAGTTCAACCCAGTGGATATTTGATTAAGGAGATAATTTATGTGGGATTATACAGATCAAGTGAAAGACCATTTTTTAAAACCCAGGAATGTAGGTGAATTGGAAGGAGCCAATGCCATTGGTGAAACAGGTTCATTAAATTGCGGTGATGCATTGAGACTATATTTAAAGGTCAATAAGAACGAAAGAATTATGGATGCCTCCTTTATGACATTTGGATGTGCAAGCGCTGTAGCATCTTCGTCAGCTTTGACTGAGATCATTAAGGGAATGACCCTTAATGAGGCTGCAAAAATAACCAATGATGATATCTCAGATTATCTGGGAGGGTTGCCAAAAGAAAAAATGCATTGTTCCGTCATGGGGCAGTCTGCTTTGAAAAAAGCCATTGCCAATTTTCGAGGTGTCCAGATTCTGTCAAAACCAGGCCAAATAGTTTGTGAATGCTTTGATGTGACTGATCTTGAGATCATTGATGCGGTAAAAGCAAACGGCCTTGAAACCACGGAGGATGTGACAAATTATTTAAAAGCCGGCGGCGGATGCGGCCAGTGCCTGGAAAGAATTGAAGAAGTGCTGGAATCTGTGAAAGCTAAAGGATAATTTTAAAAAATGGAAATAGTATATACGGATAACAATGCAACAACAAAAGTTGCAGATGAAGTCATAAAAGAAATGCTTCCTTATTTTGGTGAATTATATGGTAACCCCTCTTCCATGCATACCTTTGGAGATCAGGTGGGTAAAAAGGTAAAAGAGGCAAGACAGCGTGTGGCGGATTTCATCAATGCTGATCCAGATGAAATTGTTTTCACAAGCTGTGGAACAGAAAGTGATAATGCAGCTATTAATGCAGCCATTAAAGCCTTTCCTGAAAAAAAACATATCATTACTTCCAATGTTGAGCACCCTGCCATTAATAATCTTTATAAGCACCTTCAAAAAACAATGGGATATGAGGTCACATTTGTCCCCGTGGATAAAAAAGGACTTCTGGACCTGGACCTATTATATAAAAGCATGTCTGATAACACGGCCATTGTTTCATTAATGTGGGCCAACAATGAAACAGGGGTCTTGTTCCCCATTGAAGAAATTGCAAAAAAAGCCAATGAAAAAGGGATTCTTTTCCATACTGATGCGGTTCAGGCAATGGGTAAAATTCCCATTGATGTCAAAAAGACAGGTGTGGACATGCTATCTTTTTCCGGGCATAAAATTCATGCCCCCAAAGGGATTGGTGTTCTTTATGTGAAAAAGGGATTCAAATTTTCACCTTTTCTGATTGGCGGACACCAGGAAAAAGGCCGGCGTGGCGGAACGGAAAACACTGTATCCATTATCGGGCTTGGAAAGGCCTGCGAGCTTGCCAGAAAAAATCTGCCCATTATGAATACCAGGGTCAGGGAACTTCGGGATTATCTTCAAACTCAGCTTCTGGAGAAAATTCCCGGTTCATCCGTTAATGGAGATCTTGAACAAAGGCTTCCAAACACATTATATATTGGGTTTGATGCAGTGGAAGGAGAATCCATCCTTCTTATGCTGGATCGTGAGGGAATCTGTGCATCTTCAGGATCTGCATGCACATCAGGATCTCTGGATCCCTCCCATGTGCTCATGGCAATGAAAGTACCCTTTAAGTCGGCTCATGGTTCCATTCGATTCTCTTTATCCCATTATAATACAAAGGAAGAAATGGATATAATCATCACCACCCTTGTTCCAGTGATTCAAAAGCTGAGAGACATGTCTCCCTTCTGGAAGGACGGGAAGATGGTATGATACATCTGAATGGGGATCATCATGCCCTTGCCTATGATATCAAGGCAAGTTCAGGAATTGATTTTAATTCCTGTCTGCATTGCAAAACCTGTGCAAATGGCTGCCCGTTTTTAGAGGGCATGGATTATGCCCCCAATGCTGTTATCCGCCTTATTCAGTTTGGAATGGAAGAAGAGGCCTTAAAATGTTCCACCATCTGGGTGTGTGTGGGATGCAATACATGCAGCAGCTGTTGTCCCATGGCAATAGACATACCTGCCGTAATGGACGGCCTTCGCCATAAGGCTATTGAACAAGGTGTTAAAATTGCAGAACCTGATATTATGAATTTTCATACCGAAGTATTGAACACGGTAAAAAAGTACGGCAGGACCCATAAGCTTGAGATCATGATGCGGTATAAGTTTAAGAAAATGGATCTTCTCAGCGATATGGGGGTTGGCCTTAAAATGCTGAAAAAACGAAAGTTGGATTTAACACCGTCAAAAATTCAGGATAAAAAAGCCATTGAAAAAATCTTCAGGAAAAATTGAAAACAGCTGCCAGTCAGAAAGATTAAAATTTTCTTTTTTCCCAGGATGTTCACTCAAAGCATCAGGGCATGAAAACACCATGTCCCTTTTGAAATTTTGCGATCGCGTGAATATTGACCTTATTGAACTTGAAGACTGGAATTGCTGTGGATCATCATCTGCCCACAGCGTTGACCGTGAGGTGGCAAAAAATCTTCCCATGCGAAATATTTCCCTGGCGCCAAAGGGAATCCCATTAATGATCGCCTGCCCAAGCTGCCTGATCCGAATAAAATCCATGTATTTGAAAATTAAAAACGACAAGAATCTTCAAAAGGAATATGAAAACCTATGGGAAAAACCCTTTGATGATGAACTTGAGATTATTCATTTTTTTGAGATTTTTAATAGGATTAATCTGGAAGATTATAATGACCATCCCAAAGAAAAATTAAAAAAACTCAAGGTTGCTCCCTATTATGGCTGCATGCTCTCCATGCCCCCGGATTTAAGATTTGAAAAAAATTATTATGGGATCATGGAAAAAACCCTTGCAAAGCTTGGAGCTGACGTCATCTCCTATGGATATGGAGCACGGTGCTGCGGTACATATCTTTCCGTTGCAAAGCCCCAAGTTGCCCAGAAGGTTGTGAATGAAATTGTATCCAAGGCCATGGAAGCCGGAGCAGAATGTTTGGTGACGGCCTGTGCCATGTGTCACCTTAATCTTGAAATCCGGTGCACCCTTGAAAACCCCATACCCGTTCTTCATTTTTCAGAACTGCTTTCAATGGCTTTGGGAGCTGAGGATCAGAAAAAATGGTTCCCAAGGCATATTGTGGATCCTGCTCCCCTTCTGAAAAAAAGAGGCTTGATCTCCTCCTGAAGTTTGGGTTCAGGTCGTTTTAAACAGATCCGTACTCAGATATCTTTCTCCTGTATCCGGGATGATAAACACAATGGTTTTTCCTTTGTTCTCAGGCCGCAAGGCAACAGTCTTTGTCGCATGAAAGGCAGCGCCTGATGAAATACCACAAAGGATGCCTTCTTGTATGGCAAGATCTTTTGCTCCCTGAAAGGCCTCGTTATTTTCAACGGTAATGACTTCATCAAGAATATCCACATTCAGATTTTCAGGGATAAAGCCTGCTCCAATACCCTGAATTTTGTGAGGTCCGGGGTTTCCGCCGGAGATGACGGGTGAGTCAGTAGGTTCCACTGCCACGGATTTTATTTCAGGTTTTTTTTCTTTCAGTACTTCCGATACCCCGGTAATTGTCCCTCCGGTACCTACTCCGGCTACAAAGATATCAACCTTGCCATTTGTATCATTCCAGATTTCCAGTGC
>CALGRI010000510.1 GCA_937880875.1 uncultured Pseudomonadota bacterium
AATCCCAGCTTAAGGCTGTTAATGGATTCCTCGGTTCTTTTGGCCTGGCCTTCCAAATCATAGGTCACTCCCGGGAATCGATTAACAAGGGTATCAAGATAATTCTTTTTCAGGTCTTCAACAATTTCCCGGGCATTGGCAACATCTTCATTGATATCGGAAATGACCGTAATGATTCTTTTCCGGTCAACCCGCTGAATAGTTGAATACCCTCTCTTCATTTCAATATCAGCCACTTGATTTAATGGTATTTCTCTTCCGTCCCGGGTTCTTATCCTTAACTCATCAATACTGGCTTCAGATTCCCTCTCTTTTTGAGAGTATCGTACCATAACCTTGATATCATCCTTGCCTCTCTGGATCTTTAAAACTTCATCTCCATAATAGGCTTGTCGTATCTGCATGGCAATATCTGCCATTGTAATGCCTAAAGATTCAGCACCTTTTTTGATGTGAATCCGTTTTTCCATTTTACCCGGCCTGAAATTATCCGTGATATCAAAGGTTCCCGGGTATTTGGCAATTTCTCCTTTCAACTCATCTGCAGCAAGTTCAAGCTGCTCAAGATCCTTGCCCTTGAGTTGAATTTCTATTGGATTTCCACCTGGCCCACCGCCGATAATGGAAAAGGTGAGCTGTTCTGAACCCAGAATGTCTCCTGTCAGCTCACGCCATTTTGCTGTTACTTCAGGTGCTGAGATATCCGGTCGTTTTGATGCCGATTGGATCTCAATCCAGGCTTCCCCGCAATGGCCGCCATATACGCCTGGTTTCCAGTCTCTTCTTGGTATAATACCCACCTGTGAAAAATTATTAACGATCAAATCTTCTCCCCCGGCCACCCTGTCCCTGAAAAATTCATTGAGCTCAAAAGCCCCTTTTTCAATTTGTTTTACGGTCTTTTCTGTGGCTTCAAAGGGAGTTCCCAAGGGATATATGATTTCTGAAACAATCCAGTTGCTGTCCGTCTTTGGAAAAAATACAAAGGGCACATGCCCCCCTGCCAAAACCCCGATACTGACTATTAATATGCCAAACCCCATGGCCAGAGTGAAATACCGGTTTCGCACACAATATTTCAAAACAGGGGTATAGATTGAATAAATAAAAAATGTTAAGGCTTTTTCTATTCTGTCCCGCATCCACCTGTGGCTATCCAAAATATCTTTTTTCAGCCACTCCAGCCAGAAAAAGCAGACCCTGTAAATCAAAGCTTTATTTTTTTTCGGTGGTGTTAATGCATGATCAAGATGGGCCGGTAGAATAAGAAAGGCCTCCACAAGAGAAAAGGCAAGGATACAGATCACGGCCTGGGGCATGATGAAGATGAATTTTCCCATAATCCCTTCAATATGCATCAAAGGGGTGAATGCGACAATAGTCGTGGTGACGGCCATCACAACAGGTGCACCAATCTGGGCAATGCTGTCAATTACGGCCTCTTTGGCAGATTTGCCCGTTTTATAATGGGTATATACATTTTCCCCGACAATAATGGCATCATCCACCAGAATGCCCAATGTCATGATAAACCCGAACAAAGATAACATGTTGATGGATGCGCCAAAATAGTTCAGGACAAGAAAAGCCCCCATAAAAGAAATGGGGATTCCCGACGACACCCAGAAAGCAAGCCCAAAATCAAGGAACAGGGCCAGGACAATAAATACCAGCACTATTCCCTGGAGACCATTTTTCAGCAAAAGATCAATCCTGTCCTGAACCATTTCCGCCATATCAAACCAATAGCCCAGCGTGATACCTTTGGGAAGAAAATCCTTATGGGTTTCAATATAGGCTTTAACTGTTTTTGAAATGGTAATGGTATCCTG
>CALGRI010000511.1 GCA_937880875.1 uncultured Pseudomonadota bacterium
CATGTTCTATTATGTTTTCAAGTTCCCTGATATTTCCAGGGAACTCATAGGACATAAGAATCTGGAGTACTCGCGTATCCATACCCTGGATAAACTTTTTCTGAAGCATATTCAATTTGTTGATGAACCGTTCCACAAGAAGGGGAATATCCTCCATCCGTTGCCTTAGAGGAGGCAGGATTAACCGAATGACATTTATCCGATAATAGAGGTCCTGCCGGAACTGGTTTTTATTCAATAGCTCTGAAAGGTCCTGATTGGTGGCGGCAATAATCCTGACGTCGGTTTTTTCTTTGCTTAAACCGCCAAGAGGGATGAATTCATGTTCCTGCAAAACCCGCAAAAAACTGACTTGGAAAGCAGGACTTGTATCTCCAATTTCATCAAGAAAAATAGTTCCGCCATGGGCCAGGGCAAACTGCCCGGGTTTATCTTTTATCGCATTGGTAAATGCGCCTTTTTTATATCCGAATAATTCTGACTCAAGGAGTGTATCAGGCATCGCACCGCAGTTGATGGCAATAAATGGTTTTTTTTCCTGGGGCTCATATTATGAATTGCTCTTGCCATAAGTTCTTTGCCAGTACCGGTTTCTCCTTCAATGAGTACTGAGGAATCACTGCCCGATATCTGGGGAAGAATATTAAAAATTTTTTTCATGGCAGCACTTTTGCTGACAATATCTTCAACCTTAAAGTTGCAGGAGAGTTCTTTTCTAAGTTCCTCAACAAGAGAATGGTCCCTGAATGTCTCGACCCCTCCGATGACATCCCCGTTTTTATCAATGAAAAGAGAGGTTGAAGTGGTGATGGGAATTCGTTTTTTTTCACTGTTAATAATATATCCGGATATGCTGATAAAAGGCCTGCCCTCTTCCATGGTTTTTTTAAGGGCACAACCCTCTTCGCACATATTGGATCGAAAGACCTCCCAGCAGTGGCGCCCTATTGCATCTTTGCGGGCAATTCCTGTGATATCCTCTGCGGCACGGTTAAAGGAAGTGAGCTCCCAATTATAATCTATGGTAAAAACTCCGTCTGATATACATTCAAGAATTACCTGGGTGGTTTCTTCGGTAAGGGGGCCGAACATTTTTCGATTCTGTTTCATTTTTTACTTCCTCTAAGTTTTTAAACCGATCATAAAGAATACCATACTTCGAATGCCATATCGTTACAAGTTCCATTTCATTCCCACAATATTGGCATCTCATTGGATCGATACCATTTATTTCCGGTTATTTTGACTAAACAGGTCGTGGCAATTTCATAGTTGAAAGGGAATACTTCTTATATTCATTTTACTTTTCTGATAATATTTTTTATAACGCCTCTATACTTTTAAACCCGCACGATAAGATTTTTTAATTTTTTTCTGATGGATATTGAATCATGCCCATAACAGACCATAAAAATTATTCTTTTTCGTTCAATATGATAGACATTAAAAAAATTGATCCTTCACCCTTTCAACACCGCAAATATTTTGATGAAGAAAGGTTAAGAGAACTTGGCGCAAGTATTCTGAAGGATGGATTGATCGAACCTATTATTGTCCGCCCACAAAAAAAAGGCCGGTTTCAGCTGATTGCAGGAGAACGAAGACTCAGAGCAGTTAAAAAGTACACTGCCATGACGATGATCCAGTCAAAAATCGCAGATGTAGACGATCTTCAGGCAAGAAGAATAAGCGCTGCTGAAAACTTTTTAAGACAAGATTTATCCGCTATAGAATCCATTGAAGCGACCATTGAAATCATTGATGTGGAGATGGGCAAAGATCCCTGGTACTTGACGGCAGGTAAAACCCCCCTTGAAAGGGTCTATAAATTGCTGTCAAAGCTTGATTCCATAAGGCGAAGCAAGGAAAGGGGATCTGTTGTGTTAGAGGCTGACAAGGGCCTGTCCAACAAATATGTTGGACAGGTAGAGTCAATATTTAAAAACCTACCTAAGCCGCTGCAATGGCAGTCTTTTCTAATGCATGATCTAATTTTATTAACCGACATTCCCTTAAATGTTCAAAAAGCATCTGTAAAACACAGCCTCAACAAAGCACAAACAAAAGCGCTTGCAAAGCTTGAAAAGGTTTCTGACAGTGCCTTTCATGATGTCACCCAAAAAGGTTCCCTCCCGTTAAAAGATCAGAACAATCATCTTTTGGCAAAGCTTGAGCTAAATGAATTCAGCGCAAGAGAAATCCAGGCGTTTGCAGAAGATATAGAAAAAACAAATTTAAAAAATCAACAAAAAATAGACACCGCTCAACACGAATTTTCCACGCAGATTAAAATCGCGGTGATGACACGCTTAGGCATCCCACTTGTTCGTATTGCCCAGCGGTTAAATATCCACAGGGAAACTATTTCAAAATATACCCCAAAAAACCAGGAGCTTTTTAAGACATTTCATCAGGAGTTTAAAAGCGGAATCTCTATCCCTGATATGGCTCAAAAATATAGTGCTCCGAAGCCTCTGGTATGGTCTGTGATTCTTGAAGAGAAAACAGACCAGGAATGCTTTAAGGCTTTAAACTGGGGATTGCGGGCATGGGATAACTGGTATTTCAATGATGTGGATCAC
>CALGRI010000512.1 GCA_937880875.1 uncultured Pseudomonadota bacterium
CTATCTTCCCATGGCTTTGATTTAATTAAAAGATGGGGTTCCTTGAGCGCTTACATAAAATGGATATTTTTGGGGTTGAATACGCGGGTTCTCTTCCATACGGGTTTACAAATATATACCTGTGCATTCTTTTATTAATTTCATCTTTTACCGACTTTAAAAACCAGAAAATACCTAACTATCTGACATTTCCAAGCATGTTAACCGGGATGATATATTATTTCATTTCCGAAGGCATGGCGGGTTTCTTTTTCAGCCTTGCCGGTTTATTAACCGGCTTTTTTCTTTTGATAATTCCTCATATCCTAGGGGGTATGGGAGCCGGTGATGTAAAGCTTCTTGCGGCTGTCGGATCTTTTATAGGCGCCAAAGGCGTGTTTTTAGCATTTTTGCTTACGGCCTTGTTTGGCGGCATATATGCCATTATAATCATTTTATATTTCAGAAAAATTTTTAAAGGTTTTTTTAAAGGTTTTTTTAATACTTTTTTGGCCTTAATCCTGACTAAAAAATATATGCCAGAACCGATTATTGAAAACAAAAATAAACCAAGGCTATGTTACGGAATTGCCATAGCCCTTGGTACTTTTACATATATAGGTATGACAATATCCGGATATAAATTTTTAATATGAAAAAAGGAGAACGATTATGGGAAACCTAAGGGCCTTTATTCCCATCCTGCTATCTATTCTTATTGCATTGGGCGGCAGTTATTTCTTGTACCAGTGGATAAAAGACAAGACGGCTCCGAGCCAGGTCGTTACCGTCAAGGAAAGCAAGGTCTTTCCCGCGATTGTTGCCAAGGTTTATCTCCCGTGGGGCTCAAGAATTACTCCAGAAATGTTGACTACCAAATCCTATCTGGAAGAAAGTTTACCCATTGGACATTTTGTCAACCCCGTAGATTTAGCGAACAGGATTGTTGTATCTCCTATCCGGGAAGGAGAGCCTGTAGTAGAACATCGTCTCGCCCCGACAACGCTTGAAACAGGCGGTATCTCAGCTATATTAAAAGACGGAACCCGGGCAATTTCCGTAAAGGGCAATAATGTGCTGGGTATTGCAGGGTTTATCAATCCGGGTAACCGTGTCGATGTTCTGGTTACGATACAAGATCCAACTAAAAAAGAGCCGGTGACAAAGATCGTTCTTGAAAATCTTCTAGTTCTTGCTTCTGGCAGGCAAATTGTTGAAAACAGCAAAGGAGAGGCTGCTCCTGTTGATGTCTATACCCTTGAAGTCACCCCGGAAGAAGGCGAAAGAATTACTCTGGCTGCCAACAAAGGACAACTCCAGTTTGCATTGCGTGGTGCTGTTGACTCTGAAATCGTTCTGACCAAAGGTATCACTGTGCCGGAATTACTGAAATCCATGTTGGTTAATGTAGAAGAAAAAGAGACCATCCCAGCCAAGCCGGTTGCCGGAAAATCCAGCCCGGTTAAAAAAACATCAAGGTATACAAGGCCAGGCAAAAAGAGCAATAAAGCAAGTGTAGAGATAATTAAAGGGCTTACACTTACCAAGAAAGAAATAACAATTTGAAACCCTCATTTCAGTCAGGAGAGTATTATAAATGTTTTCAATAAAAAGAATTTATAAACTGGTATTTTTCGTGTTTTTTTTATTTTTTTATTCCGGCGTTTATTCTTCTGCCCAGGACATTCTTATCCCTAAAACGATGGAACCTTACAGGTTAGAGCTTATTGCAGGTAAATCCATGGTGATGAAACTTGCTGTCCCGATTAAAGCCAAACTCAGGGTATCGGTCGGGGAACCTGGTATTGCAGATTGCCTGGTACTGCCACCTGATGAGATATATATTCAAGGCAAAAAGTCAGGGGTAACCAATATGATTATCTGGCAGGAAAATGAACTCGTAGCCATATATGATATTGAAGTCAGCTATGATGTGTCTGCCCTGAAACAGAAGATGAACCAATTACTGCCCGATGAAGAGGATTTGATGATCATGTCTACCAATGATTCAATTACCCTTTTGGGCAAAATATCGAATTCTTCCAATTTGAACCAGGCGCTTGTACTTGCTAAATCGTTTGCACCTGAAGGGAAGGTAAACAACCTTGTTCAGGTTGGCGGCACGCATCAAATAATGCTTGAGGTAAAAATGGCTGAGATGTCCCGGACTGTCGGAAAAAAGATGGGGCTTGACGTATTGTGGGAAAATGCCGGTGACTTAGCCTTGGTTAATGTGAGCGGGTTGACAGATGGTTCAGGGTTGATATCAACGGCTGTTAATACACTTTTCCGCTTTGGCTCAGGGAGTAGCACGTGGAGTGCTTTTATCAATGCACTGCAGGAGGATGGTTTTGCTAAAGTGCTTGCAGAACCCAATCTAATTTCATTAAGCGGTCAAACAGCAAGTTTCCTTGCCGGCGGTAAGTTTCCCGTACCGGTTCCGAGTCAAGATGGGATTTCAATTTCTTATATGGAGTATGGTGTCGGGCTTTCCTTTACTCCCACAGTGCTCAGTGAAGACAGAATAAATATCCAGGTCAGTTCCAGTGTGTCTGAGTTGGATTTTTCAACAGCCGTACAATTTGCAGGTTATGTTGCGCCAGGCCTAACAACACGAAATGCATCCACAACCATTGAACTTTCAGATGGACAAAGTTTTGCCATTGCAGGCCTTTTATCGGAAAATATCAGAGAAAATGTAAAAAAATTTCCATTTTTAGGGGATATCCCTATCCTTGGAACTCTTTTCAAAAGCACATCTTTCCAGAAAAATGAAACAGAACTTTTGATAATCGTCACCCCACGATTTGTCAGGCCTTTGGATAAAAACAACCAGCCTCTGCCAACAGACTATTATGAGGAGCCCGATGATCTAGAGATTTATTTTAATTTAAAAAAACTTTCGAATAAAAAAGATACTCAAGAAATGAATCAAAGTGAAATTGACGGGCAATTTGGACATTCCTTTGAAACTGATTGAATATAATGTACAAGCAAAGGAGGAATAAGTTTTGAAAAAAAAATTAATGCTATGGACAATTATTTTTATTATCCCGGTGATATCTGGTTGTACTGCAATTTACGACAGGCACGCTAAGCTGGAATTAAATAAGGGAAGATCCTTTGAAACAGCTCGTTTTAATCAGACTTTAAATGCTGATCCTGAAATTAATGTTGACCCGATTCAAGGGCTTGACGGTAATGTGGCGAATTATACCATTGACAACTATCATAAAAACTTCCAAAAAGCACAGTCCACAACCAATGTCATTAATATTAACGCTGGTGGAAAATAAGAGTGCATAATATACAATATTTTATAGTGAACCCATAAAAACAGGTTGAAAAGAGAACGTAGATCAATGAAAAGGGCCCAGATAAAATTAGAGATTAAAAATCCTGAATTAAAAGAAATATTCACGAAAATTGTAAGCCCTGTTAAGCAATTTGAAATATTATCTGATAATAGCCTGATACCGGATCTGATAATATATGAACTTGGCAAAGATTATGATAAAGCCTTTGAATATATTCAAACTATATTACAAAAAACACCCCACATAGAAATATTTATTATTTCTGAAGAATCCGAGCCTGAAGTGTTGATTCAAGTCTTGAGGCTTGGCATTAAAGAATTCCTTCCTGTTCCTTTGGAGAAAAATTCTATCCGTGATTCATTTAAGCGTTTTATTGAACGTTATCAAAAGTTACAACGATCCGAATCAGAGCATTCAGGCCGGATTTTCAGTGTTCTGGGTAGCAAGGGGGGGGTTGGAACCACCACCATAGCAGTCAATTTGGCTGTCAGCCTTGCAGATCAACAGGAAAATCCATCTGTGGCATTGCTGGATATGAATATTATTTTTGGGGAAGTGCCGATGTTCCTTGATATGTCCCCAAAACGTCATTGGGGAGACATTACAAAAAATATCGATCGTCTTGATGAATTTTTTTTGGAAGATATTCTTTCAAAACATGAATCCGGAGTCAATATTCTGCCATCCCCAAGGTATTTAGGGGATTTCCCTGCGCCGACTCCTCCAATCATTGAAGCGCTGCTGAAGTTGCTTAAAAATATGTATGACTATGTCATCATAGATCTCGGTCAGTCCATGAACGACACAGCATTGAAGATTCTCAATCTGTCTGATATTGTTCACATTATAACAATTCAAAGCCTTCCCTGCCTTTCTAACACAAACAGGTTGATAAAATCCATTGTCGACTACGGTCATGTAGAAAAGGAAAATATCAATGTTGTTCTAAGCAGGTATGTTCAAAAAGGCGTTGTACCCATTGACGTTGCTGAAGAAGGAATAGGCCAAAAAATGTCCTGGATTATTCCCAATGACTATTCAACAACAGTGTCAGCGATAAATTCAGGAGAACCGCTTTCCAGAATTGCTCATAAATCAAAAATTGTTAAGTGTTTCCAAGAGTATGTCATACAATTCTTGCCCGACAATGGTCAAAATAAAAAGAAAAAGAAAAAATGGTTCTTTTGACCAGAAGTAATAATAATTTAGTAAACAAGGAGTTATAAGTGGATAAAAAAGCTGCAATTACCCCGTCTGAACCTCGAAAATTCATACCGGATGAATACTTTGAATTTAAAGAAAGAATTCATGTGCGGCTTCTTGATATATTAGATCTTTCCATTATCGACACAATGGATAAGGACGTTCTTGTCAAACAGATTAAACTTGTCGCTGAAAAAATTTTAAGAGATGGATCCGATGAAATGCCGTTGAATTTTTCTGAAAGGGAAAAAATTATAACGGAAATCATTGATGAAGTTTTAGGACTCGGGCCTATTGAACCATTATTGAAAGATCCTACTATTTCAGATATTCTTATAAATGCCTATAATCAAATTTATGTGGAAAGATTTGGGAAAATTGAAAAGACTGATGTACGGTTCAGGGATAATGATCATTTAATGAAAATTATTGACAAAATTGTTTCGTCTGTTGGTCGTCGCATTGATGAATCAAACCCAATGGTTGATGCAAGGCTCGAAGATGGATCAAGGGTTAATGTTGTTATTCCGCCGCTTGCCCTTGATGGCCCCATGGTTTCTATAAGAAGATTTGCAGTGGATCCGCTTGAGCTCGATGACCTGATCAAGAACAAAACGCTGGTGCCTGAATTCAGAAATCTTTTACAAGGCCTTGTTAAATCCAGATTGAATATCCTTCTTTCCGGTGGGACAGGTAGCGGAAAAACAACCTTACTAAATGTTCTGTCCCGGTTTATACCTGAAAATGAAAGGATTGTTACGATTGAAGACGCTGCAGAACTTCAATTGAAACAAGAGCATATTGTCAGAATGGAGACCCGGCCGGCTAATATTGAGGGAAAAGGAGAAATTGTCATGCGGGACCTTCTTAAAAACAGCCTTCGAATGCGGCCGGATAGAATTATTGTCGGGGAGGTAAGAGGATCTGAAGCTTTTGATATGCTGCAGGCTATGAATACCGGCCATGACGGTTCTTTGACCACTATTCATGCAAATACACCACGGGATGCATTAATGAGGCTGGAGACCATGGTTGCAATGGCAAATTTCGATATTCCCAGTGAGTTTGTCAGACGGTTTATCAGTTCTGCCATACATATCGTTATCCAGGTTTCAAGAATGGTTGACGGTGGCCGGAAAATGACCAGTCTGCAGGAAATCACCGGTATGGAAGGAAATATGATTACCATGCAGGAAATCTTTTCATTCAAACAGAGCGGGGTTGACAATGAAGGCAAAGTCAAAGGCAGCTTCCAGTTCAATGGAATTCGCCCTAAATTTTTAGATAAATTCAGGGTAGCAGGAATGGAAATGGACAATGACACTTTTGATCCGTCTTTTCGTGTAGAAATATAAATAAGAAGGACTAAAAAATGGATTTTGTTATCATAAGTCTGATTGTTTTTATCTTGGCATTGACGATTATTGAATTGAGCATGTATGCGTATAGACATTCAATAAATATCCGAAAGGCAAGGATGAAAAAGCGGATCAAAAAGTATACTTTGATTGAAGATGATTTCGGAGGTATTTTAAAAAGGAGAGATTTAAGCGATATCCCATTTTTAAACAGAGCATTGTCTTCCATCTCTTTTGTTCGTTCACTTGATGACCTTGTCATGAAGGCAAATGCCAGTAAGTCCTTAGGGTTTTATGTCCTTCTTTCCGTTTTATTGGGTGCATTGGGTTTCATGGGAGGTCAATTTCTTTTAAACAATCAATTATATTCTCTGGGAATTGCCATCCCATTATTCATCTCTCCTTTTCTTTATCTGACCAGAAAAAAAACTAAAAGAGTGAAAAAATTTCAAGCTCAATTGCATGAGGCGCTTGATTTAATAGCCAGGGCTTTAAAAGCCGGCCACTCTTTCACCAGCAGCATGAAGCTTGCGGCAGATGAGTTTGAAGACCCCCTTGGTACGGAGTTTGCTGATACGATAGACCAAATTAATTTTGGTGTCAGCGTACCTGTTGCACTCTCCCATCTTGCCGAAAGGATTGATTGCCAGGAGATTAAATATTTCGTTATTGCAGTCATTATACAAAGAGAAACAGGCGGTAACCTGGCAGAATTGATTGAAAGCCTCGCTCACATTGTCAG
>CALGRI010000513.1 GCA_937880875.1 uncultured Pseudomonadota bacterium
AAAAAAAGGCTGGCCGTTTGTTAACGGCCAGCCCAAAAAAAATCGGTTTTAATTTAAAATCGCCCTGATATCCTCGTCCGGAGTGGTTATCAGCTTGATATCATACAATTTTACAAGGGTGTTCAGAATATTGGGGGTTAAAAAAGCGGGCAGCGATGGTCCCAGGCGGATATTCTTGATTCCCAGATGAAGCAGTGCCAAAAGCACGCAGACCGCTTTCTGCTCATACCAGGAAATAATCAATGACAAGGGCAGTTCATTTACACTGACATTAAAGGCTTTGGCAAGGGCTATGGCAATCTGAATGGATGAATAGGAATCATTACACTGGCCTGCATCCAGCAGCCTTGGTATTCCGCCGATATCACCCAGATCTTTATCAAAAAAGCGGTATTTCCCACAAGCACAGGTTAGAACCACACAATCTTTGGGTATTTTTTCAACAAACTCCGTATAGTAGTTTCTGCCCGGTTTTGCACCGTCGCAGCCCGCGACCAGGAAAAAATGGCGGATCTGTTTGGATTTTACAGCAGCAATCACCTTGTCTGCCACATTGAGAACGGCATTTCTGGCAAACCCGACGGTTGCCTCTCCTGTAACCCTGTCTTCCGTGAACCCGGGAAGAGACAATGCCCTGTCAATAATCGGTTTGAAGTTTAAATCGGAAATATGGGGTATACCCGGCCAGCCAACCATTCCAGATGTAAACAAATTATCCTGATAGGATTTTTGCGGCCTTTGAATGCAGTTGGTGGTCATGAGTATTGCACCTGGAAAGTCTGCAAACTCTTTGATCTGTTTTTGCCAGGCAGTTCCAAACTGACCATAAAAATGGGTGTACTTCTTTAATTCAGGATATCCATGGGTAGACAGCATCTCTCCATGGGTATAAATATTGATCCCCTTTCCCTGGGTCTGCTTCAACAATTCCTCAAGGTCTTTTAAATCATGGCCTGAAACTAAAATGGCCTTGCCTTTTTTATAACCCAGTGGCACCTTTGTCGGGACAGGATGCCCATAGGTTTCCGTGTTGCCGGCATCGAGCAGCTCCATGGTTTTCAAGGCTGTTTCACCGCATTTAAGAGTTAAATTCAACCACTCTTCAAGCGTTAAATCCGATCTTTGAATTGCGGCAAGCCCTTCATGAACATATTCAAATACAGCGTCATCCTTTTTTCCTAAAATCAAGGCATGCTCTGCATAGGCGCTAACCCCTTTTATGCCGTAAAGAACCGTGTGTTTTAATGACAGAATATCCGGGTTATCGGCCGGATAGGTTTTTATGCCGACGGCTTCGCCCTGTGCAACCATGCCTTTCACATCCTTGGCCGGTATAAAATGAAGGTGGTCTTGTGTATAAGCTGTTTTTTCTCCGTGTTTTTCAATCTGTTTTTTAAGGTCCTCCCGCAAGCTGATTGCTTCATTAATCAGCTTAAAAATTCTATCCGGATCAAACTCAACATTTGTTAATGTGGAAAATGCCGCCCCAACGGTAAACCCATTCACTCGTTCATCCACTATTTTCAACTTGCGTGCATCCTGGGCAACTTGAGAAAGCCCTGTTAACGAGTAGATTAAAAGATCCTGCAGAGCTGCCACATCCGGCTGTTTTCCGCAAACACCCTGGATCGTGCATCCTGTACCTTTAAACGTCTGTTCACACTGATAGCAAAACATAAAGTTTTTCCTTTAATAATCGAGAGAAGAGACCTCAAGGGCATGCTTTTGAATAAAGTTTCTCCTGGGTTCCACTTCCTCGCCCATCAGAAGGGTGAAAATTTCATCGGCTTTTTCAGCATCTTCAATCTCCACCTGAAGCATATTTCTTTTTTCAGGATTCATGGTGGTTTCCCAGAGTTCATCTGCATTCATTTCACCCAGACCTTTGTAGCGCTGTGTAGTAATCCCTTTTTTAGCTTCTAACATGACAAACTCAAACAGGCTGTCAGTATCATTAAAATTATATTCTTTTTTTACCTGGGCTTCTGATTGCCTGGAAGATATGGAAAAAGGCGGTTTGTCAAAATGTTTAATTCTTTCATACCCCTTTAACATTCTTTGATAATCGTTGGTGGCAAGAATTTCTCTGCCAACCCTCAAAAGGGTTTGTTTTTCTTCTTTTCCATATATATCCATTTCAAAGATGTTTCTTTCCGGATCATACTCGATTTCGCCAGCAATATATCCGAGTTTCTTAATATCTTCTGAAAGCAAAATAAAATTTTGCTCTTCCTCAAGAAAAAATTTATCTTTCACGCCGTTTTTAATCAAAGCCAGTAAAAGATTTGTATCCATATCTCTTTTTTTTAATTGATTAACTGCATCATAATAATCAGATAACTTTTCCATAAAAGAATAAAAGTCTTCTTCTAAAAGCGGCTCTGTGTTTCCATTTAGAAAAATGTCTTTTTGCCCCGTAATTCTCTTGACCAGATAATTGGAATATTCTTCCTCATTTTTCAGGTATACACCACTTTTCCTTGAACCCACCCGGAAAAGAGGCGGCTGGGCAATATATAGATATCCCTTTGAAATCAGATCCGGCATCTGCCTGAAAAAAAAGGTTAACAACAGGGTTCTGATATGAGATCCATCAACATCCGCATCCGTCATTATCACAATTTTATGATACCTGATTTTTTCAATATCATACTCTTCGCTACCAACACCCGTTCCAAGAACCGTAATAATGTTCTTGATTTCCTCACTTCGCAGAAGTTTATCAAATCTGGCTTTTTCAACATTCAGGATTTTTCCCTTAAGGGGAAGTATGGCCTGGAAGCGTCTGTCTCTGCCCTGTTTGGCACTGCCCCCGGCAGAATCTCCCTCCACGAGAAATAATTCCCTTTCAGCAGGGTCTGCATACTGGCATTCAGCCAGTTTTCCCGGTAATGTTGAATCCATAAGGGTGCCTTTTTTCCTGGCAAGATCCCTGGCTCTTTTGGCAGCATCCCTAGCCCTTGCCGCATCAACTGCCTTGCCTATAATTTGCCTTGCAACAATTGGATTTTCCTCAAGATAATGACCAAGTTTTTCATTAAGAAGAGATTCAACAATCCCTTTAATTTCGCTGTTTCCAAGTTTGGTTTTTGTCTGGCCTTCAAACTGTGGTTCCATTAATTTTACAGATATAATAACAGAAAGACCTTCTCTCATGTCATCGCCGCTGATTTTTATACTCTGCATATTTTTAGGCAGGTTGTTTGATCCTGAAGTAATATATGAATTAACCGTACGGGTTAAAGCACCTTTAAAGCCAGACACATGCGCTCCACCTTCAAGGGTCTTGATATTATTTGCAAAGGAATAGAGTTTTTCCTTAAATGTATCATTATATTGAATAGCTACTTCAATCTGAACATCCTTTTTCTCCCCTTCAATATGAATGGGATCATGCAAAACTGTACTGGACCGGTTAAGATACTCTACAAAAGAAACAATTCCGCCTTCATAGTAAAAATCTTCTTTTTCAGCAGACCGTTCATCTTCAATAATGATTCTGAGGCCTTTGTTTAAAAAGGCAAGTTCTCGCATTCTCCGGGAAAGGGTCTCTAAGATAAATTCATTCTCGTTCATTATTTCAAAATCAGGACTGAATGTAATCTTTGTTCCCCTTTTATCAGTATCTCCTTTAATGGCCAGTTCGGTCAGAACCTTTCCTTTGGAATAGGACTGATAATAAATTTTTCCATTTTTATAAACTTCCATTTCAAGGAGTTGGGAAAGGGCATTCACAACTGAAATTCCCACCCCGTGCAACCCGCCGGATACTTTATAGGAGTCTTTATCAAACTTACCCCCGGCATGGAGTTTGGTCATGACCACTTCGCAGGCAGGTATGTGTTCTGTTTCATGCATTTCAACAGGAATCCCGCGGCCGTTATCTTCCACGCTTACGCGCATATCCGGATGTATGGTCACAAGGATCGTATCGCAGTGTCCTGCCATAGCCTCATCAATGCTGTTATCCACAACTTCATAGACCAGGTGGTGAAGGCCCTGAAGGTCAACATTACCGATATACATGGATGGTCTTTTCCGCACAGCTTCAAGACCTTCAAGTACTTTTATACTACCAGAATTATACTCTTTATTTACTTTGTTTTCATTCATCATGATATATGCATCGCCATTATTACACAAACAAGTTTATCATCATCAAGTCCCCTGATAATACAGGGGCTTTTACTGTCTTTAATATTTATAACAACAATAGGATCTTGAAAAAGACTCAGGGCATCAATAAAATATCTCGGGTTAAAGCCACTTTTAATCTCTTCACCAGTATATGAAATCATCATCCTTTCTTTTGATTC
>CALGRI010000514.1 GCA_937880875.1 uncultured Pseudomonadota bacterium
CCAATCCTTGATATTAAAAGCAGATAAAGCGCTTTATCAATCCAAAGCAAACGGCCGGAATCAAGTTATAGAAAATTGCTGATAGCTTATTTTTTGCCAATCACCTAATATGCCATGAACTATGCTCGGGATATATCATAAATTGGAAACACATAATCTGCCTGACAAAATAGTATGGTCAACATGCAATGTTAACTGTGGCAGCAGGTGTCCTGTAAGGCTGCATGTGAAAAATGGATCCGTTGTAAGGGTGGAGACGGATATAACCGACGATGATTCTTCTGGAACCCAACAGATCCGGGCCTGTCTTCGGGGCAGAGGACTTCGGAAATGGATCTATTCTCCTGAAAGACTCTTGTATCCCATGCAGCGCACAGGCAAAAGGGGCGAAGGCAAATTTGCCCGCATCACCTGGGACCAGGCCTTTGATTTAATCGCTTCCAAGCTCAAACACATCATTGATCGATACGGCAATGAGGCTGTCTATCGCCATTATGGGACAGGGAATCTGGGAGGTGTTGTCTCTCACCAAAACCAGATTGAAAGGCTCATGAATGTCTTGGGAGGTAAGCTCAATTATTATAATTCATATAGTACGGCCCAGATCCACCAGGCCATGACCTATCTTTATGGCAAAACCGGCACAGGTAATTATATCAGTGATATTATTAACAGCAAACTAGTTGTGCTGTTTGGAAATAATCCTGCTGAAACCAGGATGAGCGGTGGGGGAACGGTCAGAGACCTGGTATTGGCCAAAAAACAAAGCCAGGCAAAAGTCATTGTCATAGACCCATTGCATACAGACACTGTAACAGGGTTTGCCGATGAATGGATACCCATAAGGCCAGGCACGGATGCGGCTCTGGTGGCAGGCCTTGCCCATGTGCTGATTTTAAACGACATGGTGGATAATGATTTTTTGAACCGCTATACCCGGGGATATGATCAATCCACCATGCCAAAAGATATCCCTGAAGGAAATAGCTATAAAGATTACATCCTGGGTGCAGGTTCTGACGGCATTTCAAAGACCCCTGAGTGGGCCTCTGCCATAACCGGTATTCCTGCAAAAAGGATTGTACAACTGGCTTATGAAATTGGCTCCACTAAGCCTGTATATATTGCCCAGGGGTGGGGTCCCCAGCGCCATGCCAATGGTGAACAGACAGCCCGTGCCATCTGCATGCTGCCGATTCTGACGGGAAATGTGGGTATTCAGGGCGGTAACAGTGGTGATCGGGAAGCTGCCTGGGGTATTCCCTGGCCTGTGATGCCTGTGGGCGAAAATCCGGTTAAGACATCTATCCCCTGCTTTTTATGGACAAAAGCCATTGAAAATCCCACGGGCTTTACAGCCTTGAATAGCGGGCTTCGGGGGAAAAAGCATCTGGAAGTACCAATTAAATTTCTATGGTGTTTTGCCAGCAATGCACTCATTAATCAACACTCCGACATAAATAAAACCCGCCGCATTCTGGAGGATGACACTCAATGTGAAATGATTGTTTTGATAGAGAATGTTATGTCCTCCAGTGCAAGATATGCTGATATTTTACTTCCCGGAACCAGCAGCTTTGAAGAACGCGACCTTGCATATCAGGGGTATGCCGTGGAAATGGGGGCGCTGATGGTAAGGGAAAAGGCCATTGAGCCCATGGGTGAATGCCGGACATTATTTGATATCTGCACAGGGATTGCCCGGCACATGGGAGTGGAAAAGGATTTTACCAATGGTATGGATCATGACCAATGGGTGGAAGTAATGTATCATCAATGCCGCGAACTAAAACCAGAACTGCCAATAGATTTTTCAAAAGCCCTGGAAAAAGGCCTGTACAAATGGCCAAAATCTTGCAATTCTTTTGTTGGTCTTTCTTCCTTTAGAAAAAATCCTCAAAAATATCCTTTGGCCACACCTTCCGGTAAAATAGAAATTTTTTCCCAACGTCTCTGGGAAATGGCTCAAACCTGGGAATTGCCAGAAGGGGATTCCATTAAGGCTTTGCCGGAATATCTTTCCACCTGGGGTATGCCGCAAGAAACAGATGCTGCCTTGTATCCCCTTCAATTGGTGGGGCATCATAGTAAGCCGCGGACCCATTCATCCTATGGAAACAATGAATGGCTTAAGGAGGCATCACCCCAGGCCCTCTGGATAAATCCCCTGGATGCAAAACCCCGGGGCATTGAGCATGGAGATTTTGTAAAAGTCTTTAATGATATTGGCGCAACCATGGTCCGGGTCAAGGTCACTCCCAGGATCATGCCCGGAGTGCTCACGCTCCCCCAGGGAGCATGGTATAAACCAGACCAGGAAGGGATAGATCAAGGAGGTTGCATCAATACCCTGACAAGTCATAGACCTAGTCCCATTGCCAAAGGAAATCCCCAGCACACCAACCTGGTACAGGTGGTAAAAGAAAAGAGCAATCCATGATTAAAACCCCGGCTTTTTTTATTGATATGCAGATCTGTACAGGCTGCAAGACCTGCATGGTTGCCTGCAAGGATAAAAATGATCTGGCACAAGGCTTAAGATGGCGCAGGGTGTATGAGTTTTCCGGTGGAGACTGGATAGCCAGTGCTGATGGAACTTTTACCCAGGACGTATTTGCCTATTATATTTCTGTTAGCTGTAACCACTGCCGTGATCCCATATGTGTTGAATCTTGTCCAAGTCGTGCCATGCATAAGAATGAGTATGGTATTGTTTTGATAGATTCAAAAAAATGTGTTGGATGTCGTTATTGTGAATGGGCCTGCCCATACTCTGCACCTCAATTTGATTTTTCAAATGGTATTATGACCAAATGCGATTTCTGTCAAACCCAAATCCAGGAAGGCAGGGAGCCTTGTTGTGTGGAGGCCTGTCCCACCCATGCCCTATCATTTGGTGACTTTGACGATTTGATAGCGCTTCATGGTGAAAAAGCCCTTATTGCTCCTTTGCCGTCCCCTGAAATGACGTCTCCAAACCTGGTA
>CALGRI010000515.1 GCA_937880875.1 uncultured Pseudomonadota bacterium
CAGGTCTAAACCCATTGGGTCTGGGTCTCATTATTTTCCCTGGATTCAACCTCACCGATGAAATATGCTTTTTCATCCATTGCCTCGAGCCTGTCCATGACTTCCTGGGCAGATTCATCCGGTACGACAATTACCATGCCAATGCCGTTGTTAAAGGTTCTCTGCATTTCAGAATCTGAAACAGATCCTTCTTTTTGAAGGATTTTAAAAACAGGGGGAATTTCCCAGGTCTCCTTGTGAACAATGGCTTTACACGCTTCCGGGATGACCCGGATGATATTTTCATCAATGCCGCCCCCCGTGATATGGACAATACCGTGAATGGGCAGATCCCTTAAAAGGCTTAAAATAGTAGGAACATAAATAATGGTGGGTTTAAGGAGTTCTTCTCCGAGCGTGGTGTCAAGTTCATTGAGCTTGGTATCTATGCTATACTTGCATTTATCAAAAAAGATTTTTCTGACAAGGGAAAATCCATTGCTGTGCACACCGCTTGAGGCAAGACCAATGAGTTTATGGCCGTTTTTGATGTTGGAACCGTCTATGATTTTATCGTTGTTCACAATACCCACGGAAAACCCGGAAAGATCATATTCCCCTTTTTGATACAGCCCTGGCATTTCTGCGGTTTCTCCGCCGATCAAAGCGCATCCTGCAAGATTGCACCCCTTGGCAATTCCCAGGATAATTTTTTCAGCCACATCATTGTCAAGAACCCCCATGGCCAGATAATCAAGAAAAAACAGGGGTTTTGCACCCTGGACAATAATATCGTTAACACACATGGCCACAAGATCAATGCCAATGGTATCATGTTTGTCCATCATAAAAGCGATTTTAAGCTTGGTTCCGACGCCATCCGTTGAACTGACCAGAACTGGATTGGCAACATTGGAAAGATTCAGGGAATAAAGGCCTCCAAAACCACCTATTTCACCCATGACCCCTGTTCGTGGAGTGGATCTTGCAATATCTTTAATCCGAGCAACCAATTTATTTGCTTTGTCTATATCAACACCAGAATCTGCATAGGACAGGGATTTGCTCATTTAAGGCCACCTTTTAATTACATTGATTAAACCTTCGAAACCTCGCAATGATAAACAGAATGCGGTGAAAAGTCAAAAGCTTTTTGACATCATCATTTGAATATTGTATTTACTTTAATTTTAAATGGAAGTTTACATCGGAGAATCTAAAGAGAATGAAAATAATCCATATTGGAATTTTAGGGTATGGAGTTGTCGGCACGGGTGTGGCAAGGCTGTTAAAACAAAAAAAACCATTGCTGGAATCCAGAATAGGGGCTGTTTTAAACCTTAAAGCAATTGCTGATATTGATACGATTACAGATCGGGGCCTTGATCTTGGAACCACCGTTCTGGTTTCCGATGCAAATTTGATTATCAATGACCCTGAGATAGATATTATTGTGGAAACCATTGGGGGCGAAACGGCTGCTAAAACGTATATTATAGATTCCCTTGAAAATAAAAAACATGTGGTAACTGCAAACAAAGCCCTTTTGGCCGGGTTTGGAAATGATCTTGTCAAAGCGGCCAGGAAAAATCTGGTTGATCTGGCCTTTGAAGCCAGTTGCGGTGGCTGCATGCCCATTATCAAAGCCTTGAAGGAGTCCCTTGTTGCCAATGATATCAAGTCCATGTCAGCAATCTTAAACGGGACCTGCAATTATATCCTTACTAAAATTTCCAGGGACGGATCAGACTTTGAAGATGCTTTAAAGGATGCCCAACAATTAGGATATGCGGAAACCGAACCCTCTCTGGACATAGATGGTTTTGATACAGCCCACAAACTTGCTATTTTAAATTCTCTTGCCCACGGCATGGATATTAATCTGAAAGACGTTCATGTGGAAGGTATCCGGAATATTACGGCTGTGGATATTGAATTTGCACGGTCATTTGGATATACCATCAAGCTTCTGGCCATTGGAAAAATCCATGAAGACCATGTGGAAGCAAGGGTACATCCAACAATGATATCCAGTTCAAACCCTTTATCCCACGTTGAAGGGTCCATGAATGCCATTGTCATTGATGCTGATGCCACAGGACAGACCATGCTTTATGGCCATGGGGCCGGTATGATGCCCACGGCCAGTGCCGTATTAAGTGATATCGTTGATATTGCACGAAATATTATTTCAGGCATTAAAAGACGGGTCCCAATTCTGGGATATCCTGAAGATAATATCAAACCAATTCCGATCCTTCCCATGGAGGAACTGTATACAAAATATTATCTTAGGTTTGAAGCCCAGGATCATCCGGGTGTGCTGGCAAAAATTTCCGGAATTTTAGGAGAAAACAATATCAGTATTAAATCCGTCCATCAAAAGGGGCGGAAAAGTAATGGAAAAGTGCCCGTTGTAATGATCACCCATATTGCCAAGGAAGCATGGGTGCAAAAGGCGTTAAAACAAATTTCAAAAACAGATTCAGTTGTAGGTGTTCCCATTTTGATTAGAATTGAAGAAACAGACCAGGAGTAGTGTGATGAAGATATTGGTTGCGGACGTAGAAGGTGTTTTTTTGCCGGAGATATGGATTAATGTTGCAAAAAAAACCGGGATCGAGGAGCTTAAGCTGACCACCCGGGATATCAGTGATTATAATGTGTTAATGAAAAAACGGCTTTCTTTGCTGAAAAAGAATAATTTAAAGATTCAGGATATTAAAAATGTGATTGCCACTCTGGAGCCCCTTGAGGGCGCACTGGATATTTTAAACTGGATCAGGGAGAACTCACAGATTATTCTGTTGTCAGATACCTTTGAAGAGTTTGCAAAGCCTTTGATGGCAAAGCTGAATTATCCAACACTCTTATGCCATAACCTGACCATTGACAAAAACGGCAATATCACGGATTACAACCTCAGGATAGAAAATCAAAAAAAAGAGGCTGTAAAAGCCTTAAAGGCAATGAATTATCATGTGATTGCTTTTGGAGATTCCTATAATGATATCGGGATGATCCAGGAAGCTGACCAGGGGTTTTTCTTTAGTCCGCCAGAGTCTGTAATCAGGGATTTCCCCGATATTCCCGTGACAAGGAACTACCCGGAACTTAAAACCATGATTACCTCATTATTGGATATCTGATGATTAATATTGATGAATATTGATTAATTTAAAAATGTAACAGCTCTTGTCATTGGTGCAAGCTTTAAAGAAAGTGTAATGGTTGCCAATGCAGCAGCAGGAATCATTGTGGCATAGGTCGGAACATCCACTGTTTCTATTGATGAGTTTCGGCTGGCCGTGGCAGATTAAAAAATATCCAGACAAAATAAATTAAAAAAACTTGACAGAAACATGACTATTCTATATATTGCCTCCTGTGATGCGGGGTGGAGCAGTCTGGTAGCTCGTCGGGCTCATAACCCGAAGGTCGTTGGTTCAAATCCTTCCCCCGCTACCAAATAAATTACAAGGGTTTCAGAGTTTTTCTGAAACCCTTTTTATTTTTTGTCTTTTTGTATACTGTATCAAAAGTGAATACTGATACATGTGTCTTGTGTTTCGGTTGCATAAACAACTGCCAGTACCAGACTGTGAATATGGAGAGTAACAATAAAAAACTGATAGGGTTTCATGAGTATATGAAAAAAAATAATTTAAAATTCGTGTTACCCCATGAACTCAAAACTTAATTCCACAATATCCAAAGGATTTTTTTCATGATAAACTGAAAAAAACAATAAAGTCCGTTGTTTCCCTTTGAAAGAAAGATATAATGAACAATAGAAATAATCGCATATGCCCAGTTGAAATAGCAGGCAGTCTTGATATTAGAATTCGAAGATGGGTACAAAATCCTAAAAAAATATTAAAGCATTATATTAAAGAAGGGATGATAATCTTGGAATTAGGATGTGGGCCTGGTTTTTTTACTATTGATATAGCTCAAATGGTTGGTAACTCGGGTCAAGTTATCGCTGTTGATTTACAGGAAGGAATGCTTCAGAAAGTAAGAAACAAGATTAAAAAAACAGAGTTTGAGGAACGAATCATACTGCATAGGTGTGATGAGAACAAAATAGGCATTTCAGAGAATGTTGATTTTGTTCTATTATTTTACATGGTACATGAGGTGCGGGATAAGGAATCGTTATTTGATGAGATAGAATCAATCCTTAAACCGAACGGACAAGTTCTTATTGTAGAACCACCATTTCATGTTTCAAAAAAAGCATTTGAAGATACTATCAAAAAAGCCAATGACGCCGGCCTCACAATTGTTGAAAGGCCGAAAATATTTCTTAGCAAGACAGCAATATTAAAAAAAACTGACCATAAAAGCAGGTGATTTTTAAGATTCGGATTACATTATATGAACCAAGAACGTTATCAAAAAGCATTCTTCCCCATTATACTAAATGTATTTTGCTGATTATGAGAAAATTCGTTTTAAGCTCTGTTCGGGGGTTGTAGAGTTTTAGAAATTCATTCTTGTGTATCGGTTTATTCCGAAGTAAACAGTTCTCGAAAATGTTCCACCCGCTTTCGGTTAACACCGAGATCAGAATACCCGATCCGGGAGGCAGAGCGCACGTGGATTATTTTTTCTTTTGGGAAAAAAAACTCAAGATCATCTACAAACCCCATGATTTTTGATTTACATTCAATATGGAAATAATTGTCGTTTTCTGCAACAATTGTTATTTTTTCAAATGAGAGTATAATTTTTTTCAACCGGTCGAAAGCAGCCTTTTTCTCCCCCTGATACCTAAAGGGAATTAAGGCATGGTCCTCATCAACAGCTTGGCTGCTGAGGCAGTTGGGTTTGGATGGACAGTCTGTCAATCGGCCGTTGTGT
The DNA here is from genome assembly GCA_937880875.1 of uncultured Pseudomonadota bacterium. Taxonomy (GTDB): domain Bacteria; phylum Desulfobacterota; class Desulfobacteria; order Desulfobacterales; family Desulfobacteraceae; genus Desulfobacula. Next base: position 4,846 of record CALGRI010000515.1, read on the forward strand.
ACCCCCAAATTTTCCGGTCTTTGTCCTGCACAGGAAAAAATAATCATGCATCCGATTACCAAAATTCCAAGACGTTTCATTTTTTACCTCGTTTTATAATGATAAAAATTTTAATTCCATTGGGCTGGGGGTATCATCCCCGGCAATTCTTCCATATTCAACCCAATATATAAAAAACACGACAGCACTCATTTTTATAAAACTTATAGTCCTATCTGTCCAATTTTTAATCCTTATGCATTCTTAATCCATTCTATCATGACAGTCAGTACAGCGATTCCATTTAATACCAAAGTG
>CALGRI010000516.1 GCA_937880875.1 uncultured Pseudomonadota bacterium
AGTTGATCATGTCCCTTCGAATCGGCTTTTTATTGAGCTCTTCCTGAAAATTCATCACCAGAATAATCAAAGATCCAGTGGCTGTGGGGATGCGGACGGACTCTGCAATAAATCCAATGGTTGCCATTTCCGGAATAACCAGCTGTAATGCTTTTGCAGCTCCGGTTGTGGTCAGGATAATGTTATTCATGATGGACCTGCTTTTTCTTAAATCCCTGGCACCTTCTTTCGGCAGCCGGTCCAGTACCTGCTGTGATCCTGTGGCAGCATGCACGGTTGCCATGGATGCAGAAAGGATTCTCTCAATACCAAAATAATCGATTAAAGGCTTGATCATATGGGACAGGCATGTGGTTGTGCAGGATGCATTGGAAATAATATTATGCTTTATTGGATCATAGTCTCCATCATTGATCCCCATGACGGTTGTCACTGCATCTTCGGGCATTGCCGCCCCCTTTTTGAGTTTAAAGGGAGCTGAAGCAATCACTTTTTGGGCGCCTGCTTCAATATGACCCCTGATAGAGCCTTTTGAAGTATCCGCTCCAAGGGAAGGATCCAGAAACCGGCCTGTTGTATCCACTACAATTCTGGCATTATGTCGTCCCCATTCAATATCTTTTGGATTTCTGTGATTTCTTAATATCTTTACTTTTACGCCATTCACATTCAACGAACCCGCAACTTCATCCACATTGCTGATAACCGACTTTGCCTGATATCCCTTAAGAAACGCTTCCAAACGTCCATAAGTTGTATCTCTTTCTAAATAATGTATAATGTCTTGAAATGACGTTCCTACTTCCCGGCCTACATTGATCACAATCGTATCAAAATACTTTCTGCCGGCATGATGCCACAAAGACAGCTTTCCTATTCTCCCAAGTCCGTTAATTCCAAGTGTTATAGAATCTTTTGTATTCATCTATTCCCCTTTGAATCTTTTTTATTTAATTGATTTTTATTGCGCCTTTGTACACTGATCCTTTTTGACCGTTAATACTGATATAATCACCCGTGACCATTTTAACCCCATTGAGCATACACTCTTTTTTGTGTTCATTGCAAACAAGATTTTCACAGCCCACAACACAGGTTTTATTAAGATTGTATGCCACCACAGCCGCATGGGAAGTGAGCCCCCCCTTTGCAGTCAGAATTCCATCTGCTGCATCAATCTCCAGGATATCATCCGGAACAGTATCATTCCTCAATACAATTAATGGGGTATCTGGATCTTTCTTTCTGAAGATGTCAATTTCTTCCAAAGTAAAAACGATTCTGCCACTCATTGCGCCACCGCTGACACCGATCCCCTGACCAAGATATGCCTTGTCAAGGATTTTTGGGCTCACATCAAAATCTACAATCTTTTTTCTGTCCCTCAGGGACATTTCCCTTGCCTGAAGGATAAAAAGATCTTTTTTGGTTTCGCCTTCAAAGGTGAACTCGATTTCCTGGGGATTCCATCCTTCTCCATAAACCAGGCGATGCATTATTTTTATCAATTGCAAATATATATCAGGGAAACTTTCTTCAAGGCTTATTTTTGAATCCCGTTCTTCCAATTCCCGTTGGACTTCTGAAATGGGAAGGGTTTTTACAAGCCCTGATACAACATCTTCTCCCTGGTTGCCAATGGTAAAATCTCCCCAAAGCCGTATCGTATCGCCCGGAAGCCTGGGGCTATGGCTGAACACCACACCTGATCCCGACTGCCTGGACAGGTTTCCAAACACCATGGATTGAATCGTAACAGCAGTGCCCCAGTCATCCGATATCCCCATAATCCGCCTGTAATCCTTTCCCCTTTTGGATTCCCAGGAGGAAAAAACCTGATCAATGGCCAGAAATAACTGGTCTATGGGAGATTCTATCAAATCAATCCCGGAATCAAGTAACAATTGTTTATAGGCAAGGGCAACGGTCTTCATCTGGTCACCGGAGAAATATCGTTTGAATTCAACATTATACCCTTGTTTTTTTGAATAAATGATATGGTCAAACGCATCTCTTTTAATTCCAAAAGCCATCCCATATCCTTGAATGAACCTGCGATAGCAGTCCCAGGCAAACCATGGATTATTGCTTGTCTTTGCAATGCTTGCCGCGATTTCCTCATTAATCCCCACATTTAAAAATGAATCCAGCATGCCTGGCTGTGAAATGGAAGAACCGCTCCTGACCGACAACAGCAAGGGGTTTTCAGGATCACCAAAGTTTTTGCCGGTCCGTTTTTCCAGGTTGGCCACCATCTTTGCCACGGACTGCTTGAAATTGATGTTGGCCGGCTTGTAATTATTGATGATTTCACGACATTTAAAGACTTCAGTGGTAATAATAAATCCTTCCGGAACAGCCGCACCTAATTTTTTTAATTTGATCAGGTTTAATCCCTTATTCCCTAAGAATATAATATTATTGCCAATGGGATCTGAACTGCCGACTTCAATGACAGAGCATTTGGGATCATAATTTAACAGTCGGCTTAAATGGATTTGCGACAGCTTTTCAGACTGTTGAAACAGGGTGTGTAATATCCTGTTTAAGAACACATCCATCTGCTGAAGTCCAAGGGAGGTTGCAATCCGATCCCTGAAAAAGATCTCGGCAACCCTCTGGTCCAGTTTAGATTGCTGTTTTTCAGACCCGTTGGGCAGATATTTTTTAAGAACCTTTTTCTTTCCTATCCTGGCTTCTATCTGGGATAAATTGCTGGAATGGATATTATTGAAATGATCATTGATGATATCGGCAACCGCCCTTATAAACCCCTTAAAAATATCCAGGTACTGGGTAAATGTACAGGTTCTGATGCCCATGGAAAATTTTAAAAAATCCATCTGGACATCCAGCTGGTTGGATGAAATTCCATCCAGATCCAAAGCCATCCTGAACAGGTTCAGGATATCGTAAATCCGTTCAAACGTAGATTTGGTGATCACTTGAAGATCAATGCTGTTGATCAATTCTTCAAATAACACGTTCAGGATATTTTCAACTCTAAGGGTTAAGCCCAGGGCATCAAATTTTGCTTCATTGTAACTTCCATACATGGAAGGAATATCAACGGCAAAATGACGTTTATGATAAATGGCTTCATTGGCCTCATAAATTTTGTCTGAAAGAATAATTTCTTTAAGCTCATTCATGTAGGCAATAAGAGAGAGGATTTTATTTTCCAGATTTTTTTCTTCAAGTGCTAAAAGAAGCTTGCTCGTATCTGGCAGGTTTTCACAATTAAACAAAGACAGATATTTTTTCAATTCCAGGTTATCAATCCCGTATTTCTGGTTTAAGAGCCTGTAGAATTCAAAGATCATTTTCATTCTTGACCGGTCCAGATCTGCCACCCCATCTACGCTGTCAATTAAATTATTTACAGCCTCCTGGGTATAGATCAGATAGTCTTTTGGAAGGGATATGCCTTTTGATTCTATGGAATTGAGAATAATTTTGGGCCCGTCAATAAATGGGCCTGAAGCTTCAAGCTCACTATAAATGGATGGAGAAATGTAGGGCCTGAGCTTTTTTTTGTTCCCCGTCTTCCAGAAGAGAATCACCTCTTTGATAAAATCTACGATCCGGCTTGAGCTTTCAACATGGCATTGCTTCCTTAAAAAATGAATTAACCTGTCTTTTCGCTGGCAGGATTCATCCAGCTGGGTGGAAATATCCCGGAGTTGTCCCTCTGCCCCGATTTCATTGAAAAAGGCCGGTAATAATCGAGACATCTGCTTTACCAGATTAAAAACCGGTGCAATATCTGAGTTTAAAAATTTTGTAATATCCCTTGGGAACAAATCTGTATCTTTAATAAAGACACCACCGATAGCCAAAGAGATGATCAAAGCAGATAAAAGTCTTCTCGACTTTTTGGGATGCTGACCGATCAGGTCCAGGAATACCCGGATATTTTTAACATGGGCTGTATTGTTCTTTATCTGAAAGTCTTCACCTGTCCCCTCAACCATTGGAAACTGAAACCCATGATCAACGGCCCGGTCTATAAAATGATTGATAAGTTCATTTTTAGAGGTTTTATAAACAGACTCCCCGATTTTATGTATGCAATCCAGAACTGTTTCAGGGTATTTGCCCTTATGCTCTTTGAGCAGCGAAAATGCCTGGTTGACGATATTAATATCTTTTTTAAAATCTTCATCACCGATCAGGTGGGTGAGGGTGGTGTTAATATCCCGCAGGGCCTGAACATGGATAGTAGAAAGTCCCGGAATATGAATAATATAAAAAAGAAAAGTCAGTTTCAAGTGGAAGCCTGCTATATCATCACCATTTTCCATCATTATTTTTTGAGGCACTGCCCAGATCCGGCTGACAAAATCCTGAAAGCTTACAAGATTTGTTAATTTTTGTGTTACATGGCGTGGCTCTTGATCCAGGGTTTGAATAATAGTTTCAAGGTTTTTTCGCCACTTCAATATATTTTTATGGGATACATCTTTTAATATATGCTGTACCCTGTCATCAAGTTTGCTTACATCAATACTCTGACCAATCCAGGACATCGGGTCTTCCTGTTTCAACCAGTAATCAAATGAAGAATCATAAAATTTTATCAGGAATTGGTTTAAGGATTTAAAAATCGCTTCATCATCTTTAATGCAGTTTAACAGGTTTTTTGCAATTTTATCCGGCTGGTAATAGGATCTGACAAAACAATAAAAGTCGTTGTCTTCATAGGATTCAATTTTTTGTAACGCTTTTTCAATAACAGGCAGAAACCTATAAAGCTCCCCCTCAGACTCTTTGACAATATGCTGCAAAAAAAGCATTAAATTATCAGCTGCACCTGTTTTTATCTTTAAGCCTGAATCTGACTCAAAAGATTCCAGAAAAATATCAACAAAAAGATCCAGGGCTTTATCGCCTTTTGGATGAACCTTGTACAAATAATAATATTGAAGGGTAAAATGCCTGGCTTCGGAGACGATAAATTCCCAGTTTTTGTAGGGGTGGGACAACTCTTTTAGAAAAATGTTCATCCTGTTTAAAATCCCGACATAGGATGAAAAAATATCCAGAAAAACCTGATATTTTGGGTCAATGATAACATCGATTTTTGTATCGGATAAATTCACCTCAAGGGCTGTAGATTTCACAAAGCATCCTTTTTTATTTGC
>CALGRI010000517.1 GCA_937880875.1 uncultured Pseudomonadota bacterium
AAATACCTTAATATAGTTTAACAAAAATTAAATGCCCCGGCCAATTTTGCCTGCCCAGGACAATTAGCCGGGGCATTCTCCATGATTAAAAAAAAATCCATATACAACCCAAATAAAAAAAACAGCAAATGATTATTTCCAATCAGGCTGGTGCTCAATTATCATGATTCATATTAACCATCAGGGATAAGCAAATGGGAAAAACAACTATCGTTAAAACAACCACCTGGTCGGCAGGCCCGGGATGCCATGGCGGCTGCGGCGTTCTTGCCCATATAAAAGACAACAAACTCGTAAAAATCGAAGGTGACCCAGATCACCCCTGGAACCAGGGTCGTCTTTGCGCAAGAGCCCTTGCCATGACCCAGTATATAGATCACCATGACAGATTGAAATCGCCCCTCAAACGGGTTGGCGAAAGGGGTGAGGATCAATTTGAGGAAATTTCATGGGATGAGGCTTTTGATATCATAGAAGAAAAAATGAAAACCATTCGGAATGATTTCGGCCCTGAAAGCATGATTTTCTCAATGGGAACAGGCAGGGACATAGGTCCCTGGATCTGCATGTTGGCCTATGCATTCGGCAGCCCCAATGTCATGTTCGCTTTGAGCGGGAATGCCTGTTACAGCCCGAGGATTGCCGCCCTTGATACCATCCAGGGAGATTATTGTGTCTTTGATGCGGCCCAGTGGCTGCCGGGACGTTATGATCACCCTGAATACAAAGTGCCAGAATGTATGATCATCTGGGGATATAATATCTCGGCCACCTGTCCTGACAATTTGTTTGGCCACTGGATCATTGATCTGATGAAAAAAGGGACAAAAATCATCACCATTGATCCAAGACTTTCCTTTTTTGCCTCCCGTTCAAAATACTGGCTCCAGATCAGGCCTGGAACAGATGCTGCCCTTGCCCTTGGTTTTTTACATGTCATTATTAAAGAAAAACTTTATGATAAAAATTTCCTTGAAACCTTTACAGATGCACCAAGACTTGTCAGAAACGACACAGGGAAATTATTAAGGGAATCTGATGTTGTAAAAGGCGGATCAAAAGATAATTTTGTTGCTTTTGATATACAAAAAAATACATTCATTATCTGGAACACCCTTAACCAGGAATACTCCATTGACAATGCAACGCCTTCACTGACAGGGGGTTTTAAAATAACTCTCTTAAATGGAAACACTATTTCCTGTATCACAGTCTGGGATAAATTTCAGGAAAGTTGCGTCGCGTATACGCCTGAAAAAGTCGAAAAAATCACCCTTGTGCCGGCACAGGATATTGAAAAGGCAGCCAGATTTTATGCAAAAGCCAAGCCTGCTTCCATTCACTGGGGGGTTCCCATTGACATGACCCCGGAAATCACACCATTGTGCCATGCCATCGCAGCTTTATGGGCTTTGACGGGCAACCTTGATGTCCCGGGTGGAAATGTCTTTACCCGGTCAGCATTTAATGCCGTTGCCTATGCCCTTCCCGGTGCTGAAGGTGTAATCAAATTAAAAGATCCAGCCCAGGACAAACCGCGAATCGGTAAAGATGAATATGGCCCGTTCAATAAATTTATATGGCGGTGCCAGACGGACAAGGTAATTGAGCAGATTTTCAGCGAAAAGCCTTACCCTGTAAAGGGATTGTGGATGCAGACCTGTAACCCCTTATCCGGCATTGGCCTTGATCCAAAACTCTGGCAAAAGGCCCTGGAAAAGCTTGATTTTATTGTCGGGGTTGACTTGTTCATGACCCCATCTTTGAGGTATGCTGATATTATCCTGCCGGCTGCAACCTTTCTTGAAAAAGATGGGGTAAGGTCCTGGTGGGTACCGCTTCAGACCATTAACAAGGCCGTAACCGTGGATGGCTGCAGGCCTGATGTGGAGATTAACTTTGAGTTGTCTCAACGCTTTGATCCTGAATTTAAATGGGAAACCATTCATGATCTCTTTGATGAAATACTTAAACCCTCAGGAATGAGCTTTGATGAACTTGCCAAAAAAGGATGGGCCCTGCCCCCGGAAAACCACGCGTCAAGGCCCTATTATCGCCATGAAAAAGGCTTGTTAAGATCAGATGGCAAGCCTGGTTTTGTCACACCTTCAGGAAAATTTGAACTCTTTTCCACCCTAAGGGAGGAATGGAACCTTGAACCTGTTCCTTATTTTAAAGAACCTCCCTTTACCCCGGTCTCAAGACCAGACCTGTTTAAAGATTACCCGCTGATTCTTAGTACTGGCAGGCGATCGCCGGCCTTTTTTCACGCAGAGCACCGCAATATCCCATGGCTGAGAACACTTGACCCCGACCCTGTTGTGGAAATCCATCCTGATACAGCAAAAAAAAATAATATTTCAAACGGCGAATGGGTTGTTGTCGAGAACTGGATGGGAAACGCCAGGTTCAAGGCCAAAGTGACAAAAATTGTTCCGCCCTGGATGGTTATGGCTGCCCATGGATGGTGGTTCCCGGAAAAAAAAGATGATCCCTTGTTTCACACCTTTGAATCCAATATTAATATGCTGATTCCCATGAATGAACAGGGAAAAGACGGGTTGGGAACTCCCATCAAGCATCTTCTATGCAGAATAAGAAAAGAAACCAGGGGGGTTGAACATGGCGAAATCTAATAAAAAAGGCCTTCTCATTGATTATGAATATTGTACAGGATGCTTTTCATGCACAGTTGCCTGTTGCCAGGAACATGGCTGGCAAGCCCCTTTAACCGGTATAAAAGTAATGGAAATAGTACAGGATTTGCCAAAGGACAAAGCATATCTCACCTTTTTGCCCTTCCCCACTGAGCTTTGTGTGTTGTGCGCCAAACGTACCCAAAAGGGTCTTGACCCGGCCTGTGTCAAACATTGCATGGCAAATTGCCTGACATATGGAGATTTAAGGGATCTGGCCTTGGAACTTGAAAAAAAACCAAGAATGGTTCTCTGGTCACCCAGATAATTTTAAATCCGGCAAGAGACAGGAAAGGAGAATATGATGAAAGATGATGGGGTAAAAATAATCAAAACCACCACCTGGTCACCCGGCCCGGGATGTCATGGCGGCTGTGGCATACTGGTTCATGTAAAGGAGAATAAAGTGATAAAGGTGGAAGGAGATCCTGATCATCCCTGGAACCAGGGAAGATTATGCTCCCGGTGCCTTTCCATGACACAATACATGTACCATAAGGACAGGCTTAAAAAGCCCTTAAAGCGGGTTGGAGAGCGGGGTCAGGGAAAGTTTGAAGAAATTTCATGGGATGAGGCCTTTGACCTGATTGAACAGAAGATGAAAAAAATAAGGGACGACCACGGCCCTGAATCTGTGATCTTCCACCAGGGAACGGGTCGGGATATCGGCGGCTGGATATCCATGCTGGCCTATGCATTCGGAAGTCCCAACTGGATGTTTGGACTTTCCGGTATCTCCTGTTATACGCCGCGGCTCATGATGATGTCCATCACCCAGGGAGATTTTGCCGTGGTGGATGCGTCCCAGTGGCATGAAAAAAGATATGATGATCCTGAATATAAAATCCCTGAAACCGTCACCATCTGGGGCCAGAATCTGCCAGCAACTTGTCCGGACGGCTTTTTTGGTCACTGGTATATTGATCTTATGAAAAGAGGTACCGAGGTTCTGGTCATTGACCCAAGATGCACCTGGATTGCCTCCCGGGCAAAACTCTGGCTTCAGTTAAGACCTGGTACGGATGCAGCCCTTGCCCTTGGCTTTATCCATGTGATGATCAAAGAAGGCCTGATCAATATGGAATTCATTGAAAAATGGACCAACTCTCCATTTCTGGTGAGAACTGACCAGGAAAAACCAAGCCTGTTAACAGAGAATGACCTTGCAGTAAACGGCCTGACTACCAACTTCATAGCCCATGACCCTGTTTCAGACAGCTTTGTGGTATGGAACACTGAAAACCAGGAGTATAAAAAAATTGATATAAAACCATCCATGGAGGGAGCCTTTGATATTACCCTTGTGGATGGTTCAAAGGCAAAGGCAAAAACCGTCTGGACCCTGTATAAAGAAAATGCTGAGCAGTATACACCGGAAAAAGTATCTGAAATCACCTGGGTTCCGGCAGACAAAATCAAAAAAGCCGCCCGCATCTATGCCAAAAGCCAACCTTCTGCCCTTCACTGGGGACTTCCCATTGACACAATCCCGTCAACGGTGCCCACCTCCCAGGCCATAAACCATCTCTGGTGCCTCACTGGCAACCTTGACAACCCCGGCGGCAATGCCATTGCCCGGTATGCCTATGATGTGGTGACCTATCCCTATCATACGGGGGGTGCCATTTTAAGTCTTCCCCCGGAAGTGATGGATAAACGCATCGGCATACATGATTATGGTGCAATCAAAGATTTCAGGGCATGGGCCCAGCCAGATAAAGTCCTGGAACAGATTTTTTCAGATAAACCATATCCCATCAAAGGCATGTGGATACAGACGGCCAACCCCATAGCCTGCACCGGCATGGAGCCTAAAAAATGGCGGGATGCCATTAAAAAACTGGATTTTACCGTTTGTGTGGATCTTTTCATGACACCGACAGCCATGCTCTGTGATGTGATTCTGCCTGCAGCCACCTTTCTTGAAAAAGACTCGCTAAAAGCCTGGTGGGTACCTTTACAGGCCATTAAAAAAGTTGTTGAAGTGGAAGAGTGTAAATCTGATATTGAGATCAACCTTGAACTTTCCAAACGGTTCATGAAGGATTTTCCCTATGACAATACCCATGATCTTTTTGACTCACTTTTAAAATCTGCAGGAATAACCTATCAAGAATTGAGTGACAAAACATGGATGATCCCACCCAAGGGCCACCCCAGCAAACCTTATTTCAGGTATGAAAAAGGATTGCTCAGACAGGATAAAAAACCTGGATTCAGGACACCATCGGGAAAAATCGAGCTTTATTCCTCCTGGCTTGAAAAATGGGAGATTGAACCTTTGCCCTATCATGAAGAACCTCCCTACAGCCCTGTCAGCACTCCAGATCTGTTTAAGGAGTATCCGCTCATCCTAAGCACAGGAAGAAGAATGGGACCCTTTTTTCACTCAGAACACCGGCAAATCCCATGGCTTCGTGAACAGCAAAGAGATCCTGTCCTGGAAAT
>CALGRI010000518.1 GCA_937880875.1 uncultured Pseudomonadota bacterium
GCGAAAGCTGATGCCGCCTTGTACAGGGCAAAAAGAAATGGGCGTAATCAATTGGTTTTTGCTGATTAAACAATCAATAAAAAGCTATAATTCGTTTAAAAAAACACAAGATGCATTAATGGTTAAATTAAATATTGTATTATTAGAACCGGAAATACCTCAGAATACGGGAAATATTGGCAGGACCTGTCTTGCCATGGGTGCTGTTCTGCATTTAGTGGAGCCAATGGGATTCTCCATAGAGGATAAATATTTAAAACGGGCCGGGCTTGATTACTGGAAAGAGCTTAATGTTCAATATTATAGAAATTATTCAGATTTTCTTACAAAAAATCCTCACGGACAGAAAGTGTTGATCTCAAAAAAAGCGATGAACAGATGCGACCAATTTTGTTATGAATCTGAAGTCTACCTGGTTTTCGGCAAAGAGTCAGTGGGTCTGCCGGACGAAATGCTGTTGGATAAGCAGGAATTCTGCGTTAGAATACCCATGTCTGCTCACACCCGATCCTTAAATCTGGCCAATGCCGTGGCAATCTTAAGTTATGAGGTCATGCGGCAGTATTCTTTCACGGGACTTAAGACCGAGGGAGAAGTACAATCTTGAATTATCGGCTGTTAAAGCTATTAAATTTTTATATAGCCCCGTATTCCTCCAGATAAACATCAATTTTTGCAAGCATGGAATCATCAAGAATCATTTTGCCATTGATTTCTTTGTTGTGCAGATATTTTTTTATATCTGTAATGGTGACAATGGAGTGGATGGGAATGCCAAGGATCTCTTCAACTTCCTTTAGAGCATTTTTATCGGTTTTACCTTTTTCCTGGCGGTTGACGCTGATAATAATACCTTTGACTATTGGATTGTTACAGGATTTAAGGACTTCAAGGGATTCTCTGATGGCCTTGCCCGAGGTAATCACATCATCTACTAAAATCAGCCGGGAGCCGGACGTCAGGGGCATGCCTATCACAAGGCTCTTGTCAGCATAGGTTTTGGCTTCTTTACGATTGAACACATAGCCTTTATCCATGCCCATATCAGAAAGCGCCTGGGCAGTTGAGATGCATAAGGGAATCCCTTTATACGCCGGTCCATAGATACCGTCAAAATTATCAGAAAAATGCTCGTGCACGGCTTTGGCATAAAAACTGCCCAGCTTTTTTATTTTCAAGCCCGTGTCAAACATGCCCGTGTTGATAAAATAGGGGGCAATCCTGCCGCTTTTCAATTCAAACTCACCAAATCTTAAGGCATCACATTCTACTAAAAATTCAATAAATTCTTCTTTGTAAGTCATTTATAAAAATATCCTCATTATTATTTGCATCGCCAGGAAAAATACTGGGAAAGAGCCACCTCTTTGCCGGATTTTAACAAGGCTTTTGTATTAAAATCTTTCATTTCACGAAGAACAGCAGAACCAAATACTGGCCCATCCAAGCACACCACCTGTTTGCCGCAGACACAGGCTCCGCAAACCCCGAACCCGCATCTCATGTATCGTTCCAACGAGACCTGGCAGGGAATATGATGGGCCTCGCAAATTTTGAAAACATGATACATCATGATTTCAGGCCCGCAGGTATAGACCATGTCAAAGTGTTTGCCAGACGTAATTTGTTTTTCAAGGAGTGCTGTGACAAGCCCTTTATGGCCGAAACTGCCGTCATCCGTGCAGAATAGTCTTTCCATGTCAAACCGGTCCGGGTATAAAAGATGTTCCCTTGTTCTTGCCCCATGAATAACGATTGCTTTTTTATCAAGCTTTTCCACCAGCGGGGCCAGAGGCGCCATGCCGCAACCGCCGGCCACAACTGCCACCTGGGCATCTGCCTTAACATCAAAGCCATTGCCAAATGGCCCTCTTATGCCAACAAGATCTCCCTTTTCCAGGGCAATGGCTTTTTTAGAAAAAATCCCCTTGGCCTCAATGGTAATGGCAAACCTTTCCCTGGTATGAAGGGAAATGGTATAGGGTTTTTCATCAACACCCGGAATCCAGACCATGATGAACTGACCGGGTCTAAAGGGCAGCGCATGGGAAAAACCCAGGGTGGCATGGGTCTGGTTTTCAATAACTTTTTTTTCAACCCTGAGCATGAACTGTTTCTGATCGGTAATAGTGTTCATTATCATCCTTCCCTGTGGGCCGCCCCAATAATCTCTTCCAGGCATAAATCATGATCCCTGAGCCAGGTTTCCATTTCCGTTGTGACCTTTT
>CALGRI010000519.1 GCA_937880875.1 uncultured Pseudomonadota bacterium
AAGGTGTCCCCAGAATATTCCACTGCCAATACATTTAAACACCGTTTAGAAAAAACTAACTATTTCAAGCCTGCTTCTTTGTAGTACTTCATAGCACCTGGATGAAAGGGTGCGGAAAGACCGGTGAGCATTGCTTCTTTAGTGAGACCGGCATAGGCAGGATGCAGTTTGACAAAGGCTTCAAAATTCTCAAACACTTCTTTTGTAATGGCATAAACCACTTTATCAGGTACTTTTGCTGATGTAACAAATGTTGCTTTCACACCGAATGTTGGGACGGCAGCTTCAGTATTTGCAGCACCTGTATAATTTGACATCAATGTTTCAGCCTTGGCATAATATGGATATTTTGCCAAAAGACTGTCAATATTTAAAATAGGAACAAATTTAATCTTGCGGGTCCCTGAAGTGGCTTCCAAATAGTAGCCTGAAGGATGTCCGACAGTATAGAAGGCCGCATCAATTCTGCCGTCCTGAATCAGTCCGGGGGCTTCGGCAGCTTTTAAACTTTCTGCATGAAAATCTGTCTCCCAGTTCAGTCCGTTGGCTTCAAGCGCGTCTATGGCATTCTGACGATATCCTGATCCAAGATTTCCAATATTGACCCGCTTCCCTTTGAGGTCGGCAAGACTGTTAATATTGGCATCTACAGCCGCAATCAGATCGACTGTTTCTGCATGGATGGAAAACACGGCGCGCAGATCTTCCTGGGGTCCTTTATCTTTCCAGTCTGCAAGCCCTTTTACCGCCTGGTATTGACGATCTGACTGGGCCACACCAAAATCCAGGTCTCCAGACAAAATGGCATTGATGTTAAAAACAGATCCGCCCGTTGATTCAACCGTGCAGCGGATACCATATTCTTTTCGTTTCTGGTTAACGATTTTCGCAATCGCACCACCGGTCGGGTAATATACACCTGTAATCCCGCCTGTTCCAATGGTCACAAAAGTTGTTTCTGCCTGGGCTTGAGTTGCGGACGATCCCAGAAAAAAGACCATTCCAAATAAAACAGCTGTTGTTAAAATTAATGCTTTTTTCATCTTAACCTCCTGGTTTAAGTATTAATAATTATTTTGATAATTAAATTACCTGGTTTTCCCTGCCTCCTTTCTTTTTATATTATTTAAATTATTGTTTTAAAAAAACAATATTCCCATGTATTGATTTATTTAATTGTACTTTTGTTCGAAATTTACTTGAAACCAATATGTATGTTGATCAAAGTTACAATCCCCAATCTTATTTGTAAAGTATTAATCCAGAAAACCCTTATTTTTTAAGTATTATTCTTGCATCCACAACATCCAGCCCCTGCTCATAAAGAATGACCGGATTCAGGTCCATTTCCTCAATTTCAGGATAGGATTCAATCAGTTCAGAACACATGGATATCAGCTTTCTCAATGTTTTTTTATCATATCCTTTGTGCCCTCTTACACCGTCTAAAAGTATAGAAGAGCGGGTGTCTTCCAGCATTTTTTTACAGGAAGTCGGATTGACGGGCAATACCCAGAACGTCACATCTTTCATGATTTCAACCATGATACCGCCCAGCCCATACATGATTACCGGACCAAACTGCTCATCTATCTTGGTTCCAATGATGATTTCAAGGCCCTTTTGTGCCATTGGGGCAACAAGGACACCCCGGATATCAGCTTCCGGGTTATAGGCATTCGCACTTTTAATAATCTGCTGAAATCCTTCTCTAATCTCTTTTTCAGAACTCAAATTCAGTTTAACCCCGCAGGCATCGCTTTTATGCAGGATATCCGGTGAAACAATTTTTAATACAACGCTCGCTTTATGCTCACTGCTCACTTTGCGCTCACTGCTGGCTTTACGTTCACTATTTTCTATAATTTTTTGTGCAATTTCCCATGCCTCATCGGAAGTTCTGGCAACCTGCCCCACCGAAGTCGGTGCACCATGCAGCTTGATCAATTGTTTTGCTTCATGTTCTAACAGTACATGGCGGCCTTCTTTCCTGGCCTTTTCAATAATCTGCACCCCTTCTTTCCTGGCATTGGCCCGCCAGTTAAAAACAAAATTGGTTTTTGCATGATAGGATTTTAAGTAATTTCCATATTTACAAAGCGAAGCTACGCACTTGCATGAGATGTCCAGGGAATCATGAACTGGTATATCATAGTGCCTCAGCAAATCCAGGGCGCGGGACTCATATGAGCTGTAAAGGGAATGCACAAAAATCGGCTTACTCCTCTTTTTTACCATTGCGCCGAATCGATGGGCAGCAGCTTCCTCTCCAATGGCAAGACTCTCGTCAAACCGGATGCCATATCCGCCAAAAAGGCCAACTACCAGAAGTCCACCAACACTGGGGTCTTGTAAAATAATTTTTGCACAATCTGCAAACAGGCTGGGGTCAGAATCTGTCCCCCCTGCCACATCTACTGGATTGACAAGGGATGCAGCTTCAGGCAGGATTTTCCTTAAATTTTCTTTTGTTTTGTCAGATAATTCAGGCA
>CALGRI010000520.1 GCA_937880875.1 uncultured Pseudomonadota bacterium
TATGGACAGTCTTTAACCTGCGCGTGACCTTTAACCTGAAGGTCACGCGCAGGTTAAAGGTCACAAGCAACCCGAAGGTCACACGTAACATAAAGGTCACAAGTAAAAGGAGAGGGGAAAATGAGAAAACACCTTGTACTCATTGGGGGTGGCCATGCCCACATGATGACCCTTGAAAATATTGGCACTTTTGTTGAAAAAGGGTTTAAAGTTACAGTGATCGGGCCTTCTTTTTTTCACTATTATTCAGGCATGGGTCCCGGCATGCTGGGCGGGACATACAGGTCTGACGATATCCGGTTCGCCACAAGGGATGTGGTTCAAAAACAGGGTGGTATCTTTGTAAAGGATAAAGTCGTCCGCATTGATCCGGATAAAAAAGAGATTTATACCAGGACAGGACATACCTTTTCCTATGATGTAGTTTCCTTTAATGCGGGCAGTTATGTCCCCATGAAGGCAGTCTATGAAGACTATGATAATATCTACCCGGTTAAACCCATTGAAAAACTCATGGACGCTGGGGATAAACTAAAAAAATTATTCGCACAAAAAAAGAGTGTCATCAGTATTGTGGGAGGCGGTCCTTCTTCTGCCGAAGTGGCTGGGAATGTCTGGCAGCTGGCAAAAAAAGCAAACCAGCATATGCCGGATATTCATATTTTTGCCGGTAAAAAATTTATGGCAAGATTTCCCGAAAGCATCAGATCAAGGGTTATCTCAACCCTTGGCAAAAGAGGTATTCAAATTTTTGAAACAGGTTATGTAAGGCAGATTAAACCCGACGAAATCTGCCTTGAATCCGGGCATACATTTTACACGGATTTTATTTTCATGGCCCTGGGTGTAAAGCCTTCCACCATCTTTGAGGAATCTGGCCTGCCTGTTGGGCCGGATAAAGGGCTTATAGTGAATAAATACCTGCAAAGTGAAAAATATCCTGAAATATTCGGCGGTGGTGATTGTATTTATTTTAAGGATCAGCCTCTGGATAAGGTCGGGGTATATGCAGTCCGGCAAAATCCTGTCCTGCTTCATAACTTGATGGCTAGCCTTGAACAAGGAGAGCTTGAAGCATTTGACCCAGGGCCTGAATATCTTTTGATTTTTAATATTGGCGGAGGAGTTGGCGTATTCAAGAAAAAATGGATGGTGTTTAAAGGGAGAATTGCATTTATGATTAAAGACTATATTGACCGCAAATTTATGAAGAAATTTCAGGCCATTGAAAAAGAGTTATAGGTTTATAAGGAAAGATACAAATGAAAAAAAAATGGGGATTTAAAATTGTACTGCTTTTTTTCATTGCAGGTTTAATCTCAATATTTTTTTTATTTGACCTGGATCAGTATTTTTCTATTACCAATCTGAAAAATGAACTTGATGCCTTTAAATCGTATTATGGTCAGCATAAAGCCATGACCATGGCAATTTACATGGCCATCTATATCCTTGTGACCGCATTATCCCTTCCCGGGGCAGTCATCATGACACTTGCCGGCGGTGCAGTGTTCGGGATTCTTTACGGAACACTTCTTGTCTCCTTTGCCAGCACCATAGGTGCAACTTTAGCCTTTTTAGTTTCCCGGTATATGTTTAAAGACTGGGTTCAGCATAAATTTTCGTCAAAACTTTCCGCCATTAATAAAGGGATAGAAAAAGAGGGCGGATTTTATCTGTTTACCTTAAGACTTGTGCCTGTGTTTCCATTTTTCGTGATCAATCTTGTCATGGGGGTGACCACCATTCGCACCTTTGTTTTTTATATTGTCTCCCAGGTGGGAATGCTTCCTGGAACCATTGTATTTATCAATGCCGGAACTCAGCTTGCAAAAATAGAATCAGCCAGTGGGATTTTATCGTTGAACATTATTCTCTCCTTTGCCTTATTGGGTATTTTCCCGATTATCGCAAAACGGCTCACAACAATGGTAAAGCAGCAAAAAGTATTTTCTAAATTTTCAAAGCCGAAAGTTTATGATTATAACCTTGTGGTGATCGGTGCAGGCTCTGCCGGGCTTGTGGCCTCCTATATTGCCTCGGCTGTCAAGGCAAAGGTGGCTTTGATTGAAGAACATAAAATGGGGGGAGATTGCCTTAATACCGGGTGCGTACCCAGCAAGGCGCTGATCGCCAGTGCCAGAATTTTATCCTATACCAGAAGAGCAAAAGAATTCGGATTTGACAGAGTTTTAGTTGATTTTAATTTTGCAGCTATAATGGAACGGATTCAATCCATTATTAAAAAAGTTGCGCCCCATGATTCAATTGAACGGTATACAACATTGGGTGTGGATTGTATTCAGGGCAGGGCAACAATTGTATCTCCTTTTGAAGTAAAGGTGAATGATAAAATTTTAACCACAAAAAATATCATTGTTGCCACGGGCGCAAAGCCAATGGTTCCTGATCTGCCGGGACTGGATCAGATACCCTATCTTACCTCGGACAATATCTGGGATATCAGAACTTTGCCAAAAACTCTTCTGGTATTAGGTGCAGGGCCTATAGGGTGTGAACTTGCCCAGGGATTTTCAAGACTGGGATCAAAGGTAACCCTTGTTCAGAGGGGTTCGATGATAATGAAAAAAGAAGATCCTGATGCTGCCCAAATCGTTTTAGAAAGGTTCCGGGCAGAAGGCATTACAGTCCTTTTGAATCACTCAGCCAAAGCCATTGAAGTTTTCAAGGATGAAAAACCAGATGAAAAACAAGGGGATAAAAAACAATTGGTTTGTGATCATGAAGGAAAACAAGTCATGATCCCATTTGACCAGATCCTGATTGCCCTTGGAAGAACCCCCAATGTTAAAG
>CALGRI010000521.1 GCA_937880875.1 uncultured Pseudomonadota bacterium
AACAAAGCAAAGATATAAAAAGCATATCTGGACCAAAGCGCTGGCAAGGCTTGAACAGGTATCTGACAAGACTTTTCAAGAAGTCACTCAAAAAGGTTCCATCCCGTTAAAAGATCAGAACAATCATCTTTTGCCAAAGCTTGAGCTAAATGAATTCAGCGCAAGAAAAATCCAGGGCATCCCTGCAGTTGATGAAAACCCGAATACCGCCATCCTGATGTTAACCTATGCAAAATTGCTTGAATCCTGCGGATGGAAGGTCACGCATCTAACTGACTGCCCTCTTTCAACGGAAAGATTTACCGGGAATATGGTAAGCAGAATGCATTAAAAAAGTGCTAAGATGCAAATATTGTAACGCCTTACCCCAGAATTCATGACGAAATAATGTAACACTTCTACCGCTATTCCTTTTCATCCTACCAATTGAATTTTAATATTCTTCTCTTAATTTTTATAAAAATTCCTTATACTTTTTTTGATTTGGTTCTTTTTCTTATGTGCAGGATATGGAAAGGCTCGAAGTTGCAACCCTTCGAGCCTTAATAAGTAACTCGCAATTATGCGGAAGTCACCCACAAATCGTTTAAATTAAACCATGACTTCCAGATGATTGCAAGATCGGAAGCATGAAAATTTTTTTACGTGTGACCTTCAGGTTAAAGAAAATAATATGCCGTTGGTGTGGTAATACTTTTTATATTTGTCAATCTTGTTGGCATGGCCAGGTATATTGTAGTGATACCTGCCGCGATCCGGCTCAAAAAAAAATTCATAATAAAGCGCAAAAACTGTATCGCCAGACAGGGAAAGGGAAAACTGCCCATGCCGAGGCTGAAAAAAGAAGAAGATTAGGCCAATCGAAAAAAAACATGGATGATGCTAGTACAACACCCCCCTGTGACCATGATAATAACTCCCATAATGTAAGTTCCATGACACCATGTTGTCATTTTTGCGGTGCAAAAGGAGTTGTTGTGGAGCATTTTCCCCACCGGGAGTATGGGGGCAGATATACAACCGATAGTTTTATCAATTATTATTGACTATTTGTCATCAGGAGGTGCTTATGATTCGCAAAGAACCAATTCTTCATCAACGTATTCGAAAAATCCAGGGTAGTTTTGCCTGGATTCCCCACTCTTTTCTACGCAATGGCTTTTGGAGCAGTCTTGACCACCATGAACTGCTGCTATATTTGTTTTTGGTGTTGGCAGCAGATCGCCTTGGGGTATCATATTACAGTTTTGATAAAATTTGTTCTCTTTTAGGAGTTAATACAGATGAATACATCCTGGCAAGAAATGAACTTATAGATAAGGATCTCATTGCCTTTGACGGTCATCTTTTTCAGGTGCTTTCATTATCTGAAAATTTTAAACCGACTGTTCTCCAACCAATTACTTCACAAAAAGCGATGATGTTAAGAGATCCAGCCACAATCCATCAGGCTATCAGAAGAAGTTTGGATAATGATTAGATCAGTTGTTAATTTAATAATTCACAGGGATAGGGGATTGCAATAATGCAACATGATCGATTAACACATCTGGAAAATCTCATTGCCCGTAATCAGTGCCATTTCCATAAAATTGGAAAAGCCTTGAAAGAGATAAGAGATAGCCGTCTGTACAAACTGATTCTTTTTGAGACCTTTGAAGCTTACACCAAAGCCCGCTGGGATATGGGCAAATCCAATGCTTACAGGCTAATTCAAGCTTATCAGGTTGTTAACAACTTACGTGTGACCTCCAGGTTATCCCCAATTGGGGACATTCTACCGGGGAATGAGTCCCAGGTGCGTCCCCTGGTAAAATTAGACCCAGTTGAACAGCGTAAAGTCTGGAAGAATTTTTTAAATACCGGCATGGAAATCACAACACCCAACATCAAAAAATTCATCGCTGGATGCAAAACGTCCGCTAAAGGAACACCAGTTGTGGATTTAACCGATCAAATCAGTAGAGAGTATATGGATGCTGTCTGGGTGATGCTGGAACAGGTTCGTATTGCACAAAATGATCATTGGCAGAAAACATCCCGCCAGGCAGGACTATTATGGAACCGTGTTATCCAGGAAAAAATTTTATCAAAGGAGTCAGGCAATGGACGCGGTTAGTCTGACGTTGGATGACCGATTTCATCTGTTGCTACACAAAAAGATCATGAACAAAACAGGCTCTGCCAAACGAAGGAGTAAAAAATATTACAAAGATCAATATAAAAAAACCGGTATCATCCCAGGCCCCCTCCTGCTCGTAGAAAAAGGCATTATGGAAGGCCGAAAATGCAGTGGTCGCCCCCGTTCTTTTGACGAGCAGACCAAAAAGCGTTTTGTGGAAATGGTCATAGCGTCCTGTGATCCGTCAAGCCAGGGATTTATCTTTATTACGCAAAAGGCAAGAATCATTAAAAATTATCACCATTGGCTTGAAAAAGAGTTGAATAAATCAATCTCTCTTGATGCTCTCAGGCGCTGTGTCAAACGTGAGAATCTTAAATCTTATCTGAACAAGTCAGATTTTGAGGATGATGTTCCAATGAAAAACAGCTTTAAACCAGAACCGGTGTTTGACCTGATCCAGATGGATGGGTGTAAATTTCGATATTTGAAAATCAGAAATGACAATGGTCATTGGCAAAAACCCCAGGTGATTGAATTTTATGATACAGGGTCCCGTCACATGTTTATTCTGAATGCTTATTTTAGTGAAAGTAGCTGGAACTCTGTGGATCTTTTTACCCAATTTTTAATGAATACGCCATTTCCTCAAAAGAAAATCCGAATAAGACCGGATAATGCCAAGGGTTTTTTGAACCTTAAACGGGCTATTAATGCCTTGAATTTAAAGCATTCCATTCCGGGAGGATTTTATATGGAATCTGATTTTTCAAGGATTAATTCTCCAAAAGACAAGGCCCACCTGGAATCTTCCCACCGCAGTCTCCATAATTTTGAAATCAGGATTATCAAGTCGTTTGAGGACAGGATTGCCAAGACTGTGCCAGGCTATATTTTTAGTCATGGAAAAAAACAGAAAATTACCATTACCTGTCTTGATATCACTCTTCATGATTTAAAAGAAAGTCCGTTGATGGAAGAGTATCGCCATGAACACAACAGCACAAAACATTATTTTAGTGAAAATGGAAAGGTCTCAGCCTGGGTCCCGGATCAAAAGCTTGCTTTATTTTTCTCAACCGGGATTGATACCCTGACCTTTTCTCCTGACCAGGTAAAAGAATATATGAAATATGGCTTTCAAAAAAGCAAAGCCACTGTAACAAAGAAAAAAACCATCAGGCATGACAACCAGGATTATTATGTAACCCTTGGCGCTGACTTGTTCAGCAGTCATAAAAGCACACCAGTACAGATATCCAGATACAATGATAAACTTTATATTTTTGAGCCCAAGGATAATGGGATTCTTTTGGCAGAAGCTCTTGCCAAAAAACCTTTTGAGAAACCACTTGGATCATTAGCTGCACAGCCCGAGGCAAATGAGCTGGACCAGATCATAGCCTTTTTGGAGCAGCACTGCATGTTGGTTGATCGCCCGCCCTTGATTGAAATCTATCACAGGGGTCTTTCCCTGGTACTGGCAAAACAAATTTTTAACAATAACCAGAAAAGATACACAGCTTATGAAACAAAAATAAGGCAGCCCAAGGATAGAAAAGGGTTGGCACTGTTCAATGCATTTATGCTTGACTGCCAAAATCACCAACGAAGAACCCATGTGGCTCCTTATGCTTCCCGTGGAGAAATATAATATGAAAGAAGATTTTATCAGCGACAAACGTCGTGTCTCTTA
>CALGRI010000522.1 GCA_937880875.1 uncultured Pseudomonadota bacterium
GCTTTCTTACCTTTATTTGACCTTATTGTTTATATTATTTTTTAAACAATTTTAAAGGCTCAATTGTGCTGATTTTAATGTGTTTTTCATGAGCATGGCAATGGTCATAGGTCCTACGCCACCCGGAACAGGTGTGATTTTCCCTGCAATCTCTTTGGCTGCTTCAAAATCCACATCACCTTTTAGAATCGCTTTTCCGGTCTTTTCATTCATGCCCACCCTGTTGACACCCACATCAATAACCGTTGATCCGGGTTTTATCCATTCAGGCTTTACAAGATCAGGTACACCAGCCGCAACGATGAGAATATCTGCACGTTTGCAATGGGATGCAAGATCTTTTGTCCGGGTATGAACGATGGTGACCGTTGCATTGGCACCCACACCTTTTTGCGCCATCATCATGGCTATGGGTTTACCAACAATATTGGATCTTCCCACAACCACAACTTCCGCACCTGAGGTTTCCGTGCCGGATCGAACAATCATTTCCTGGATACCTGCCGGAGTGCAGGGAAGAAATTTTGCTTCATCACCACCAATCATGAGACGACCTACATTGACCGGATGAAATGCATCAACATCCTTATCCGGATCAATGGCATTTAAAACCTTCTTATCATCAATATGTTTGGGTAAGGGCAACTGCACCAGAATCCCGTGAATCGCCGGGTCATTATTGTATTTATCAATCAATGCCAGTAGATCAGCTTCTGAGATATCAACCGGCTGGTCATCCTGTATTTCATGAAATCCAAGACTGATTGCAGTCTTGACTTTAAGTGTAACATAGCTGATTGACGCAGGGCTTGATCCCACAAGAATTGTTACAAGCCCCGGCACAATGCCATGTTTTTTCTTCATCTCATCGACTTCCTCTTTGATCTCAGCAAGGATAGCCTTTCTTATCTCTGTTCCGCTAATAAGTTCAGCAGTCATATATAACCTCCATATAAAAAATTTAACCAAAAACGGCTTTTTTTTGAGTACTAGCCGGGCTTAAACAAATATTATTTAAGCCCGGCATTGAAAGTTTCAAAAATTGAAAGATTTTTGAAACTTGTTAGAATACTCCCTGTACCTTGCCTGTTTCCACATCAACGTCCACCCTCTTAAAGGCAGGATTTGAACTGGTACCTGGCATGAGAGAAATTGCGCCGGCAACGGGAACGATGAAGCCTGCACCACCATAGGTGAGGACTTCTCTTATGGTCAGTCTCCAGCCTGTTGGTACGCCCTTAAGTGCGGGATTGTCAGACAGGGACAGATGGGTTTTAACCATACAAAGCCCTAAGCCTGCAAGTTTAGGATCAGCCTGGATTCTAGCAAGGGATTTACTTGCTTCAGTAGAATAATCCACCCCGTCTGCACCATAAACTTCTTTTGCAATCAGCGCAATTCTCTCTTTTACCGGCATGTCAAGCTCATAGAGGAATTTGAATTCGGATTTTTCTTCACAAGCTGCAACAACAGCTTCTGCAAACTCAATAGCACCGTCACCGCCATGTTCCCAGTGACGGGAAAGGGCAACCCTTGCGCCTTCGGCTTCACAAAGCTCACGAACTTTGGCAATTTCAGCATCCGTATCCGTATAAAAGGCATTAATACAGACAACTGGAGCGATACCTGCTTTTCTGACATTTTTGATATGATGAATAAGATTGCCGCATCCTTTTGCAACCCATTCAACATTCTCTGATTTATACTCTTCAGGCATGGCTTTGCCAGGAACCGGCACAGGTGCGCCACCATGGCATTTGAGTGCCCTGATGGTGGCAACAACAACAGCACAATTGGGTTTCAGGCCGGAAAAACGGCATTTGAGATTCCAGAATTTTTCAAATCCAATGTCTGCACCAAAGCCTGATTCTGTCACATGGTAATCGGCAAGTTTGAGACCAACCCTGTCCGCAATAATGGAGCTCTGACCAATGGCGATATTGGCAAAAGGCCCTGCATGAACGATTACTGGCTGTCCTTCAAGGGTCTGAATTAAAGACGGGTTCAGGGCATCCACCATCCAGGCTGTCATGGCTCCTGCTACCTGAAGATCTTCCGTGGTAACGGGTTGACCCTTTTTTGTGTAGGCCACAACAATCTTACCCATTCTTTCACGCATGTCTTTGAGATCTGTGGCAACAGCAAGAATAGCCATGACTTCTGAAGATACAGCAATACCAAATTTTGATTTCATCATGAAACCGTCAGATTTACCGTTAACGCCATCAATACCGATAATAATGTTTCTAAGAGACTGGCAGCAGAAATCCATAATCCATCCCATTTCCACGTTTGTGGGATCAATATCCAGTCTTTTCATGCCGGACAGTCTTTCAAGCTGCTCATCCGTGTAGTTTCTTTCGTGCTGCAGGCGGGAAGTCAACGCAACCATTGCAAGGTTATGGGCGTTCATGATAGCGTTGATGTCGCCTGTAAAACCCAGAGAAAAAGGGGTTAAAGGAATGCATTGTGCCAGACCACCGCCGGCTGCAGAGCCTTTAATATTCATGGTCGGTCCGCCTGACGGCTGACGAATGGCCGCACAGACACTTTTACCGATTTTGCCAAGGCCCTGGACAAGTCCCATTGCCGAGGTAGATTTACCTTCGCCCAGAGGTGTGGGTGTGATGGCGGTCACATTAATGTATTTTCCGTCGGGTGCATCTTTAAGACGGTTTAGCACTGCTCTGAAATCTATTTTTGCAATGTAGTGACCCTGGGGAAGAAGCTCTTCTTTTGTAAGCCCCAGTTTTTCACCGATTTCATAGATTGTAAGCATTGTTTTTTCTGCATCTTGTGCAATTTCCCAGTCTGCGTGTTTGGTTGGATCTAATGCCATGATTTACTCCTTTATTGGTGTTGGCTCAAAAAATGAGCCGTTAAAAAAAAAGAAATGATAAACCCCATATATTCATTTTGCCATAAAAATTCAAAGTGCATCATCTAACTATTAAATAAAATGCAAAAAATCAACTTTTTTCGCCAATACGATTTGAATTTATTAACTAAATTCCATTCAACAACATACCACATTGTAGACAAGATTCAGAATACCTTGTTGTACAGGGGATTTTGGCGATCACACTGTAAAATCATTAAATTCAATCATCTATTGACAAAAAACCACACAGAATATAAATCATATCCTGTTATCAATAAATTAGGATTATGATAAAGGCAGGTACATGGAAAGATATGTCAAGTTAGAATTATCTGAGTTTGATTTAGCTATTCCATTATATATTTGTCCTTTTCTGATAAAATCCTGTCCGTTTAATCTTAACCCCCCCCAACTCATAACTATCTTAAATCATAGGAGGTAAAAGTGGGATTTGAAATAACCAAGGAAAAGTATGCCGGCAGTATCAAAGGCATCACCATAGGAAAAGGTGACAATGCGCTTACCGTCGGCGGCCAAACCAGTTACCCTTTTTATCAGTTTGAAGGTAAAATGCCCAACAAACCCATTATTGCAATGGAAATCTGGGATATGGAACCTACGGACTGGCCGGAAGCTGCCCTGGCACCTTACAAGGATGTTGTAGCTGATCCTGCAGCCTGGGCAAAAAAATGTGTGGAAGACTATGGCGCTCAAGCCATTGTTCTGCAGCTCAAAAGTACAGACCCCAATGACAAGGATACAAGCGCAGATGAAGCCGCTGCAACCGTTAAAAAGGTCTTGGCTGCAATCAATGTTCCCCTGATCATATGGGGATGTGCAGTACCTGCCAAGGACGGAGAAGTCCTAAAAAAAATCTGTGAAATCTGTGAAGGTGAGAACCTTATCTTAGGGCCTGTAGAAGAAAAGAATTACAAAGGAATTGGTGCGGCAGCCATGGGATATGGTCACACGGTCATCTCCTCTTCTCCCATCGATGTTAACCTTGCAAAGCAGGTAAACATTCTTCTCGAAAACTTAGGCGTTAACCTCGGCAATGTGATTGTTGACCCCACCACAGGGGGCCTTGGCTATGGACTTGAGTATTCATATTCTGTTATGGAACGTCTGACGCAGGCAGCCATGACCCAGGGGGATGATAAGCTCCAGAACCCCATGATCAATAATCTGGGCAACGAAGTCTGGAAATGCAAAGAAGCCAAACTGACGGTTAAAGATGCCCCTGAGCTGGGTGATCCGGAAAGGCGTGCCATCCTCATGGAAGCTGTTGGTGCAGTATCATATCTGCTTGCTGGTTCCAGCATCCTGATCATGCGCCATCCCGAATCCATCAAACTTGCCAAAGCATTTATCGGTCTTATTTCTGACGGCGGTTCTGCAATGGACGTTGCCTCCATCGCCAAACGATTAGACGATGTTGAGATTGATTTTGCCGGCATGGCACCTGCAGTGGATCTCACCATTGTAGAAGAAAAGAAAGCCGCTCCAGCCAAAAAAGCGGCGCCGGCAGCACCGGCTGCACCAAAAGCTGCGGCGGCTCCAGCACCTAAAACAGAAGCACCCAAAGCAGAAGCGGCTCCGGCGACCAAAGCCGCAGCACCTGCTGTAGATCCTGAAGCTGAAGCAAAAGCAAAAGCTGCGGCTGATGCCAAGGCAAAAGCCGATGCAGAGGCTAAGATAAAAGCAGACGTTGAGGCGAAAGCAAAAGCTGACGCTGATGCAAAAGCAAAGGCTGAAGCTGATGCAAAAGCCAAAGAAAAAGCTGCAAAACAAGCCGAAGCTGATGAAGTTTCCAAACGTGAAGCTGATGAGTTAGCTCTAAAAGAAAAACGTGCTGCAGAAAGAGCAAAACATGCTGCAGAACGCTCTGCTGCTCCTCAAGCGGATGCTAAAAAGACTGCTGCAAGTGTTAATAAATCTATGCTTGAACGACTTATTGATAATCTTGACAGGATTCATAAAAGAGCGAGTTAATTGTAACAAATTGTGTGATCTCAAATTTCTTGAATTCCACAATCATTTATATATACAATCAAGAGGAGGAACCTCTAATGGTAGAAAAATTAGAAAAGGCAGTCAAAGAAGCAAAACTGGCTGATCCAATAGAAGCATCTGTTGATAAAGCAACACAGCAGATGATTATCCGTTCCCATGAGCTCGGTATTGAAACTGTTTTTGACAGAGCCGTTACAATGAAACAGTGTAACATTGGTCTTCAGGGAACCTGCTGTAAAAACTGTGCAATGGGGCCCTGCAGACTGCCGCTTCCCAAGAGTGGCATTGAAGGTGAAGATACAAGAAAAGGGCTTTGCGGTGCCACGGCCAATACCATTGCCGCAAGAAACTTTACCAGGATGATCGCGGGAGGTGCTGCAGCGCACTCTGATCATGGTAGAGCCGTTGCCGAAGTATTTTATCAAGCCGCTAACAAGCTAACTGATGATTATAAAATCAAAGACCCCATCAAACTTTTAGCCATTGCACCGCATTATGGTGTGGATACAAAAGTTGAAGTGGACGGCAAAATGGTTGACAGAGACATTGATGAAATTGCCGTTGAGCTTGCCGATGTTGCCTTGGCCGAATGGGGTAAAAGCGGCAGCACAACACTTGTCCCTAAGCGCTTCCCTAAAGTCAGATATGAACTCTGGGAAAAACTGGGTATCCTTCCCAGAAATATCGACAGGGAAATTGTTGAGGTCATGCACAGAACCCACATCGGGGTTGATCAGGATTACAAAAACCTTATGAAACAGGGTGCCCGCTGCGCGCTTGCGGACCTGAGCGGTTCCTGGATTGCAACGGATCTTCAGGATGTTATGTTTGGTACTCCGTCTCCTTTGATTTCAGAAGCCAACCTCGGCGTCATGAAAAAAGACCATGTCAACATCATCGTTCACGGCCATGAGCCGATACTTTCAGAAATGATTGTTGCTGCATCCCAGTCTGCTGAAATGCATGAGCTTGCAATAAAAGTCGGCGCAAAAGGCATTCAGCTAAGCGGTATCTGTTGTACAGCAAATGAAGTGCTTCAAAGACATGGTGTTCCCAATGCAGGTAACTTTTTGCAGCAGGAGCTTGCCATCGTTACCGGTGCCTGTGATGCAATGGTGGTTGATGTTCAGTGCGTATTTCAGAACCTTGCCAATGTGGCAAAATGTTTCCATACAAAACTGATCACGACCCACCCCATTGCTAAAATGGAACAATCCAATGTTATTCACATTGAATTTGATGAGCATCATGCCATGGAAGACGCCTTAAGAATTGTGACCATGGCCGTTGAAAACTATAAGAACCGTGGGGCCGAAGTGCAAATTCCACCTTATAAAGAATCCCAGGTGGCTGGTTTCTCTGTTGAATCCATTAAATACCATTTGGGCGGAACTTTTAGGGGAACCTACTATACACTTAACGACAATATCATCAATGGTCGTATACGTGGTGTTGCCGCTGTCGTTGGCTGCAACAATGCAAGACAGCAGCACAATAATGCCCACCTGACGGTTATTAAGGAACTTATCAAAAACGATGTTATCGTTCTGACCACTGGTTGCGGTGGTATCACTGCTGCGATGGCAGGCCTTCTCCAGCCGGATTCAGCTGCTGCTTACTGCGGACCAGGATTAGCTGAAATCTGTGAGGTTGTCGGTATTCCACCGGTTCTTCATATGGGTTCCTGCGTAGATAACTCTCGGATTCTAAATGCAGCCATTGAGGTTGTTAACGCTGGCGGCATGGGTCAGGATCTGTGTGATTGGCCAGTAGCCGGTTCCGCACCTGAATGGATGAGTGAAAAGGCGATTTCTATCGGTCAATATGTTGTTTGCAGTGGTATTTATACCGTATTTGGCGGTACCCTTCCGCTCGATGGCGCTCCAGTATTTAAAGAATATTTGAATTCTGGTATGGAAGAACTATATGGCGGCATGTGGGCTGTTGAAGCAGATCCAATCAAACATGCGCATATGCTGATTGCACATATCGATAAAAAAAGAAAAGAACTCGGTATTGATAAGGCAAGAGAGAGAGTCATGATGGATATGGCTGATCGTCAGGCCCTGGAAGGTTAACCATTTGTTGGCTAATATAATAGATTACAACACAATAAATCCTCAAAGAAGGGGGAACATAATATGTCAAAATTAATCGCATTTGCTGCCATTCAGGGTGGATACAAAGTAGTTGCACAGGCGGAAGGACAGCTCAACAAAGCACTTCAAACCTATGATGCAAGTACAAAAGTAGGATTCCCGAATACTGCATATTATCTACCGGTCATTTATTCAATTACCGGTCTTAAAGTTGAAACCTTGGAAGATCTTAAAGCACCTTTGGCATTTGCCAAGGGACTTCTTCCACCTCATATCAGACTTAAAAACTGGCTTCCATACCTGGGACCACTTCTTGATGCCGGTATGGCAGGTATTCTTTGCTATGAAATTATTGAAGCTTTAAGATACCTGAACGAACCTGATTTCTACATTGCCCAGGAAGATCCGGATATTGAAAACGGTAAGCTCTGGGTGGGCGCGGCCGATGATACCATCTTGAGAAAACGCGGGGTTGAGTTTGTTGATGGGTCTGCTCCCGGGTTTGCGGCCATGGTTGGTGCGGCGCCAAACAAAGAGATCGCAAAAATGATTGTTGAAGACTATCAGAAACGGTCTCTGTATATTTTCTGTGCGGCCAATCATAACGGCAAGACCCTGATTCAGCAATGCCTGGATGCGGGTATGCAGATCGGATGGAACACCCGTATTGTACCCTTTGGTCCTGACATTTCTTCAGCCGTATTTGCCCTTGGGTTTGCCAACAGAGCTGCCATGGCATTTGGTGGTGTGAAACCGGGTGATTTCAAAACAATCCTGAAATATAACAAAGAAAGGGTATTTGCCTTTGTCAATGCCCTGGGAGATGTGGGTACTGAATGGGGTGTTGCAGCAGCCGGTTGTGTTAACTGGGGTTTTCCAACCATTGCAGACACACCCATTCCTGAAATTCTGCCAACTGGTATCTGTACTTACGAGCATGTTGTGGCACCGGTTGCCCATGAAGACATGGTTCAAAGATCAGTTGAAGTCAGGGGTCTCAAGGTTCAGGTGGCTGATATCAATATTCCTTGTGCATTCGGTCCTGCCTATGAAGGTGAGCGCGTAAGAGGTGCTGATCTTTATGCACAATGCGGCGGTGGAAAAACTCAATGTACCGAGCTTGTAAAAATGGCTGACATGAATCAGATTGAAGACGGCAAGGTTATTCTTGTGGGTCCGGATCTTGATGGTATCAAAGAAGGCGGAACTTTTCCCCTGGGAATTTTTGTCCAGGTTGCCGGCCGTGAATTCCAGGAAGACTTTGAACCTATCATGGAAAGACAGATCCACCATCTGATCAACTACATCCAGGGTATCATGCATATCGGACAAAGGGATATCTCCTGGGTCCGTCTTTCTAAAGCCGCTATTGAAAAAGGTTTTACTCTGAAAGACATTGGTGTGGTTCTCCATGCAAAATTTCATCAGGATTTCACCAAGATTATCGACAAAGTTCAGGTTACACTCTATACAAATAAGGCAGATGTTGACAAGATGACTGCCACTGCCAGATCCAATTACACGACACGTGATGCCCGGGTGGACAATATGACAGACGAGGACGTGGAAACATACTACTCATGTACGCTCTGCCAGTCTTTTGCTCCCAGCCATGTGTGTTCTGTAAGTCCTGAAAGAACAGGTCTTTGCGGTGCTTACAACTGGATGGACTGCAAGGCATCTTTTGAGATCAACCCCACAGGTCCTAACCAGCCCATTGAAAAAGGCGAGTGCCTTGATCCAAAGCTGGGTCAGTGGAAAGGTGTCAACGACTTTATATACAAAGCATCCAGAGGCACAGTTACCCATTACAATTTCTACTCCATGGTCGTAGATCCCATGACCACCTGTGGCTGCTGCGAATGTATTGCTGCCATGCTGCCGGGCTGTAACGGTGTTATGACCGTTGGCCGTGATTATGCAGGCGAGACCCCTTGTGGCATGAAGTTTACTACGCTTGCCGGTGTTATGGGTGGTGGTGCTTCTTCTCCCGGGTTCGTAGGCCATTCAAAATACAACATCACCCAGGGAAAATTTATTGTTGGTGATGGTGGTCTCTTAAGAATGGTCTGGATGCCCAAGCAGCTCAAAGAAGAGTTGAAGGACAGAATCACTGCCCGCAGTGAACAAATGGGTGTTCCTGGTTTTTTTGACATGATTGCTGATGAAACCATTGGAATCACTGAAGAAGAAATTCTTCCCTTTCTCAAAGAAAAAGGTCATCCGGCACTGGCTATGGAATCCCTTGTTGGATAATAACTAAAAAAAGGTCTGGCAGCTCTTCACACCAGAAATTTTGCTGCCAGGCCTGATTTCATAGGTTTTATTAAAACTTAAGGAGAAAAAAATGGCATTAACAGGTATACAGATATTCAAACTCCTACCCAAAACAAATTGTAAGGAGTGCGGAGTTCCAACATGCCTTGCCTTTGCAATGAATCTTGCATCAGGAAAGGCGGAACTGGACAGTTGTCCTTATGTTTCCGACGAAGCAAAAGAACAGCTGGCAGAAGCATCTGCTCCTCCCATCCGCCCTGTCAAGCTTGGTAAAGGTGTTCGTCAAACCACTGCAGGTGGAGAAACCGTTCTTTACAGGCATGAAAAAACATTTTTTAACAAAACCGTTCTTGCAGCCATAGTGTCTTCAGACATTGATGCTAAAGAACTTGACAAAACCCTGAAAGTCTATAATGCCTTTCAGTATGAACGGGTCGGCTTTAATCTAAGACCTGAACTTCTGGTGGTCAAAGATGCCGGCAACGGTGCACAGGCCTTTGCAGCTGTTGCAGGTAAAATAGCCAAAGAATCTGAATTCAACCTGGTTCTCATGACCCAGGATCTTGATGTCATGAAAGCCGGCATTGAAACAGCCGGATTCAAACGTCCGCTGCTCTATGCTGCCACTGCTGACAACGTGGATGCAATGGGGGCTCTTGCAAAAGATAATGATCTTCCCCTGGCTGTTAAAGCTGATTCTGTTGACGCACTTCAACCCCTGACACAAAAACTGATGGCTATGGGACTCAAAGATCTTGTTCTTGATCCAGGCTCAAGAGAAATCAAACAGGCCCTTGAAGATCAGGTTGCCATCAGACGTGCTGCCCTTAAGGCTTCCAACAAGGTGCTTGGATTCCCCACTATTGCCTTCCCCTGCGAGATGGCATCCAACCCGGATATGGAAACCCTTATTGCCGCCATGTTTGTTGCAAAATATGGTGGAATTGTTGTGATGTCTGATTTCAGTGCAGAGTCCCTATTCCCGCTTCTTTTGGAAAGACTCAATATCTTTACTGATCCTCAGCGGCCCATGACTGTAACAGAAGGTATTTTTGAAATCGGCAACCCGGATGAAAACTCTCCAGTGCTTGTAACCACTAACTTTGCTTTGACCTATTTTATTGTTTCCGGTGAAATCGAAGCCAGTAAAGTACCTGCATGGTTATTGATCAAAGACTCTGAAGGCCTTTCTGTTCTGACTGCCTGGGCTGCCGGTAAATTTGGCGGTGATGATGTCGGCGCATTTGTTAAAAAGTGCGGAATAATGGATAAGGTAAAACATAAAGAACTTATTATTCCAGGTTATGCTGCAGCCATTGCAGGTGATATTGAAGAAGAACTTCCAGGCTGGACCATTACGGTCGGCCCGAGGGAAGCTGCCCACCTGCCTGCATTCCTGAAAACCAAATAAGTAATTAAAAAGCCAGGGCAACTTCAATGCCCTGGCCAAAAAATTTGAAAATATTTAATTTAAAAGGAAAATAATATGATACTTTTTGGTGAAAGTCTGAATGTCATTTCCACGGTTATTGGAAGGGAATTCAAAGAAGCAGATCCAGCCAAACGTAATCCAGAACCCATTCAAAAAGAAGTTCTAAGACAAAAAGAACTGGGTATGGATTATATAGACATCAATCTGGGTCCAGCAAAAAAGTTTGGAACAGAGTTAATGCCATGGGTCGTTAATGTTGTTCAAGAAGCTGTTCCTGGAATGCCTTTGCTTCTTGATTCCTCTAACATTGATGCCATAGAAGCAGGCCTTAAAGCCTGCAAACCTGCTGATAAGCCTCATATTATCAATTCTATTATGGCAAGACCTGAAAGATATGAAAAAATGATACCCCTTGCATCACAATATGATGCTGACTTTGTGGCACTGATGTGGGGACCTGATGGTCTTCCAAGGGATGAAAATGAAAGAGCGGCTCTTGCTGTTGAATTGATTTATTTTGCCAATGAGGCCGGAATTGCCAATGAGAGAATCTGGGTGGATGGAATTGTAACCCCTGTTAATATCCAGCAGCAGCAGCTGATGAGCCTTATGAATTTTCAGATGATGCTTGAAGACATGGCACCGGGTGCAAAATCCACCTGTGGTCTTTCCAATATCTCCAATGGTCCTCCGGAACATCTTCGCGGTATCCTGAATCAGACCTATATGGTAATGCTTGAAAAATATGGTATGAAGGCTGTTATTTCAGATCCCCTGGACAAACAACTGACTGCTATTGCAAAAGGGCAACGTCAGGATATCGTTGACCTGATTTACGGTATGATGGATGGCAACGAGCCTGATATTGCAGGTCTTAATAAAGAAATGCAGGATTATGCAAAAACCTATAAGGTCATTATGGGTGAAACGCTGTATTCGGATTCATGGCTTGATATTTAGTATTACCTAAACATTCTGCTTTTAAAAGCCCCGACCCTTTTTAAAATACGGCCGGGGCTTTTTTATTTTTACTGCAAATTTTGCCTTTATTTTGTTTAAAATAGTCTTATATTTGATTCAAACAAATTTTTTGGTAGGAGGAGTTTAATAAATTGAATAACCCGATAAATGATACCTGGTATTATATTATTGTTCAAAATCCTGGAACATCCAGCGAACAATTTGTAGGCTATTTAGATAAAGAGACAAAGGCTACTTTTATTCCAGCCTTTAAAACAAAGGAAATTGCACAACAATGCTTTCTTTTAATGCCCAAGGATATTATGAATGAAAAATATGAAACCCAGGCCATTATAAAGGAAGATTTGATGGATCAGGCCAAAAAAAACAATTATGAAGTTTTCCTTTTGAATGATAAGGGAACCATGCTGGAACAGATATCCTGATTTCAATATTATGGATACATTAAATTTTAAAATTCAGGAGACCTATTTTGAGTTTAAAACTTGCTGTCGGCGGTAAGGGCGGTGTTGGGAAAACCACCATCACTTCTTTAATTGCAAGATCCATTGCTGCCTTAAATAAAGAGACTAAAGTTATTGCCATAGATGCTGACCCTGTTGCCAATCTTGCTGCAGCCCTTGGCATTGATGAATCAAAGCCCATCACCCCTATTTCAGAGCTGTCTGATCTGATTGCCGAACGGACCGGGGCTACGCCTGGCACAATGGGAGGTTTTTTTACATTAAATCCCAAAGTAGATGATATCCCGGATCGCTTTTCCATTGAAAAAGACGGGGTAAAGCTGCTTGTAATGGGAACAGTTCAAAAGGGTGGATCAGGATGTATCTGCCCTGAAGCAACCATTTTAAAGGCCTTGATGAACCACCTTGTTCTGGCCAGAAATGAAGTTGTGGTCATGGATATGGAAGCTGGTATTGAACATCTGGGTCGTGCCACCTCAGGATCTGTGGATGCTCTTATTGTGGTAGTAAACCCGGGGAAAAGAAGCCGGGTGGCAGCAGATAAAATAAGAAAGCTGGGCCAGGACATCGGGATAAAAAATATTGTAGTATTGGGAAACAGAGTCAAGTCTGAACAAGACAAACAATTGATACAGGACAGTATGCCGGATTATGAAATTTTGGGATACATCCCTGAAATGGATGAAATTGTCACTGCAGACAGGAATGGGGCCCGTCCCTTTGATGATATCACCCAGATGCCGGTTGAATTAAAAGAGATCACAAAAAAATTGATTGCCCTTGCGCGATAAGGCAACGCAGATTACTCGTCTTTTTTGGAATGATTTACAATATAGACGATCTTATCCATGGCATAATTATTGACGGAAACCAGTTTAAACTTCTGCCAGAATTTTTCTCTGCCAAGTTTCCTGGCCATGACACCGAAGACTTCATCAAGGAAATCCCATGGGTACCCCAAGACACCATCCAGTTCGATATTGATTTTATCATAACGATCAATGTTCGCTTCCAGAAATCGTTCCCTGAAATCTTCCCCTGAAAACTCGGCAATTTTCTTTTCCCTACCGCCGATATATTTGCTGAAATCTTTGCTGATATTTATTGTCAATTCTTTCATCATAACCAATTCCTATCGGGCTTCAAATGAAGCGATGGTGGTATCCAGCATCCGGTTTGAGTATCCCCATTCATTATCAAACCAGGCCTGGATTTTGACCAGGCGTTTTTTACTGACCCGGGTCTGGTGAAGATCAATGATTGACGATCGGGGATCATGATTAAAATCACAGGACACCAAGTGTTCGTCTGTCACGCCCAGGATATCTTTCAACCCCTGTTCAGATGCTTTTGTTAACATATTGTTGACAGCTTTGATATCAGTATCAGACTTTACCAGAAGAACTATATCCATGATGGAGACATTGGTGGTGGGAACCCTGATGGCAAGTGTTTCAAATTTTCCTTCCATGGATGGCAATATTTTTGAAATTCCCTTTTCCAGGGCTGTATTCACCGGGATGATGGACAGCAGGGCTGACCGTGTTTTTCTCAGGTCAGGATTGTAGGCATCAATCACTGGCTGATCATGCATGGCAGAATGAATCGTGGTAATGGTCCCGCTTTCAATCCCCAGGGTTTGATCCAGTACATAAAGGGCCGGGATAACACAATTGGTCGTACAGGAGGCATTTGAAATAATTGTATGTTCTTTTTTTAATACATGATGGTTGACACCATATACAATGGTGGCATCCATTTCATCTGCTGCCGGCTGTGAAAAAATCACCTTTTTTGCTCCTGAAAGAAGATGCAGCTCTGCAGATTCCCTGTCATTATAAATTCCCGTGCAATCAAGTACTATATCAATATTAAGATCTTTCCAGGGAAGATTGACAATATTTTTTTCCTGAAATATTTTTATCCTGTCTTTACCTATTATCAGGGTTGATTCTTCATTTCCAACCTTTAAAGGAAACCTGCCATGGGTTGA
The DNA here is from genome assembly GCA_937880875.1 of uncultured Pseudomonadota bacterium. Taxonomy (GTDB): domain Bacteria; phylum Desulfobacterota; class Desulfobacteria; order Desulfobacterales; family Desulfobacteraceae; genus Desulfobacula. Next base: position 14,141 of record CALGRI010000522.1, read on the forward strand.
ATCATATTTGGTCAAATGATAAATTGTTTTTTCATCAGCCATCTCATTGATGGCAATAAGATTAATTTTATTATAAAACTTTTCAGATTCATATAGAGCTCTTGTAATACACCGCCCGATTCTTCCATACCCATTGATTGCAATATTAATTTTCATTTTTATTCCA
>CALGRI010000523.1 GCA_937880875.1 uncultured Pseudomonadota bacterium
TTTCTGCATCATAATCAAACACAACATCTTGTGTTTGAAGAAAATTTTATTCATCACGCAGATAATCAATTTTTTAATATAAAAAACATGGTTGTAATTAACTTTTGCAAATAAGACAGTCATATCGACAAGTAATGGAACCTGAAATTCAATTCTTCAAAAGCATTTTTTCAGGATGGTTGGTTTCAGCCAGTTTTGATCATCTTTTTCAGGATATCCAATATTATAATGAAGGCCCCGGCTTTCCTTTCTCATTAAAGCGGATTCAATGATCAGTTCTGCCACTGTGGCAAGATTTCGAAGCTCAATTAAATCAGCTGTTACCTTAAAATTCCAATAATATTCATTGATTTCTTTCTGGATATTCTGGATTCTTCTTTGAGCCCGTTCCAGGCGCTTGTCTGATCTGACGATACCGACATAATTCCACATCAAACGTCTGATCTCATCCCAGTTATGGGTCACAACAATTGCCTCATCACTGTCTGTTGTGTCGGCTTCATCCCACAATTCAAGGGTGGAGCTTACTTTATTTTCAATGGTCTTAAACTCTTCAATAGATGCTTGATATGCCCTGTGGGAATAAACCAATGCTTCCAGCAGGGAATTTGATGCCAGCCTGTTGGCACCATGAAATCCTGTACATGCGGCTTCTCCAACGGCATAAAGACGTTGAATATCGGTTTTCCCATTCAAATCCGTGGCCACTCCACCGCACATATAATGGGCAGCCGGAACAACGGGAATAGGCTCTTTTGTCATGTCAATCCCATACCCAAGGCATTTAGAATAAATATTAGGAAATCTTTTCTTGATAAAATCAGAATCTTTATGTGTGATATCCAAAAAGACTGAGTCTGCGCCTGTTTTCTTTAATTCAGTGTCAATGGCCCTTGCAACGATGTCTCTACAGGCAAGGTCCTTGTCCGGGGAATATTTTCCCATAAACCGGTGACCTTCAGAGTCTATTAAAACAGCACCTTCTCCTCTTACTGCTTCTGAAATAAGGAAATTTTTTGCTTCAGGATGATACAGACAGGTGGGATGAAATTGTACAAACTCAAGGTTTGCAACAGAGGCGCCTGCCCGATATGCCATGGCAATTCCATCACCCGTTGCTATATCCGGATTGGAGGTATAAAGATACACTTTGCTTGCGCCACCCGTTGCAAGGAGAGTAATTCCCGCATAAAAGGTTTCAATTTCTCCGGATTTATTATTCAGAACATAGGCCCCGCAGCAGATATTTTCATTCTGGGTGACAAGAAGCCCGCTTCTGATACTGCTGGAAAAGGTAATTAAATTTACAGCAATATGATCTTCTAAAATAGTGATATTTTTATTTTGTTCAACATTTTTTACCAGGGTGTCTTCAATCTCTTTACCCGTCAAATCATGGGCATATACAATTCTTTTCGCAGAATGTCCGCCTTCCTGACCCAGAGAAAAATCATACTCACCATTGCCGTCTTTATTAAAATTTGCCCCCTGTTTTACAAGTTCTTTAATTCTTTCGGGCCCATCTTTGACTATCATCTTTGCAACTTCTCTGTCGCAAAGGCCATCTCCTGCATCCAGCGTATCCTTGATATGAAGGTCAAATGAATCAATTTTACCGAATACAGCTGCCACTCCCCCCTGGGCCAGGGCTGTATTTGTTTTCTGGATCTGTTTTTTGGTAATGATGGTGACTTTACCCAACTGGGCCACTTTAAGGGCATAACTTAGCCCGGCAATACCGCTTCCAATCACTAAAAAATCAGTTTTTTTAATCATAACAAGCCGCTTCTTTTCTTTTTACGGGTAATTAAACCCAAAAGCAGACCAAAAATAAAAACACCGGCACCGCTGAGAAACCAAAGTTTTTGCTCTTTGTTTAAATCGTTTTCCAATGTCTTAATCTGTCCTTTTTGGGCTGCAAACTCTTCCATTATTTTTTTATGATTTGCCTCGAGTGTTAAAAAATCAGCAGATTCCTGTTTCAGTTTATTATATTTTTCTTCGATTTGGACCAATGCTGCATTTTTATCTGCAAGTATCTTATTTTCCTTTTCAATAGCATCAAATTTCGAAATCAGCTCTTGATTGTCTTTCTTCAATTTTTCAATCAAAAAAGCATCTGGAATATCCCGGGTTAAAAACCTTGACAAAACCCATCCCGTCCTTCCCTTATCTGTCTTTATCTGGCTCCAGTCCTTTTGATATTCAATCATTTCAAGTTTATCGCCGGACGTTAATATGTCAATGATTTTATTTTCAATTCCCGGCCCCGTACGCATGGTAACTTTTGTGATCCCTGTCACATATATGTCTTCTGCAAATGATGGATTGACAAAAAACACCACCCATAAAAATATGATCAACAGATATTGATATTTTTTTTTCATACTATTCTCATCTCCTCTTAATCCCGAGATTATTTAGCGATTATTTTTTATCTCATCACTTATCATTGCATCCTATCTTTATCAATATGAAAAATTATCTGGATTTATTATATAGTTTTGATATAAACAAATAAACATTGTTCAATTAAACAAATCACGGCTTAGGATAAGAATGCTTTATCCCTGGCAGAGCACACCAACAAAAGGAGAAGATAAATGACAGATCAAGTATGGAAAACCCCTTTCTGGCCTGAAGGAGTAGCACACGATGTAACCAATTATCATTACCCTCTTACTCAAATCCTTGACAACACTGCTAAAAAATATCCTGATAATGTGTATACCATTTTTAACGGTGCATTCAGGACCTATGCTCAGGTCAAGGATACTGCTGACAGAATTGCAACCTTTCTTGCGAGCAAAGGGATTAAAAAAGGAGACAAGGTTGCTATCTTTCTTCCCAACATACCCCACTTTCCTGAAGTTCTTTTTGGCATCCTTAAATCCGGTGCAGTGGCAGTGAACTGTAATCCCGCCTATACACCTTCAGAACTGAATTACCAGCTCAAGGATTCTGAATCAAAAATGGTCTTTTGCATGGACCACCCCCTGCTTTATCCAAACACGGTCAAGGCCATAAAAGACACCCAAATAGAAACTGTCATTGTCTGCAATATCAAATCCTATCTTCCAAAAATAAAAGCCTTTATTGGCGGGCTTTTAGGTAAAATTCCCAAAGCTGACAAATACGAACCCGGCCATCTTATATTTGATGATATTGTTGCCTCATCCAGCCCGAATCCTCCTTCCCTTGATATCAATCCTGATGAAGATACTGCTGTCATGCTCTATACGGGCGGCACAACAGGTGTGCCCAAGGGGGCGGAACTGACCCATTCCAATTTCACCTACAACCTGGAAGCGTGTGAAGAATATTTCAGACTGGTACATGAAGAGGGGGGTAAGCCGGAAAAAATGAGGCATGGCGGATATCATACATACCTTGGCGTTTTACCCTGGTATCACAGTTTTGGTATCACAAGTGCCCTGCTTTTTTCAGCCTTGTCCGGAAGCAGGCTGATCTGTATTCCGGATCCAAGAGCGGGTAAACCGCCTTTTACTGTAGTTCTGGAGGCGGTACAAAAATACAAACCCACTTTTATCACTGCTGTACCAACCATATTTGTTGCCTTTACAAATCATGTTAATCTGGACAAATATGATATTTCCTCAATTATGGGATGTCTTTCAGGCGGAGCACCGCTTCCGCCGGAAGTGTGCAGACAATTTGAAGAAAAAACCGGTTCTATTATTTTCGAGGCTTATGGGCTGACGGAAACCGCGCCTGCTACCAGCATCAATCCCTCATTTAAAGAAACCAGGAAAATAGGTTCCATTGGATTTCCTTTGCCAGGAACAGATGTTAAAATTCTTGATTTAAATGATGACACAAAAGAACTTGCCCGGGGAGAAGATGGAGAACTTGCCATTTGCGGTCCCCAGGTCATGAAAGGATACTGGAAAAGACCGGATGCCAATGAAGAAGTTTTCAAACAGATTAACGGCAAACGGTATTTTCTCACAGGAGATATCGGGAACATTGATGAAAACGGATATATCACTATCACAGACCGTAAAAAGGACATGATCATTGTTGGCGGTTTTAATGTTTATCCAAGAGAAGTAGAAGATATTCTTTATACCCATCCCAAAATTGAACTGGTAGCTGTAGTAGGCGTACCAGACGAAAAAAGTGGGGAAAAAGTAAAGGCCTTTATTAAGTTCAAAACAGGACAAACAGCAACACAAGAGGAAATAACCGCATTCTGTAAAGAAAACATGGCCGGGTATAAACGGCCCAAATTAATTGAATTCAGGAATGAAATTCCCCTGTCAAATATTGGAAAAGTCCTCAGGCGTGTTCTCAGGGATGAAGAGAAGGGGTCTGCAGAATAATATTAATGGCCTCGCTTGCAATTGTGAGACCAAATACGCCAGGGATCCAGGAAACGGTTCCAATGGGGGGTCGTGAACGACCATGATCCGACAGTGGATCCTGTGCATCTTCAGATTTGTAGGGCTGTTTGTTTAATGGTTTTTCAATGGAGTAAACAGCCCTTACCCCTTTGTAAATACCCCGCCTGTGCAATCGTTGCCTGACAACCCTTGCCAGAGGACAAACGCAAGTCTCGCTGATATCTCCTGTTCTTATCATGGAGATATCAGTTCTGCCTCCAGCGCCCATGCTGGAAACCACAGAAAGGTTCATCTGCCTTGCGCCAACAATCAGATTTATCTTTGAATTAAGGCCATCTATGGCATCCACCACTACATCAATATCTTTGGATAGAAGATCTTCAAGGCTCTGGGCATTAACAAATGACTTGTGAATATCCACATTGCATCGTGGGTTAATATCTTTCACACGTTCATAGGCAAGATCGGCTTTTTCTCTGCCAATGGTAGAATTTAATGCAAGCAGTTGCCGGTTAATATTAGAGGCATCCACCTTGTCAAAATCAATAAGATACAAGTTTCCAACCCCTGTGCGGGCAAGGGCTTCAACGGCAAATGACCCAACTGCGCCCAGGCCAAAAACAGCCACTGTTGCATTTTTTATCTTTTCCATGCTCTCTGGCCCAAGAAGCTGCTCTGTCCTTGCAAATTGATTCATTTTAAATTTTTTTCCCCTCCAAGACAGGATGAAATACTTTTAAACTATTCTCATAGGCATGGTTTGAAAATTGTTCAAACCCCATGCCAATTATATCAGAAGCAATCCTGGCTATGGCCGGCAGGTTTCCGGGTTCATTGAGCCGGGATGCTTCTGGTTCCAGTAGATATTCTGGCAAATAAGGGTAGATATCAGGAGTATCTGTTTCCAGGACAAACCTATCTTTAGAAACCCTTTTCAATGCATTCACCACTTTTTTAGCCCTGGGATTTGTCACTGATCCTGAAAAAGAAATATACAGGCCATGACTTTCAAACAATGGAATCATGTCTGCTGAACCAGAATAAGAATGTATTAATCCTGGAACTTTTAATTTTCCTGTTTTTTTCAAAATATGTATAAAAGTATCCCAGGCGTTTCTCACATGAATATTAATGGGACGTTCAAGTTCTCTTGCAAGTATAAGATGATGCTGAAATACCTTAATCTGTGCCTCCCGGTCACAGGTTTTATCTGTAAAATCAATTCCTGTCTCACCAATCCCGGATGGATAGGTTAAAAGATAGTGTTCCAGCCTTTCTTTCCATTGACGGGATATGCTTCCCACAAACCATGGATGAATCCCGAAACAGGGTAAAATAGAGGGGAAATCCTTTGACAGCTGAGCCGTTAATTCAAAATTATCTACCATGGTGGCGCAGGACACCATGTATTGAACATTTGCTATTTTTGCACGGTCCTCTATCCATGGGATATCTGAAATTATCCTTGAATCATGCAAATGGCAATGGGAGTCAATAAAATTCATTTTTTAACACACACATAATTAAAATGATAAATTAAATAGTAGCGATGGAAAACCACAAATTCCCTTGATTACTGAGTTGGGCACTAAATGGCAGCACATACCCATCCCAATTGTTTAGCAGCAAGCTCAATATCCCATTTTGATTTATCCCTTTCACCAACAAAGTTGGAACCTGATCTAACCTCTATCATAGGGATGTCATAGAGCTTGGCAATATGGGCACAGGCTGCGCCTTCCATGGCTTCCATTACAGGGGAAAAAGCCGAATAAAGCCTGTCTGCCTGTTTAAAGGAAGATGTGATGGAAGAGACTGTGATAAAAGGGCCTTTGATTATATTGACCTTATTTGACAAGACAGATCGGGACAAAATTTCATGGTAATGATCAACCCTGTCTTGTTCAAACAGATAAATTCCTTTTCTGGTTAAAGGATCTGCATCAATCAAATCAAAAGGCAGGGGAGCATTTGCAAGACAATCCGTTTGAACCCCGGTATGGATATAGTGTTCCCTGGTGGCAATGGCAATATCACCAATCTTTCCACCTGTTTGTTTGAAAATACCTGCAATACCAGTTAGTAATACCAGGGTAGGCGATGTTTGCTCAAGATACACGGTTAATGCATGGGCAGCATTGAACACTCCCGGACCTGTAATCAGAAGATCATATGTTTTATGGCCGACTTTGCCGGATACGATTGTCAGCCCGGTTTTGGTAAACTGTTTTGAGTCACCGGGGTACAGAGTTAAAAAATGAGATATCTCAAAATGTGTTGCAGCTAAAATAAGAAGATCAGGATTCATTGATCATATTAGCGATAGCATTTAATGCCATTTCATACCCATAATGGCCGAATCCTGTGATCCGGCCAGTGACAATATCAGCCAGCATTGATTTATGGCGAAAGGCTTCTCTCTTGTAAACATTGGATAAATGAATCTCAACCATGGGGCAGGACATCATAGCCAAAGCATCTCTGAGGACAACACTGGTATGGGTTAACGCTCCGGGATTAATTATAATACCATCAATATTTTCATTAAAGTTCTCGTGAACTTTATCAGCGATTGCCCCTTCATGGTTGGACTGGAAAAAATCAAGCTCCACCCCTAGTGGTATGGCCTGTTGCACAAGATCTGAATTGATCTGATCCAGGGTAAAATATCCATATATTTCAGGCTCTCGTTTTCCCAGCATATTAAGGTTTGGACCGTTAATTATTTGAATCTTTTTCATTTTTTACCTCATTTTTTTCCGGCTCTTAACTGCTATAATTTTGTGCAGCCACAAAACCCAGATCAAAAGCATTCAGATTCTTGTCCAGAAAAACCTTTTTTGTCCTTCTTTTAATAGCTTCTATCACATTTTCCTTTGAAAATCCAAGACTTCCGGACTGAATTAAAGCACCCAGAAGAACAATATTCACACTCATGGGGCTTCCAGCTTCTTTGGCAAGTTTCATAGCATCAATGGCAACAAGACCGGCACATTTTTCTTTGAGCAGTGCTTTAATATTTTCAACATCCGGGTAAACACCCTTGCCGATTGATACTGTAAAAGGTGGCAGGGTTGCAGTATTTGTAATAACTTTTGTATCCTTGTTGCATCTGTTTAAAGCCCTTAATGTTTCAGAAGGCTCAAATCCCAGAAGAATATCTGCCTCACCATCTGAAATAATAGAACTTGTTGCTTCGCCAAAAACGAGGGCAGACTCGACAACGCCACCACGCTGAGCCATTCCGTGTATTTCACTCATTCGAACCCGCACACCTGAAATCAGTGCAGCCTCACCCAGAACCTTGGACGCCAGAAGATTGCCCTGGCCTCCCACAGCTACCATGATTAGTCTGGTTGTTTCCATTATTATATCATCCTCTTTTTAAAGGTTATTTTTTTAACGGTGTGATTGCATTTTCAGGGCATATCTGTGCACATACGGCACACCCTACACATGTATCCGCATCAATTTTAACTCTCCCATCTTCAATATAGAAGGATGGACAGGCAATAGAGTTGACACAATCCTTGTGATCAACACACTTGTCAGACACTTTAAATGCTCTTGGCTTCAGCAGTTTCAGGCTCTTTGCATACAAGGCACATGGCTCCTGGGACAGGATAACGGAAACACCTTTGTATTCCAGAGCTTCCCTGATCGTCTCAATGCTCTTTTTTACCTTAAAAGGTTTAATGACGGAAACATGTTCCACACCCAGGGCTCTTACAAGGTTTTCAATATTTATACGGCCAAAGCCATCCAGGCCCAGTCTTTCCATATCCACTCCTGGATGGGGCTGATGTCCGGTCATGGCAGTGGTGCCATTCTCAAGAATGACCAGGGTAAAATTATGGTTGTTAAATACAGCATTCACCAGTCCTGTGATACCTGAATGGAAAAAAGTAGAATCTCCGATAAAAGAGATCACTTTCTGGTCTGTGGCCTGCCCGAATCCGCAGGAAGTACTTACCGAAGATCCCATACAGATAACAAAGTCTCCCATATTTAAAGGGGGAAGAAAACCCAGGGTATAACAGCCAATATCAGTGGGGCAGATGATATCCATATCGCGGGCTGCCTGCTTCACCTCATAAAAGGTTGCCCTGTGAGAGCACCCGGAACAAAGATTTGGTGGTCGCATTGGGATTTCAGGAACATTATCGACAGACAATTTTTCTTTGGGTGTATACTCAATCCCAAAATAAGCTGCTATTTTTTCTCTTACCATGGCAGGATCATATTCAGAAAGACGGGAGAAAAGTGTTTCTGATTTTCCATTGATGGGAATCATTAATCCGGCTTCCTGGGCAAATGCTTTTACAGCTTCTTCCATAAAAGCTTCGCCTTCTTCAATCACCAGCACTTTTTCACAATCCTTTAAAAAATTCTTGATCAATTTTTCCGGCATGGGATTTGAAAACCCCAGCCGCAAAATTTTTGTATCCCCTTCAATGCCCAGATCTTTTACCGCATCCAGTGCATAATGGAAACTGACACCATTGACTATGATACCAAACTTTCCCGATCCTTTGACCGGATTAAAATCAGATGTTTCAGAAAGCCCTTTTGCCTTATTCATTTTCTCAAGCAATTTGACATGGAGCTGTCTTGAAACAGCAGGAACGGTCACACATCTTAAAGGTTCCCGGATAAATTTTCCTTTAGTCTGTCTTGGTTTCATGTCGCCAAAGGTCACAAAGGCATTGGAGTGATTAATCCTTGTGGTGGTCCTTAACAGAACCGGCTGCTTCAATTCTTCTGAAAGATCAAATGCATATCTCATCATCTCCTTGGCTTCCGGCACTGAAGAAGGCTCCAGCATTGGCAAATTACCAAATTTGGCATAATACCGGTTGTCCTGTTCATTCTGGCTTGAAAACATGGAGGGATCATCTGCTGAAAGAATTACCATGCCTCCTGTTACCCCTACATAGGCCAAGGTCATGAAAGGGTCTGCCGCAACATTCAACCCGACATGTTTCATCATACAGAATGTACGAAGTCCTGAGTTGGCAGCTGCTGCAGCCACTTCCAAAGCCACTTTTTCATTGGTGCTGTATTCAAAATAAAGATCTGATTCCTGGGACATCTGGAAAAGATTCAGCGATATTTCAGAAGAGGGGGTGCCAGGATAGGTTGTGGCAAATGCGCAACCCGCCTCAATGGCACCTCTTGCAATGGCTTCATTCCCCAGAAGCATAATTTGTTTACCAGGACTGTCGTTTAATAATTTGTGCATCTAATCTCCTTCTCTTAATGGCAATTTACTGGCGTTAAGAATATAATTTTTCTGCATCCTCCAGGGATGCTGCATATCCTTTAAATCCGTCAACATCTTCAAAGATATTATGTTCGATCCCATCTGGAATACTTAGCTTTATTATAGCCATCTTATGGCTATGCTACACTATGGTATTTATAATATATCTTCCAATTTTTGCAAGGAAAACTATTAATTTTATTCATATTTTCTTTTTAAGACCCTTTTGATCAAATTCACAACTATCAATATTGATGGGCACAAATGAATTATTTCCCAAGCGCCCTTAACTCATCTTTATTGAAATGGTAGACTGAATTGCAATAGTGACATCGCACTTCCACAGGAAAAGGACCATTTTTTATCATATCTTTTTTTTCTTTTCCGGCCAGAGTTTTTAAATACCCTTCCATTCTGTCTTTTGAACATCGGCAAAAAAATTCCACCCTGCTATTGTCCAAAAACTTCGGTTCAAGGCTTGAAAAAGAATCCTGGATAATCTTTTCGGGCGAATGCCCTTTGGCAAACAATTCACCCAATGAATCAATGCCCTGAATCATTTTTTCAGCTTCAATAACCTTTTCTGGATCTGCACCCGGAAGTGCCTGGAGGAAAATACCCCCTGCTCCTTTAACCGATTCTTGGTCATCAAAAAAAATACTTAATTTAAAGCCAGTGGGAATCTGTTCTGATATTAAAAAATAATTGGCCAGATCTTCTGCAATGGATCCATGTTCAAGGGCCACCTGTCCGGAATAAGGCCTGGGTGCATTTTCCAGATATTTTGTCACAGTAAGAAATCCAGCGCCATAAAGTGTTGATAAATATTTTACCTTTTCAGTATTTTTGATTTTTACGTGTTGGGTTTTAAGATATCCTCTGATCTCTCCAAACATATTTGATTCAACATCCAGTCCTTTTATTGGCCCTGAACATTGAATATTCATACTAACCCTGTCATTTTTATCTTTAAGGGTCGAACAAAGAAGACCTGCGGCAATATACCCTTGTCCCAGTATCAGGGTTTCCAAAGGCCCTAAATCATGGTTTGCCCTCATTTCATTCACCATCCGGGTGGAATGAACAATTGCCCCGCGTATCATCTTATCCGCCATTATAAACTTGTAAACCCTGTCCTTTGCAGATGCTTTAAATTGTTCTTTTAAATCCTTATTAAAAATATCTTTTTTAATCATATTTCATCTTCTTTCCATATTATTATGTGATTCTCCTGTCAAAACTCTTTCAAGTGGCGGCTGAGCATCCCGGCATTGTTGAATATATGTTTTTTCTTAAGCCTTATTTCCTGAATCTTTCGGGCTTTATTTACCTTTTGTCGTATTTGGGAAGAAACTTCACTCCTGTTTTTAGGGGCAAGATCTTTATACTCAACCTTTGGGACTTCAATCTGAATATCAATTCTGTCCAAAAGCGGCCCTGAAATCTTTGATCTGTATTTTTGAATCTGAGGGTGGGTGCAGGTACACTGGCCCATGGGATTAGACAAATACCCGCAGGGACATCCATGTGGTACAGAACTGCAACTTTTCATATTTTCAAATGCACTCTTCATACCCGCCAAAATACCAGATAAAACAAAGGATTCCAAGTAGTCTTTATAAATCAGGTTACCCAGTAGAAATAAAAACTTTAGGTGGTCTTGTAAAAAAAAACCGAATGGACTTAGACTTTGAAATAAAACAATTAGCAGAACAGTCTGATTCCCAGAAGGTCCCCGATTCTTTCCTGGAAATTCTTCCGGTTAATCAAGGTCTCATCACCCTTGATCTGTTTAACATTCCTTTGACAAAAAGCAACAATCAATCTATTGTATCAGGTGTTTATATTTGTGTTCCAGCGTTGAGCAAACGCTTTTGTTTTCCCCATGCCCATATTTTTAAGAAAGGATCTGATCAGTGCAACAATCATTTCTGGATATTTTTAACAGCATCCTGAGTACCGTTCGTGAACCGCTCGTGGTGCTTGATGCCAACCTTAAGGTGGTCGATGCCAATCCCTCTTTCTACAAGACATTCTGTGTCACCCCCCAGGAGACCGAAGGGACATTGATATATGATCTTGGCAATGGGCAGTGGAATATCCCGAGACTCAGAGAGCTGCTTGAACAGGCACTGCCGGAAAACTCAGCATACAATGATTTTGAGGTGGAGCATGATTTTGAAACCATCGGGCCTAAGATCATGCATCTGAACGCCCGGAGGATCTACCGGGAGGCCAACCAGACACAATTGATCCTTCTGGCCATTGAAGATGTGACGAAGCGTGAATATTACAAAAGAGATCTTGAAAAAATCGTCGAATCCCGGACGGCAGAACTGGTCACCGCAAGGCAGGAGGCTGAAAAAAAAACACAGGCCGCAGAAGAGGCCCTTTCTGAAATAAAAAATCTCAAAGAGCAATTGGAACAGGAAAGAGCCTACCTGAAAGCAGAAATCAAACTGGGACATAACCATGAGAACATCATCGGAAAAAGCGATGCCTTGAAATATGTGCTGTATAAAGTGGAACAGATCGCCCAAAGTGATACCACGGTATTGGTTTTGGGTGAGACCGGGACCGGCAAGGAACTTGTGGCCCGTGCCATTCACGGCTTCAGTAAACGTAAAAACAGGGCCCTTGTAAAAGTAAACTGTGCTGCCCTGCCGTCAAACCTGATTGAAAGCGAATTGTTCGGCCATGAAAAAGGGGCGTTTACAGGCTCCAGTTCCATGCGCCTGGGACGGTTTGAGGTTGCCGACGGGGCCACACTTTTTTTAGATGAGATCGGAGAGCTTCCCCTGGAGCTGCAGTCAAAACTGCTGCGCGTGATCCAGGATGGTGAATTTGAGCGGCTGGGCAGTTCCCGTACCATCAAGGTGAATGCAAGAATTGTTGCCGCCACAAACCGGAATCTTGAAGAAGAGGTCCGGCAGGGACGGTTTCGGAATGATCTCTGGTACAGGCTCAATGTTTTCCCCATTACCATGCCGCCCTTAAGAGACCGGATAGAGGACATCCCGCTGCTGGTGGAATTTTATATCAAAAAAATCGCCAAACGGATGGGAAAGGACACCAGCATCATTCCCAAAAACGTCATGAATACCATACAGAATTATCACTGGCCTGGAAATATCAGGGAGCTGGAAAATGTTCTTGAACGAGCCGTGATTAACTCGTCCGGCCTCAAGCTGCACCTGGTGGATGATCTGAACAAGCCCTTTGCATATTTAAGCAAGAACCTGAAGACATTGGAGGCAGTGGAGCGGGATTATATTATTCGTGTGCTTGACCAGACCGATTGGAAAGTCAGCGGCAAAAACAGCGCTGCCCTTATTCTCGGGCTCAACCGCAGCACCCTGCGCGCCCGTATGCGAAAGTTGGACATCCAAAAATCCTGAAATCAAGGCCACATATGACCAAAGGCCATATGTGGCCTTGATTCTACATTTTTATTACTATCATCTCTATTTTTTCAGGACCGATTCTTCAATTAAATCAACAGGACAGACTGTGTCATAAAAAATAGGGGCATGCTTTGGCATGAAGGTTGCTCTAAACTCTTTTTGATTAAAAGCAGCATTGGGTAAAATAAAAATCGGGTCATGGTCAAAATCAGACTGCGATCAAAATCCTGGATTCATTCAAACTGCCAGGCATAAAAAAAGGGGACCACAATGATCGTAGTCAAAATTATCCTGAATGTTCTTGCGGATAAGCAGTTGGAGATCACGCAGACCCTTGTTTCGCTGATCGAACCTGTGACCCGGGAAAAAGGTTGCAAAGGCTGTTCTGTTTTCAGTGATATCCAGGACAAAAACCGTCTTTGCCTGATCGAGGAGTGGCAAACCCGTGAAGACCTGGATCTGCATATCAAATCTCACAGGTTCGGGGTTCTGCTGGGAACCAAACCCCTTTTAAGCGAACCTTTGAACATACAAATTTACACGGTTTCCCATCTCCAGGGAATGGCGACCATTGAAGCGGTCAGGACCCAAGGAGTCCAATATGACGAATATATTGTTAATGTATCCTGAATTTTTTGATACATCGCCAGTACCGTTCGGGAACATAAAAACAAATTTTTAGCAATGGATTTTATTTTATAATAAAGCATCCATTTTATAATCTTTTAAATAGGAGGAGTAACATCATGAAGCGGTTTATTTTTCAGATGAGCCTTATACTGGCACTTATATTTGCCGGGATATGGTCAACAAGCCCGGCACTCGCAGGAAATCCGGACCAGGCCGGTGGTAAAAAAAATAAAAACCACAAACAAGAAAAAAAGAGTGAAAAATACAGAGACGATAGGACTCCTGATCATGGGACATATGACGGGAGAAGTGGGCATGGAGCCAGTAGAGGAGATTATTTCAATGAACAAAGGCAAAGAAATATCCACCATTATTATTCCGAACAATATCGAAAGGGGCACTGCCCGCCGGGCCTTCGCAAGAAGGGCAACCGCTGCATACCCCCCGGCCATGCAAAAATGTGGAAAAAAGGCCGGCAGCTTCCCAGAGAAGTCATTTTCTATGATCTTCCGCCAAGCATCATTGTGCATTTGGGGCCGCCACCGCCAAGACACCGCTTCGTGCGCGTGGCCCAGGATATCCTGTTGATTGCCGTAGGCACTGGAATGGTAGTGGATGCCTTTGAGGATATAGGCAGGCAGTTAGATTGATAAGGTCATATGAGACTATTTGCCCGGCTGTTTCAAGCGGTGAAAGGCTCAGTCAGTTTTTTT
>CALGRI010000524.1 GCA_937880875.1 uncultured Pseudomonadota bacterium
GTGATAAATCAGAGAGGGATGAAGACAGATATCTATTCCTTGAAACCCTGCTGTCGGCCAGGTTAAAGTTTATTATCACCTATACAGGAATGAGTATACAGGATAACTCAAAGATCCCTTGTGCCGGTGTTGTCAGTGAACTTGCCGACACCATGGATCAAAGCTTTGTTTTTCCAGAGGGGTATGTCTATCATTTGTTTCATCCACTCCATCCATTTAATGAAGCATATTTTAATCAAACTGATTATTTTTTTTCTTTTTCAAAGGATAATTGTCATATTGCAAGGGCACTTTCGCTAATTGGATCGGAAGAGGGCAGGCCCCAAAAGCGTATATTTGTCCATGGATCGGCAGAAAAAGAATCAAAAGAAAAGCTGCCAGGCATTACCCTTGATGAACTAATTCATTTTTTCAAAAATCCTGTTCAAGATTACATGAAAGAAGGATTAAACATAAAAGTGCCGGATGTGGAAGACCAGACCCATGACAGGGAAATCTTTTCCATATCAGGGCTGGATCAATATACCCTTGGCAGTTTTCTGGTTGAACAAAAAACAAGATCTTCCAGGGAAACTCAATTTTATCCAATTATCAAGGCCATGGGAAGTCTTCCCTTTGGAGAGAAAGGCAGATTTGAATATGAAAAAATGGTGAGCATTGCCAGCCCTGTAATTGATGCTGCCAGAACCATTGTATCTAAAAAACAATTGCCCCCCATTGCCTTGGAAATAAATATAGACGGCTTGATAGTTTCAGCAAATTTCACAGACATAAGAGAGGATGGGATGTATTCCTTAAGTTTTGGAAAGCTCAATAGTGCAAGATTGCTTTCCGGCTGGATCAGACATCTGTTTTTAAATATCTGTGCTCCTCCTGATTATCCTAAGGAAACCATTCTTATCGGGCGGGACCCCAAAGGGAAAAAGCCCGTTGTAACCTGTTCATTTCCTGCTTTGGAATCGGTTGCTCTTAAATATTTCAAGGAATTGATTCAAATTTATGATAAAGGGAGGAAGCACCCTTTTTATTTTTTCTGCGAAACATCCTGGTTATTTGCACAGGCCCTGTTAAAGGAAAAATTTGAGCCGGACCTGTCAGAACTGGACCCATTAGAGTTAGACAGGGAGTTGATTTTTAAAGCCATGAATAAATCAAAGACCAGCTGGTATGGCGGATATTATCAAACAGGGGAAAAGGAAAACCGATATGTATCTCTTTGTGTTGAGAATAACGACCCTTTTGAAAGTGTTGATGCATTGCTTGCCTCGGGTTTTGTCCAAAATTCCTTAACCGTGTATAAACCCTTGCTGGAAAATATGAAAATAACATGATGAAGCCTCTGGATCCTTTTATAATAGATCTTGAAAAAACAACTCTGATTGAAGCCAGTGCAGGGACGGGGAAAACATATACCATTACCACTCTTTATTGTCGTCTTGCGGCCATGGGGTATCCTGTGGAATCCATTCTGGTGGTAACGTTTACGGAAGCCGCAGCAGCAGAACTCAAGCTGAGAATACGATCACGCCTTTTTAATACCCTTGTAAGCCTTTTAGAAAAACCGTGTGACAGCAAAGATGATCTGGCAGGATTTCTCCGTAGCCATGAAAAATTACCCCTGGTCTGTCAGAGACTGCAGCACGCATTAAATAGTTTTGACCAGACGTCCATCATGACCATCCACTCTTTTTGTCTCAAGATATTAAAAGAAAATGCATTTGAAAGCCATTCCCTTTTTGATATTGAGCTTATGCCGGACCGATCGCTATTTTTAAGACAGGTCAGCTATGATTTTTTCATGGGTCATGTTAACAATCTGGATCCCCTGTTTTTATCCTATTTAAACCAGCGGCAGATAACACCGGAAAGCTTTGCTGCATCCTTTGGCCCGTTTGTTTCAAGATCCGACCTTGTTTGCAGACCTTTGGCGGAAAATTTTGAGAATATCTTTTGCCCATATAGAGAAACCTTAAAAAAAATCCATGATATCCTTTTGATAAGGGACGATGAAATCATCGATTTGATCCAGAATCACAAAGGAATTGATAAAAGAAGTTATACGAAAAAAAATGTACCTGTCTGGCTTGAAGCCTCTTGTCTGAAAATAGACCAGCAAGATGTGGATACGTTTTTTAAAATGACAGAAGATGGGGATAGCCTTTATAAATTTACTCAGACAAGATTGGAACTAAAAACAAAATTCGGCGAGATGCCGCCTGAGCATGAATTTTTTGATTTATGCGAGCAAATGCTTTCTTTTTATGAAGTGTTTGAAAATAATCTTATCAGCCTGAAAATTGAATTTTTAGCTTTTTTCAACAAAGATCTGGATAAAATGAAAAAAGCCATAGGCATATGTTTTTTTGACGATCTTGTTAACGACCTTGCAGCAGCCCTTGAAAAACAAGATGCGCACAATCTTCAAAAGGCTGTCAGACAAACCTATAAAGCCTGTCTGATTGATGAGTTCCAGGATACAGACCCCCGGCAGTATGATATTTTTTCAAAGCTTTTTTCTTCCCAAGGCACGCCATTTTTCATGATTGGAGATCCCAAACAGGCTATTTATGCGTTCAGGGGGGGAGACATTTTTGCTTATTTAAAAGCATCTAAAGAAAGTGATCAAAAATTTACCCTTGAAAAAAATTATAGGTCAGCGCCTTTGCTTGTTAAGGCAATTAATGAGGTTTTCTCAGGCAGTATCAATCCATTTCTCTACGAACCCATTGAGTTTTTAAAGGTCAAAACTCCAGAAACAGCAAAGAATTTCCTGAAAGACAATGAAGAGTTTGTTCCGCCATTGCAGTTTTGTTTTATAAAAAGAGAAAGCCAGACTCTTGACTATCAGGGTTTTATCAGCAAAGACACTGCAGCCGGGATTATTCCAAAAATTGTGGCAACAGATATCCTGGTGTTACTGCAATCGGATAAATCATTGATAGACAAGGGCAGCAACGGCATGAATCCTCAAAAGATCAGCCCTGAAGATATTGCCGTGCTTGTCCGGACAAACAAGCAGGCAGAACAGATACAAAAGGCCTTGTCTGATCTTAATATTCCTTCATATCTTTCAAAAACAGGATCTGTTTTTGACTCCAGCCAGGCCATTGATCTGCATGATATATTATGGGCTGTAAATAACCCTGATAATAAGGGCTATATCAATGCAGCCCTGTGTACTTCCGTGTTTGGTTTTTCATCGGATAAGATTGTCAGCCTTGATAAAAAAGAAGAACTTTTTTTCAAGTGGCAGGACCGGTTCAGAGAGTATAAAAAAATCTGGGAAACCAAAGGTTTTGTCTCCATGGCCATGGCCCTGCTTCATTCTGATGAAGCGTTCTTAAAAGGAAACTTAAGCCTTGACGAAAGGGGGATGACCAATTTTTATCATTTGATAGAATTGATTTCACAAGCCTGTCTCAAACAGCAGCTATCTCCATATTATTTATTGAAATGGTATGCCCGGCAATTGTTCAAAGACCTTCGAGATGAATTCGCGGATGAACTCAGGCTGGAAAGCGATAAAAAGGCTGTGGCCATTGTCACCATTCATAAAAGCAAAGGGCTTGAGTATCCAGTTGTTTACCTTCCATATCTCTGGGAAGGACCGCGAAAACCCCCAAAAGAAAACATCCTTTTCCATGATCCTGGAAAAGATTACCAGTTGACCCTTGATCTTGGGTCAAAGGATCTTGAAAATTCTCAAACCCATTTTGAAAAAGAAGACAGGGCAGAACAAAGAAGGTTGTTATATGTGGCTCTAACAAGGGCATCTGCCATGTGCAGGATCATCTGGGGCGGGTTTAAATCGGTTGAGACCTCGGCCCTTGGCACCCTGCTGCATTCCTGCGGTTGCAAAGAGGATCAATTAATGATCAACGATCTGGAACAGCTTGGAACCCGTGCAGATCAAAGCATTATTTTGCAGCACTATTCCGATGAATTATCCAATAGGTTTATAGACAGATCAGACTCATTAAATCCTGTTTTATCTGCTGAAAAAATCAGTCAAGATATTAAGGCTTCCTGGAAAATGTCTAGCTTTTCAGCTATTGCCCTTTCCCAGAACCAGGAAGCCCTGCCGGAAAAGGAGAAGTCAGATGGTGATAAAGCCAGACCCATTATAACCCTTGCCCAATTCCCCAAAGGTGCAGGATCAGGTGATCTGTTTCATTCTATTTTTGAAACACTGGATTTTACAATGGGTTCAGAGGGAATTTTTAAACTGGTTCAATCAAAATTTGACATGTTTGGTTTTCTGGGCACCGAAATGATTCAAATGGCTGATCAATCTGTGAAAGAGGTGCTTGAAACAAAGCTTGTGGCCGGAACATCAGGGTTTTACCTGAAAGATATCCTTCCTGATCAACGATTCAACGAGCTTGAGTTTGCTTTTTCCGTCCCGTCTTTTCAGATGTCATCTGTACAAAAAGCCTTTGAACAATCAGATGTGAAATTTAAAAAATCAGGGTATATAAAAAAGCTTTCCCAATTGACTGCTCAATCCTTTAAAGGGTTTATAAAGGGGTTTATTGATCTTGTGATACATCATAAAGACAAATGGTATATTGTTGATTATAAATCCAATTATCTGGGTGATACCTATGATCAATATTCACAGACTGCCATGTTTGATGCCATGTCAAACCACCACTATTTTCTGCAATACCATATCTATCTTGTGGCCCTTCACAGGTATCTTGGCCTGCGATTAAAAGATTATGATTACGACACCCATTTTGGCGGTATTTTCTATCTGTTTATCAGGGGCATGCACCCTGATTTTGCCTCACACTATGGTGTGTTTTATGATCGCCCGGCAAAAGATGTAATCAATTATCTGTCAGATAATTTATAATATTTTTTCCAGTGAATAATGAACCAGTGCGGCAGCCTGCGGGTTTGGTTGAAATTTTAATAAGGGTTTAAAGGAGATAATCAGGATCTTTCTTGCGGTCATTTTTTTTATGGGCTAATATAATCCTGTAAAATTTTTTTTAGGATACAGGCGCAGCATCAATTATTTTTAAACAAAGTGTAGACACATATGGAGGACAATTATGGATTTGGAAAAATACAAATTGGTTATTTCAGATGCGATTAAAGGCGAAATTGAGGCAAAACAATTTTATGAAAAAGTAGCTGAATGGATAAAAGAACCCCATCTCAAAGAATTGTTTGAAAAATTTGCCAAAGAAGAAGAAAAACATGAAAAAATATTGACCCGTATTTTAGACCAGAAAAAAATACAGACATCTTTTTTTGATTTTGACAAGGATTTCAAGGTGTCTGAAACCATTGAAATACCTGAAGTTAATGAGGAAATAGATCTCAAGGCTGCAATTGGAATTGCCATGAAGAATGAAGAAATTGCAATGAAAAAATATACAGCCCTTGCGGAAAATTGTGATGAGGAACAATTAAAAGCAGTTTTCCTGGATCTTGCTGCCATGGAGCGGGAACATAAATTCAAAATTGAGCAGAATTTTGTGGATGTTGCTTATCCTGAAGCCTGGTGAGAAAGGCTATTGGCCAATTAATTCGGTAAGTAGCCCTGCATTATTAGCATAGGGAAAATGGTATTTTTTATATGTTGAATTTTTTTATTGCCGGTTTCTCTTATAAAAATAGATGACCACAAGAAGCCTGGCTTTTTTATCTCCCAGGCTTTTGCCGGAATGTGGTACACAGGAGTCAAAGTAAATATTGTCACCCTGTTCTAAAATATAGGTGTCTTCTCCATATAAAAATTCAAGACTGCCTTCCATTACATATATAAATTCTTCACCCTCGTGGGAATACATTTTTGTGATTTCCCAGGGCGAATAAATGATAAAAGGTTCCATGTTTTTGCCGGGTTTGTTTGCACCAAGGACTTCATAGTCATAACCTGAAAGCTGGGAGGTTGCTTTAATAATTTTGCGCGCATTATTTTTTTGAACGCTTATTCTGATGTCATTTAAGGGTTCAATATTTTGTTCAAAAATATTTGTCACATCAAGCCCCAGGGCACCTGCAATTTTATTCAATGTGGAGTAGGGCGGTGCTTTTTGGGATCGCTCGACCTTTGACAGGTATCCTTTTGTGAGACCTGTCAGACTGGCAAGTTTTTCCAGGGTAAGATGGTTTTGCTTTCGAAGTTTTTTAATATTCCTGCAGATTGTTTTCTCATCCATGGTTTTATTCTTTTCTATAAATTAAGTTTTCTAATTGCCATAAACAACTTTTGGAAGCCAGGTCACAAGGCTTGGCCAGATGGCGATTATGGTTAGTCCGATAAGCTGCAGAAGAACAAAAGGAATAATACCTTTATACACATCCGTGGTTTTGATTTCCGGTGGGCAAACACCTTTAAGATAAAACAGAGAAGGGCCAAAGGGCGGGGTCATAAACGATGTTTGCAGGTTCACGGCAAACAGGATACCAAACCAGAGGGGATCATACCCATAATCAACCACAATGGGTGCTATGATGGGAATATGGATGTAGGTGATTTCAATAAAATCGAGAAAGAAACCCAGAATAAAGATAAAAATCATGACCATGGTCACTAACTGCCACCCGCTCAGATTCATGCTGGCAATAAATTCCCTGAGAAGATCATCGCCGCCAAGACCCCGAAAAACCAGGGCAAAGCAGGTGGCACCCATGATGATAATAAACACCATGCAGGTCATTTTAATGGTTCCTTTTGCAACTTCATGTAGTAATTTAAAGGATAATTTTCCATTCATCGCAGTCAGAATAACAGCACCCACAGCACCCATGGCACCGGATTCTGTTGGTGTGGCAATGCCGGCAAAAATTGTCCCGAGTACAGCAAGAATTAAAAATAAAGGGGGGACAAGTGCTTTGAAAATTTTTAATAGAAAGGCATTGTCAAAAACAGCGCCTTTTTCCTGGGCAGCCGGGACATGTTTTGTCCCAAAAAAGGTGGACGTCCAGATATACAGACAATATAGAACAACCAGAATCATACCCGGAATGACAGCACCAATAAACATATCGCCTATGGGCACCTCCATCACCGGTCCCAAAAGCAGCAAAACAATACTGGGAGGGATGATCTGGCCCAATGTTCCTGACGCGGCAACAGTGCCTGCAGCAAAGGATTTTGAATACTTGTGCTTGAGCATGGTGGGCAAAGACATCAATCCCATTGTCACAACGGTTGCTCCGACAATGCCAGTGGATGCGCCCAATAATGCCCCGACAATGATAACTGAAATGGCAAGCCCGCCCCTTACATTCTGGAAAAGCTCCTCCATTGTTTCCAGCAATTCCTTTGCAAGCCCGGATCTTTCCAGCGCAAGCCCCATAAAAATAAACAATGGAACTGCCATTAACATGGTATTGTTCATTATGCCCCACATCCGCAGGGGCAAAAGGTCAAAAAAGCTGGGATGTAACCCGATAAGGCCAAAAAGGAAGGAAACCCCCATCATGGTAAAAGTGACGGGGAATCCTCCCATTAAGGCAATGGTCAATACCAGAAAAAGCCACGCAGCCAGATAATCAGCAATCCAGAACGGTAAATAATCAATCAGCATTTGATCTTCCAGTCGGTGATACAATCATAATTAACATATGTCTTTAATACCTATCTTATTCATCTTCCAAGGGTTTTCCCAAAATAATAAAAAAGCTTCTTGCACCAAGCAGGAGTCCTTGAATCAACATTAAAAAATAACCTATCGGTAATGTTGCCTTTAATAAAAACCTTGCAGGAATACCGCCGGGATTAATGGAAACTTCTCCTATTTGATATGCGACAATAACCCATGGAATGGTTGTGGTAAGAACTACATAGCAGGAGGGAATCAATAAAAACAGGACACCGAATAAATTAATTAAAGCCTGTTTTTTCCTATCCATAATTGAATAAAAAATATCCACCCGGACATGTCCCTCATGCAGCAGCGTATAGCCTGCACCCATCAGAAAAATAAAGGCAAACACATGCCATTCCAGTTCAGCCATAAACACAAAACTGGTATTAAAAACATAACGCAGAATCACATTTGAAAAGATGACCAGAATGAAGATAAAAACCGCAGACGTAACAATAACACTGCCGATCCATTCATTGATTTTATCACAAAAAAGGACTGCTTTTTTAACGGTTTCCATAAATTTAAGCCATTGTATTCCAGTAGACTTTTTCAGACATCTTTCCCCAGACAGCTGTTTTTGCCTGGAAGGCCATATAATCTTGATGCACTTTTAAAGCAAACGGGTCTTTCTGGGACTCTTCTTCAATCACCTCTTTGGATATGATTTTTAATTTTTTCAGTATATCTTCAGGATAGACCTGTACATCCACATTGTGCTCTTTTACCAGCGTGTCCAGGGCTGCACCGCTCTGGGCATCAAATGCAGCCAGGGTTCTGATATTAATATCAGCGGCTGCAATATCAAGGATGCGCTGAAAATGTTTTGGCAGATCATTGTATGCTTTCTTGTTAAAGAAGACATCCAGTGTGGGGCCTTGTTCATGCCATCCCGGAGTGTAGTAATATTTAGCGACTTTATAGAGCCCGAGCAATATATCATGAACCGGTCCTACAAATTCAGCCGCATCTACCACACCTCTTTCCAGGGCCGGGAAGATTTCACCCGGTGGTACAAATACGGTTGTGACACCCACCTTGGAAAGAACTTTTCCCGCAATACTGCCGATGCGCATTTTCAAGCCCTTAAAATCTTCCAGAGAATTGATTTTCTTCATGTACCAGCCACCCATCTGCATACCTGAATTTCCAATAATCCTAGGCACAAGATCAAACCGGTCATACAATTCATTCATCAGGGTCTGGCCATTGCCCTCATAGAACCAGGAGTTGACTGATTGGGCATTCATTCCAAAGGGGATAGAGCCAAACCAGTTAAACGCCGTTGATTTTCCGGCCCAGAAATAGGGAGACCCCGTACCCATTTGAACTGTTCCCTTGGACACGGCATCAAACGCACCCGGAGGAGGTACCAGTTCTCCTCCGCCATAGAGTTTGATTTCAAACTGGCCGTCCGTCATCTCTTTTACATTCTCGCAAAAGACCTTTATCATGTCGAACATGATTCTGACTTTTGGATTCCAGAATGAAGTGGCAGTCCATTGAATTTTCGGCGATGCAATGACTGCCGGTGCTCCGATGGTTAATGCTGCTGCAGCTGCTGTTGCTGTTGTGAGTCCTGCTTTTTTTAAAAACGTCCTTCTTTCCATGATACCTCCTTTTATTTTTAGGGGGACAGATTTAAAATCTGTCCCCAGTAATCCAAAACATGTTATGTGTCTAAAACAGGCAGAATATTTTCAGCATAAGGTATAATATAACCTTTGCCTTTTAAGCATTCAATGTAATTTTCAATCGAGTCAGTATATTTAAATCCTAATGATTCAGTCTTAAGTTTTGATAAATCTGAAATAAGGGTTACATCAAAGCGTTTAAGGATATCCACCACCCTGAAGGCAACATATGAGGGCATGGTGAAATTTTCTGTCAGTTTTCTGCCCAGTTTTTCAGGTTCATCCTTAAAAGTGTTTAGAACAGATGAAAAAGTCTCATTTCCCACACCCTGGGAACACCCGGCAACAAATAGAATTTTTCCGCCTTTTTTGACAATATTGGCAGCATTAAAAAGGGCTTTGGTGGATTGATACAATTGCCCGTCCGTTCTGTGACCCCCGGCAGAAATCAGGGCAAAATCTCCTTTTTGGGGGACGTGGATGCAACAGGCCTGGTCAAGTTTTTTACAGCCGTCCATAAATGTTTTGTGCAAAGGGCCGACATCGGCATGAAAAATATCACCGGTTCCATTTGCTGCAATGGCAACACAGGTGCAGGTTTTATTCGTTAAAAACAGGTCTGCTGCCTCATTCAGGTCTTCATTAATGGGATTTCCCCAGAGTTTTGCCTGCCGGACCATGGGGTGGGCTGATCCGTCTTTTTTCATGGCAAGAGAGTGATTCTGCTGAATAGAGTCATACCCTGCAATGCCGGGCAATATATATTTTCTGCCACCGCCGAACCCGGCCAGCATATGGTGGAGGATGCCTCCGAAGATGACAATATGGTCTGCTTCAACTGCTTCTTTTGTGATATAGACTTGGGTTTTTTTATAGGTTTCACCGATATAAACAAGACGGTCTTGATTCTTATTTGCAGAATTAAGGATTTCAATTCTCTGGGTGCAAAAGGTCCCGGCAAGCTGGGAGAACTGGTCCTTATCCATATCATCATGGGTTCCTAAAGCAATTATGATCTTAATATTATCCGTTGAAACGCCCAGGCCTAAAAGGGTTTTTACAATTTGAGGCACAAAAATGTCCCCCCTGGCCCACAGCCTTGTGTTATCCGGGATGATAACTGCGATTTTCTTGTGAATGATTCCTTTTGGAGTATGGGTTTTTATCCCTTGTGAAATAATGTGTTTGATTCGGTCATGGCTGGTCACAGGAACATTTTTTCCAATAATGATGTCAATTACCTTATTATCAGAGATATCAATATCAAGGCAGGTCAGACCTTTTTCCAATTTAATTTTCATATTTGTTTCAATGCCGAATGAATAAGGGTTAAAGGGTGCAGAACCTGCAACCTGTCATTCATGTCCAGATTGCCGGAAAGGTTCATCCTGCAGACCGGACAATCTGTGATCCAAATTGATGCCTGAACAGCTTTTGCATTCTTAATTTTTTTGTCAATCATTTTTTTTGAAACTTCGGGATATTCATAAAAAAAAGTACCGCCGCCACCGCAGCATTCATTTACATCAGAAGCTTGTTTGTAATTTACAAAGGGCAGTTTTGATAATAGTTTTTCAGCAAGTGTGTTTGATCCAAAACTATTTCTTGTGTGGCAGGGGGCATGATAGGTGACAGATAGTTTGTCTGTGACATTGGGATCAAATTCAAGCCGGTCAAAATTTTGATCAATAAAAGAGAGGGAATCAATTACCTTTGAGGCGATTTTATTTGCGCAGGAAGGGTCTTGGCCCTTTTTTTCAATCATGCGCGGGTATTCATTTTTCAATGCTTCTCCGCAGGTGGAACAGTCCACAACAACAGCATCAGCTTCATGGTTTTTTAATGCATTGATGTTGGTGATGATATTTTTAAAGGCTTTGTCTGCCGCCCCATGAAATAATAATGGAATGGAACAGCATGTCTGGTCTTTTGGAATAATAATTTTATATCCCATATGTTTTAAGATTTCAATAAAGGCAAATCCTGTATCCTCATATAAATAGTTTGTGGCACACCCGGTAAAGTAAATAACGGTTCCAATCTGTCGTTTATAGGGAAAGATAACTTCATCATTGGCTTTTCTAAATGGGATGGAATTTAGTTTTGGAAAATTTTTTAAGGGGATGTTGCCAAATTTAAACGTTTTGGCAAAGCTGTCAGGCACAAATTTTTGCCCGGTTCTGGCAAGGCCTGCACCAAATTTTAACCGGTATTCCCGGCCCAGAAGATAAATCAGACTTTTTATGGCCGGAGTCTCTCCCTGGGCTTCCGCCATTTTTTTTCTCATTTCCATGAATTTTGAATAGTGATTGATCCCGGAAGGACAATTGGCAGCACATGAACCGCACATCAGACACTTTGATACGATTTCTTTCAGCAGGGGAGAAGAAGCAAGGGTATTATTATCATAGGCCTTAATCAGCTGAAGCTTTCCCCGCGGGGATGCCTGCTCTTGCTTTAATATTTTATATACCGGGCAGACATTCAGGCATAGCCCGCATTTACCGCAATTTTGGAGTGGTTTTGGTGTCATACAAAGGTTCCAGTTATATTAAGTTTCCTATTCATACAAATTTACCGGGATTAAGAATCAAATCAGGGTCAATGGCCTGTTTGATTTTTTTCATCAAATCAATAGTATCCTTATTCATCACAAGGGGAAGAAATTCAGCTTTGGCAAGCCCGATCCCATGTTCGCCGGACAGTGTACCCCCAAGCTTGGCTGCGGCCTGAAAAATTTCAGAGAATGCTTTTTTAACCTTTGCCCACTCTTCCTTATCTTCCTTGTTGGCAGGAATCATGGGATGCATGTTACCATCTCCTGCATGGGCCAGAACGCCGACCTTCAGGCCATATTTGTCTGTAATCTCTATAATTTGACGTATCATTAAAGGCACTTTGCTTACAGGAACTGTCACATCTTCAGTAACAATATCAGGAGCAAGCTTGGCAAATACACCATAGGCAGACCGCCTTGCTGTCCAGAGTTTTTCCCTTTCAATGTCGGATTTGGCTTCCTGGATATGAATGGCGCCATTTTGCCGGACTTTTTCAATGACCTTGTTCATCTCCTTTTCGCAGGCTTCTTTCACCCCGTCAATTTCAATGAGAAGTGATCCTTCGGCCTTCCGGTCCAGTCCCAGATTTGCTGCATCTTCAATGGCATTCAGGGTCAACTTGTCCATGAGCTCCATGGCAACAGGTATGATGCCGGAACCAATAATATCGGTTACAGCCTTTGTCGTGTTATCAAGATTATCAAAGGTCACCATCAGGGTTTTTACAGCCTCAGGCATTGGCATGACTTTTAAGATCGCCTCTGTGATGATTCCCAGTGTTCCCTCTGATCCGCAGAAAAGAGAAGAGAGTCTGTAGCCTGTGACATCTTTGACATTTCTACTGCCGAACCGGACGATGTCACCTGATGCCAGGACAACTTCCATCCCCAGTACATAATCAATAGTAACGCCGTATTTCAAGCACCGGGGGCCTCCGGCATTCATGGCAATATTTCCGCCAATGGTGGAGGTATTCATGGAACCAGGGTCAGGCGGATAAAAAAATCTGAACGGCAAAAGCGCTTTCTGGACATCAGCATTGACAACTCCGGGTTGTACAATAATATAACGGTCACGGGTATTCACTTCTATGATCTTGTCCATTTTTGACAGACAAAGCACAATTCCCTGTCTTATCGGAATAGATGCACCGCAGAGGCTTGTGCCGGCACCACGGCCTGTGACCGGTATTTTATATCTTGAAGCGATTTTCAACAGTTCTGATACTTCAGCTGTTGTTTCCGGAAAAAGCACCGCATCGGGCAGGGCTTCTACTACAAACGCATCATAGGCATAACAGGCGACCTCTTCGAGCCGGTCAAGATATCGATCTGCTCCTAGGATTTTAATTAATTGGTTTTTTACTTGGACATCCAGCATAAAAAATTTTCCTTAAAATAATAGATACAGTATAGCTTTAAATTAATGCCACTGGTGTTTTTGTTGTTAAAAATCAGACCGAAATTCTTCATAGAATTCCAATAGATTATTAGTTTACTATTTGTCAACTTTTTTAAATTTAAGATTGATTTGACTCATAGATATTGCTGTTTCTGGAAAGTTGTGGAGTACTTTTTTGTCTTGAGTGACAAGAAGGACATCAAGATCCTTTGCCAAATTGACAGATTCACAATCGTAGGCGGAGCAACCACTTGAGTGAGATAAGCTTAATACCTGCTGTCTCATCTTATTCTAAGCCTTGACAACTCCGACGTAATAAAATTAAATACACTACAATTAGGATATGAAAAGACAATGCTTTCTGACAGTCAGGGAGCATGAAAAAATTTCAGACGGGCAGTGGTTTATCCTGGTGGCTTTGAATGTTTGGAAAAGGATCTTGATAACTCCCAACGTCTATTCGATGCAGCTTATGATTCAATAAACTGGGATAAATATTATGAACAGCTTAAAGGGACGATTTTTTATAACTGGGCGACCAAAAGGCAGGTGATCCAATTGTTGAAGTTGTCAATACCTGGTATTGTGGTAAGAACAAAAACTCTGAACCGGACAGATAAAAAGTAAACAATTAAATTGAGGAGTTTAGTGGATTTGACTTTTAATGGCCTGGATGATCCAGTTGAAGATAAGAAAAGAAAAATGTCCCGACTTGAAACAAGGTTTACAAAGGATGTGGGTATTGAAATACCATTGATTTGTGGTGCCATGTACCCTTGCTCTAATCCAGAGCTTGTCGCGGCCGTGTCTAAAGCAGGGGGAATAGGCATTATTCAACCCATTGCGATGATTTTTGTGCATAAGCATGATTTACGTGAAGGTATTCGACTCATTCAAAGGCTGACTGACAAACCTGTCGGGTTTAATGCCATCGTTGAAAAATCATCGAAAATTTATGAAGATCGCATGCGTAGCTGGATCGATATTGCTCTTGAAGAAGGTGTACGTTTTTTCATTACAGCTTTAGGTAATCCATCCTGGGTGGTGGGAAAGGTCCACGCAGTCGGCGGTAAAGTTTATCACGATGTGACCAATCGAAGATGGGCTGAAAAAGCCATAGAAGGCGGTGTGGATGGACTTATTTGTGTTAATT
>CALGRI010000525.1 GCA_937880875.1 uncultured Pseudomonadota bacterium
CCTGTAATGGCTTGACTTTTCGATATGTTTTGGATACTTTATAAAATTAAGAATAAAGCTATAAAAACTAATATTTATAGTGCGAATAACGATATTGACAAAATTATTATAAGACAAACACCATTGATACCTATATATATCTTTTAAAAGGAGAAAAAATGACAAAAATCGATTCTTTTCTCAAAAATAAACATATACTGGCTGTTGACGATGAATGGGACGTTCTTGAAACCATTCAGGAAATTCTGGATGAAGCAAACGTAGACTTTGCTAAAGACTATGAGACAGCTTCTGAAAAAATAGCTCAAAACCAATATGATCTTGCTATCCTTGACATTATGGGAGTTAACGGGATTAAGCTTCTTGAAGAATGTGTAAAAAGGGACATTCCCGCCATCATGTTGACGGCAAACGCAATGAATCCGAAATCCTTGATCGAATCCATCAAAAAAGGCGCTATTTCCTATCTTTCAAAAGAACATTTAAGTGTACTTGATTCATTAATCAATGAACTTTTGAACAAACACAAACAAGGCAGATCCACCTGGAAATTTTCCTTTGAAAAACTGGGAAGCAGTTTTAACAAGCGGTTTGGTAACAACTGGAAAGATGACGATAAAGAATTTTGGGATAAATTTGATAAAAATTATTATATATGATCAAAAAATATTTACACTTGGCTAACTCAAAAAAAGAAGCCGGAATTTAACAGGGTTTACTGTTTTTTTAAATTCCGGCTTTTTATTGTAAGACTATAGTTCTAAATTTTAGCTGACTTTAACGCATCAGGCTGACCAGGAATAGTGAAATCGCTGGAAACATCACAATAAGTGTTAAACGAATAATATCAGCTATCCAGAAAGGTGTTACGCCTTTAAAGATGGTGCTGACTTTTACATCAGGTAATACTGCCTTCAACACAAACACGTTTAATCCAACTGGTGGGGTAATCAAACTTATTTCAGTAACAACGACCACTACAATACCGAACCAGATGAGATCAAAGCCAAGTGCCTGCATCATGGGATAAAAAACAGGAACTGTTAAAACAATCATGGACATACTTTCCAGGATGCAGCCCAAGACAATATAGACGAGCATAAGAATGAGCACGACAACAAAAGGTGAAACATCCCAACCCAATACAAACTCAGCTAAAGCATCCGGCATTCCAACCACATTGACAAAGTTGGCAAAAATCATTGAACCAATCAAAAGAAAAAAGATCATGGCTGTTGTACTTGCTGAATCAACTAAAACTTTCTTCAATATTTCCAGGGTAAGTTTTTTACGAAACAGGGTAAACAAGAAAGCACCAGTTGCCCCAATACCCGCAGCTTCAGTGGGTGTAAAAATCCCGGCGTAAATGCCGCCCATGACAATAAAGAACAACAACAACACGCCCCACACCCCTTTAAGGCTTCTGAATCTGTCAGGCCACGAGACCCGCTCACCTCTGGGACCAATTTTCGGATTAATGCCTGTTGCAACAGCAATAGCGCATAAGTAGCAGAAAATTCCGAGAAGACCCGGCAAAATACCGGCAGCAAATAGTTCTCCAATATCACTTTCAGTCATTATCCCGTAAAGCACCAGGATAACACTGGGAGGAATAAGGATACCAAGTGTTCCTCCTGCAGCAATGGAACCTGCTGCCAGACTGTCGGCATAGCCAAATTTACGCATGGATGGCATGGCGACCTTACTCATGGTCGCTGCCGTGGCTAAAGAACTGCCGCATACTGCGGAAAATCCGCCGCAAGCTACGATTGTTGCCATGGCAAGTCCGCCCTTCCTATGCCCGAAAAAGGCATAGGAAGACTTATAAAGCTCATGCGAAAGTCCGGACTGCGTCACAAAATTACCCATTAAAATAAAAAGCGGTATTACGGACAAGCTATAATTCATTCCTTCTTCAGAGGCGACAGTAGAGACCATACTAAGGGCTGCGTGGTAGTTGATAGACTGCCCGAAACCAACAAAACCAACCACTGCCATGGCCATGGGGATTGGCACTTTTGCGAAAATCAATATGAGAAGAGCAGCAAATCCAATAAGTGATGCTTCCATAAACTTATTTTTCCATTTTTAACGAGTTGATCATAATAAACAACAAAATCAGACCGGCTATACCTGTCATAATTGACATGAAAAAAATCAATGGTGACAGCGGCATCATCAAATACTCAGTCCTATCCCCATACCCGGCAGCATCTTCTGCTTTTATCCACAACTGCCAGCTGATAACAACCATGACAGCTAAATTAATCAGATTAATGATAATTTTTTGAATCGGTTTAATTTTATCAGGCACAAAGTTATCAATCAAATCAACTGTCACATGGCCTTCTTGAGAAGTCAGAAGAACCAGGCCCAAAAAAATTACAATGGCCATTGAAAACTCAGTTAATTCAAGTGCACCGATAATGGGCGAGTTAAAAAGATACCGCCCTATGACATCAAAAAAAGTTAATGCCATCATGAAAAACAATGCAATTGATACGAGAGGTTCGAAAAGCCGGTGCAGAAAATTTAAGAATAAATTCCACGCACCGGCTTGAGTGTTGCTTTTAGTTAATAACGTCATAATTTGCTACTTGGTCACGGAAAAATTTTAATGCTGCAGCGCCGTCAACGCCTTTCTCATTCGCTTTTTTTACCCAATCTTCCTCTAAATGTTTTGTTGCTTCCTTAATTTCTGCGATAAATTCACGAGAGGCAGTTTCAATAGAATTGCCATTTGCTTTCATGTCTGCTAACCCGATTCGATCTGCTGCATCCCATGCTCTACCTGCAAGTTTTGCAAATGCTTCACCAGA
The DNA here is from genome assembly GCA_937880875.1 of uncultured Pseudomonadota bacterium. GTDB lineage: Bacteria > Desulfobacterota > Desulfobacteria > Desulfobacterales > Desulfobacteraceae > Desulfobacula. The sequence continues at coordinate 2,820 of CALGRI010000525.1, forward strand.
TACTGCCATAACTGCTTTTTGATCTGCTGGAGAGAAACTATTAAAAGTATCTTGGTTCATAACCAGATAAAAAGAAACATTATAAAGCCCGTCGGGTACCAATGTGGTGTATGGAACCACTTTGGTAATTTTAAAAGATTTGATTGATTCCAGTGGAAGAACAACGCCATCTGCAACACCGCGAGAAAGAAGCTCATAGGCTTCGCTCGCCGGCTTTTGAATTCCAACAATGCCCAGACTTGCGGCAACTTGTGCTGCAATCCCGCCAGGCACCCTGAACTTCATGCCTTTAAGGTCAGCAATAGACTGAGCTACTTTTTTTGAATTATGAATCTGCCCCGGACCATGGGTCATAACGCCAAGAAGTTGTACGCCATTATATTCATCGCCTTTTTCAAAATATTTTTTATAGGTTCTCCAATAAGCTACACTATTTGCCTCTGCGCTGTTCCCTAGAAAGGGGAGTTCCACACCTTCTGACAATGTAAACCGACCTGGTGAATAAGCGTTACATGTATAGCCGGCATCAGCCATACCGTTTTTTACAATATCAAAGTAAGATTTTGGATGGCCCAGTCCTTTTGCCAGAAGCGTGATATCAACCCTTCCGCCTGTTGCTTTTTTAACATTTTCCATCCAGGGGAGCATCATATCTGCAACGATGGGATGCCCAGGAGGCAGCCAGGATGAGAAGTTTAACTGTTTTGCCATTACACTAGATGATAGGATTGACATTAAGAAAAAAATACTGGCCGTGATTAAAGCTACTTTACCTTTTTTCATGGAACACTCTCCTAAGATTATGATTATGTAAAAATGAGATTCTTTTTAAGCAATCTCTGTTAAAACTTACTAAACAATATCGTCGTGCTCAATTGCCCAAGTACCACTCAGTGGACCTATAACCTACGTTATAATTCAACGAGAAGTCAACCTTAATGGGGAATTTTATTTAATCCAGTTTTTTAAACGCCTCCTTTCTGCCGGTAAATTTTTCCCGAAGTTGAGGTTTCATAAGCTTTCCTGTGGGATTTCTCGGGACCTGATCAAAAATAACCCTGCGCGGCACCTTATAAAGGGATAATTTTGATTTTG
>CALGRI010000526.1 GCA_937880875.1 uncultured Pseudomonadota bacterium
GTGTTCCTGAACTGGTGCTCAATATTTGCAGGAACAAATATGGCCGAACCTGCTGAAACCGGATGCCATTTATCCTCGATTAATACTTCTCCACTGCCTGTGTGGACAAAAACCTCATGCTCCCAGTCGTGGGTATGTTTTGGCGTATAGCCGTCCGGGCCCATTTCAAACAATCTCATGCAAAAATTGTTGGCTCCGTCTTCCTTTCCGATCATCAACCTGCCGGCCACGTTTTTAACCATTGCGTTGTCCATGACAACGGGTAATACATCTTTATAATTGACAACTTTCATTCATAAATCTCCCTTTATTGGTTTTGTAATTCAAATATTTTTAAACCTGAATATGTATGAACAAAAATATGCTATTCATTATAGAATTGTCAATGGAATTGGACTTTGTTTCCAGAGGGTGTCCCAGAGAATATTATTGATAGCTTATTTTGAGGCCAGATATTTTTGAAGGGCTATCATCATTCGGATTTCACCATAGGTGTAGTCACCTCCCAGAGTATTTTTTACTTTGGTGAGAGAATTATTGTGATCAACAGCCAGTTGCTTTTCAATGGCCTCTTGTTTTTCAGGAGAAAGCAGCTTGTTGATATCTAATTTGCCTTTTTCCACAAAAAAACTCAGATGCGTTTCAATGGTAGAAATTGCCAGGCCCCTTTCTTCTGCAATTTTGGCAATGGTTAATCCATTATTGAAATAATCAAAACTGGTTTGTTTCGTGGTGGAAGGCGAAGTCTCTTTTTTCACCGGTGTGCTTTCTTCTGGAATGTTTTTTGGCTCTGGCAGTATGACCTTGTTTATCCCGTGTTTTTTTCGATAGGCCAAAACCAGTTCCACAAGTTCTTCACCATAGTTTTTAATGGTTTTTTTACCAACGCCACTTATTTTCTTTAGATCCGTCATATTCTCTGGCAGGTATATCACAATCTGAATCAATACCCGTTGGTGTAAAACCTGAAAAAGGGCAATTCCTTTATCTTTGGCCTTTTTGGATCGCCAGTCTTTCAGGGCCTGGAATAACTCTGGATGCTCAACGTCTGATTCACCATAATCCTGAAGCCGGCTCTTTTTTCTTTTTTCAGGGAGAAAGTCAATCTGGGCATTTGCAACGGCACGCAAATAACCTGAGGGGGATAATACTTTTTCACAACTTTGTATGCCAGCCAACTTTACTGCGACTTCTTTTTTAAAATTATCCAGGGCATTGTTAATCTTTTTACGAAGTTCAGTATTGTCTGTTTCTATATGCAATTTTTGAATAGATTCTCCAAAAATCACGGCAAATTTTTCCTGAAACCATATAGATGCTTTGCTGATTCGTTCCAAAATAACCGGATCAGACTCGGGCAGGTTATTATCTGCAAAAATTGTGTTTAATTGCCGCTTAAAATTTTCACTGACAACAAAGATATCTTTTGTGACTATTTTTTCCAGCTGAGAAATATCTGTAATGCCTGAAACCTGAACTACTCTGGCGTTACCCATCAAAAGCCGGGTAAGATAACCCAGGCAATTGTGCAATGGTTGAAAATCAAAACAATCAAGCAACAGCAACTGCTGATATTTTATTCTATCAGCGTTAAGCCGGTTTTCAGACGGTGGGTTTTGACTGAAGGCTTTGCTGAAATTATTTATGGCCGGGTCTGTTTCTATGCCCTTAGATGAGAGTGGAGAGCTGAGTACGATACCTTCTAAGGTTTTACAGCGGCTTAAGGCCACGTAAACCTGGCCATGGGCAAAGGCTGCCCTGGCATCGATAATGGCCTTATCAAAGGTCAATCCCTGGCTCTTGTGGATGGTGATGGCCCAGGCAAGTTTTAAAGGGTATTGCTCAAATTTACCGATGATGTCTTCCTGGATTTCCTTATTTTCATTGTTCAAGGTATATTTGATATTTTCCCAAATGACCTGTTCCACCACTATTTCTTTGGGATCTCCCGGGCAGATAACATAGATATACTTATCTGAAATTTTGATTACCCTGCCGATTTTACCATTGTAATAGAGTTTTTCAGAACTTTGGTCATTGCGCACAAACATCACCTGTGACCCCTCTTTAAGCTTTAGAAAGGCCTGGGTGGGAAAGATATGCTCTGGGAAATCTCCGGAAATTTGAGCATTAAAATGGTGCTCTTTTTTGCTTAAAGCATCAAGCTTGGACTGATTCATGGAATCTGCGTTGCGATTGTGGGTGGTCAGGGTGATATATCCCTGGTCTTTGCCTGGCGTAAAATCTTGGATATAACGCTGATTAAGATTCTTCAGGGTGGGTTCATCAAGCCTATTGTCACGCACCCGGTTAAGCAGCTTGATAAAACCTGCATCTGACTGACGATAAATATGTTTCAACTCAATTGTAACCAGTTCACTAAGATCAAGAGCATTACTGCTGAAAAAATAAACAGACTCATAATATTGCTGTATAAGTTGCCAGTCATCGCGCTTTGCCACGGGTGAGAGCTGATGCAGGTCTCCGATCATGAGCAGCTGTACTCCGCCAAAGGACTGATTATTCCGGCGAAGGCGGCGCAGTGCTGCATCCACGGCATCGAGTAAATCAGCTCTTACCATACTTACTTCATCAATTACCAGCAGGTCAAGGCTTTGTATAATCTGTTTTTTTTCTTTACTGAACCTGAACTGGCGGTGTTTATTGCTCTCATAGGTCTCGCTTCCCGGCACAAATGGGCCAAAAGGCAGCTGGAAAAAAGAGTGAAGGGTGACCCCCCCGGCATTGATGGCTGCAACACCCGTTGGCGCTGTGATAATCATCCGTTTTGCCATGTTCTTTTGCAGACTATGGAGAAAGGTTGTTTTGCCGGTGCCGGCCTTGCCTGTCAGAAAAATATTGCAGCCAGTGGTCTGGACAAAGTCGTTGGCAAGTTGCAGTTCATGGTTTGTAAAAGACATGTTTTTCCTCTGACCATACAGGTCCTCTGGTGTGCGCCGATAAAAATTAGAGTAAATAGAAACTTACTTTTTGTCAAGCGACTGTTTTTTTGCACAACCTGTGGAATTGTAAAAACTTTTGCATTTGACATGCCCCATTTATTGGGTTATGCAATTAACCCGAAAATGAAAATTAATTTCAATTTATATAACAGGGAATAAATCAATGTCTAAAGACTGGGATTTTGATGAAATTGTTGATCGAGAAGACACGGCTTCCATGAAATGGGAACCAAGTGTTTTATCGGCAATATTTGGAAAAGGAAAAGAAAATCTTCTCCCTTTATGGGTGGCAGATATGGATTTTAAATGCCCAACCGTGGTTAGAAAAGCCATGGAAAAACGTTTGGAGCATCAGATCTATGGATATAGCCTGGTTGACCCCTCATATTTCCCGGCACTGATCTCCTGGTACCAACGAAGGCACCAGTGGGAAATTGATGAAAAATGGATTATAACAACTCCGGGAATCGTGCCAGCCATAAATTATATTGTTCAACGATTTTCCAAACCTGGTGATAAGATCATCATACAACCCCCTGTCTATTATCCCTTTGCCAGAGCTATCCAAAACAATGGCCGCAGGATTTTAGACAATCCTTTGCAAATTGTTGGGGATCATTATCAGATGGATTTTGCAGATTTAGAAAAAAAGGCAAAAGATCCAAGGGCTAAAATGGTAATTCTCTGCAGCCCGCACAACCCGGTTGGGCGAGTCTGGACCAGGAAAGAGCTTGAAGAGTTTGGAAATATCTGCATTAAAAATAACCTTCTCATTATTTCAGATGAAATCCATTGTGATTTAATTATGCCTGGATTCAAACATATCTGTTTCCCAACTATTTCAGAAGCATTTGCCCAAAATTCCATAACAGGGCTTGCCGCAAGTAAGACATTTAATTTAGCAGGCTTGCACCAGTCAAGCATTATTATACCCAATGCGGGTCTAAGGCAGGAGCTTTCAAGCCAGATTGAAAATCTTGGATTTACGAATTCAATTGGCGGAACGCTTTTTGGCGCCATTAGTGCGGCTGCAGCCTATAATGGGGCTGAATCCTGGCTGGAAGATCTTATTATCTATTTGCATGACAATTTCATGTATTTAAAAACTTATATTGAAACCCAGTTGCCCGGTGCAAAGGTTTATGACCTTCAAGGAACTTATCTGGTCTGGGTGGATTTTCGGAAAATTGGATTGGACTGCAATAAAATGACCCAGATACTGGAAAAAGATGCCAATGTTGCATTGGATCATGGAAATTGGTTCGGTGAAAACGGGGCTGGCTTTGAAAGGTTTAACATTGCCTGTCCCAGGTCCATACTTATCAAAGCCGCTGAATCTGTAGTTTCAGCCATAAAAAAACACATAGGAAACCATGCTGGCACTAATTAGAAGCGATTGATATATCCTATAAAATAATTAAAGAATGAAAGAAAATAATGAGTAAATCTCTATTGTCTGAGGTTATCCTATCCATTTTTTGACTTCAAACTTTCCAGGGCTTCTGTTGCAGCATCAATAAGGTCCTGGTGTACAAGTCTGGGAAGCTTTTTTTCGAGCCATTCTTTTGTTTTACCATCGCCTGCTTCGCCCAGTGCATAGAGGATATCTCCCTGTATGGGGATCTCTTTTCCATCAAACAGGTCGATCAGGGGGGGGCAAAGCAAGGCTGCAAGATCTGGTTCGGTTTCAACAAGTTCTTCTACAATAACCATGGCCCCCAGTCTTACTGACCATGTTTCATTGAGCAAAAGTTTGATAAAACCATCAAAGATTTTTTTCTTTTTGATCATTTGTTGAGCTATCCAGGAGGCATCCCCCTGTTCAAGGATTGTCTTTAATGTTTCGGCGCTCAATTGTGATGGGTCACGGCTGGTGATCATTTTTACAATTTCCTGGGCTGGAACACTTCCGGTCCACCTGAAGTCATCATCAAGGATCAGGCAGGGTGCTGACATGACAATATCTTTTTGCGCAGTTTCGGGAAACAGACTGCCGTCAATGATGTGAAGGTTTATGTTGTTGCAATGAAGTGCCAGGGGTATGACCGTTCTGACCACATTGGGGCAATGGGGACACTGCAGGGCAATATAGAGTTTTAACCGGACGGGGATGTCTATCTTATCAAGGGTTTGCCGAATGGGTTTGGAAAGCGTGGGGCCAGATAGCATGTTGTGTTTGCCATTTATTTGTGACAAGGCTTCAAGAAAGGGTTCAAGTTCTTTTCCAAGGGGAAGCGCAGAATAAGTGATATTTTCTTTTAAAAGAAATCCAGGTAGCTTTTTTTCGCCTTTTTTTGATTCAATCACAAGGCTTGATGTCATGTTTACCAGCTGATCAATAAAATTTACAAATTGATTGTCTTCAGCATGATCTGTGGCGATGAATTCTATTTTGATCTGTTTTTCAATGGTTTGATCCCAATTTTGGATCAAGGCTTGTGACTGGGGGTCAAATATGGGCATAATGTATTCTCTTTAATTGATAAATGTTTTTATCCTTAAGAATGTTCATTGCAATCCCTTTTATTCTTATTGTCGGGGTTGATTATTATCCTTTACCAGAATCCTGCTTTTAAATTAAGAGCAAATCATGTAAATTATTGAACTGGTAAGAAAATATAAAATTTGAATTGGAAAAACACAATGAAATTTATTGCTGACCTTCATATCCATTCCAGGTATTCACGGGCTACAGCCAGGAATCTTGATTTTGAGAATCTTTATTATACAGCGCAAATTAAAGGGATAACGATTGTTGGGACAGGGGATTTTACCTATCCTGCCTGGATCAGTGAAATTGAGTCCAAGCTTGAAGAAACAGAGCCGGGATTGTTTTCCCTGAAAAAAGAGATTGCCAGGGATATTGACAAAACCATTCCGGAGAATTGCAGAAATCCTGTCCGGTTTATCCTGCAGACAGAAATCAGTAATATTTACAAGAAAGACGATCGGGTGAGGAAAAATCATAACCTGGTCTATTTCCCTGATATTGTCAGTGTTAAAAAGTTTAATGCCAGACTTGATGCCATTGGGAATATTAAATCCGATGGCCGCCCAATACTTGGGCTGGATGCGGCAGACCTGCTAAAGATTATGCTGGATGTCAATGATAAGGGCTTTTTTGTGCCGGCTCACATCTGGACACCATGGTTTTCCATGTTTGGATCAAAATCAGGATTTGATTCCATTGAAGAGTGTTTTGGTTCATTAAAGTCCCATATTTTTGCAGTTGAAACAGGATTGTCTTCTGATCCCCCCATGAATTGGCGAATTAAAGATCTGGATAATGTCCGGCTGCTGTCTAATTCCGATGCCCATTCACCCGGGTACCTGGGGCGCAATGCCTCTGTCTTTAATACTGACTTAAGTTTTTTCCATATCCGCCAGGCCCTTGAAAAAAATGATCTTGAAAAATATCAGGGCACCCTGGATATGTATCCCCACCAGGGCAAATACCATTATGACGGACACAGAAAATGTAATATCTGCCTGAATCCTGCCACCACAGCCCAAATTGATGGCATCTGTCCTGAGTGCGGCAGGAAAGTGACCTATGGGGTGCTAAACAGGGTCCAGGAGCTTGCAACAAGGCCGGAAGGATATGTGCCTGAAAACCGGCACGGGTTTAAAAGCATTGTCCCCCTTGTTGATATCCTTTCGGAAATTTTTGAGGTAGGACCTAAAACCAAAAAAGTGGCAGCTTACTACACCAAAGCCATTGAAGCCCTGGGACCTGAGCTGGGGATACTTTTGGACAAATCTGCTGAGGAAATAGACAGCGCCAATGTGCCGCTACTGGCCGAGGCCATAATGAAGATGCGGACCGGGGACATTAAAATTGATCCGGGATATGATGGTGAATTTGGAAAAGTGAAGCTTTTTTCACGTCAGGAAAAAGAAGGGTTAAAAGGAGAAAAAAATCTTTTATTTAACCTTCCTGCCAAAGGAGCTGAACCAAGAGAAACAAAAGTTGTTGTAAAACAGAATATTAAAAAAAAGAGCAGCAAAAAAAATCTTAAGACAGGGCAGCCGGTAAAACCCAAAGGCCTTTTAGACGGCTTGAATCCCGGGCAGAAGAAAGCAGTTGAATCATCTGCCCGGGCAATGGTGATCCAGGCCGGCCCCGGTACAGGTAAAACCCGGACCTTAACCGCAAAGATAGCGTATCTTGTATCAAGGAAAAATATTGAACCGGGCAATATCCTTGCCCTGACTTTTACCAACAAGGCGGCAAGACAACTGGAACAAAGAATTGACAAATATGTGCCCAAAACAAAATCCCCTGTTCTGGCAGCAACCTTTCATTCCTTTTGCCTTAAGCTTTTAAAAGAATATAAGGGCTTTAATGCCTCCATTGCGGATGACTCGTTGCGGATTTCCTTGATAAAAGAAGCCATTGGGGAAGATGTTAAAAAGGGGATGGTAAATAAAATCGATCAATTGATTTGTTTTTGCAAACAGAATTTACTGGGCCCGGATGATGATTTTAAAAATCTCATAACCAATTTTGAACCAGGCTCTTTTAAAAAGATTTATCAAGCCTTTCAGGCCCTTTGCCAGGAACAGAATGTGGCAGATTTTGAAGACCTGATTTTCATGACAGTCAAAATGTTAGTTAAAGAAGAAGGGATATTGTCAAGTGTCAGGAAACAATATCAATATATTTTTATCGATGAATACCAGGACTTGAATTTTGGCCAGTATGAGCTTGCAAAGATGATTTCACAAGGTAACCATATCGTGGTGATTGGTGATCCTGATCAGTCAATTTATGGGTTCAGGGGATCGGACAATAAATATTTTAACCGGTTTTCAGATGATTTTCTGGGATGTGAAAAGATTATATTGTCGAAAAATTACAGATCCACCCAGACCATTCTTGATGCTTCTTTTCAAATGATCAATAAGTCTTTGGACAGGGATGAAAAATTTAAGGTTTTTTCAGATGTGGAAAGTGCAAAAAAGTTGATTATCAAAGAGACGGCCAGTGAACAGGCTGAAGCCGTTGCCATTGGTAAGATGATTGAAAAACTTGTGGGTGGAATTTCTTTTTTTTCAATAGATACTGGCAAGGCAGATTTGGACACCCAGAAAGAATATTCCTTTGCAGATTTTGCCATCCTCTGCAGAACCAGAAAACAATGCGAGACCTTTATCAACGTGTTTGAAAAAGAAGGTATCCCCTTTCAGACAGCAGATAAAAAGAGACTGTTTGAAATGAACGGTATTTGTCAATTGATAAGTCTTTGCAGGATTATGGCAAAAAGTGAAAGTTTTCTTGATATGGAAAGTATTTTTCATTATTTTGGCGTAAGTCTGGGTAAAAAAGAAACGGGAAAGTGGTATAAACTTTATAAAAAATCCTGTGCATTGAATCAGGATACCATGGAATTCTTTGGCCGGGCAGATACAGATATCAGTGGAATCAAAGAGACATCAAAAACAAAGATCAGCACCATTGCCAAAACGCTTAGGGATCTTGGCGAGGAGATTAAAAATTGTGATAATAAAACCGCTATAAGAATTGTTTGCAGCAAAACAGGTCTGCAGGATATCATTGAAAATAATGATAAAATAAACCAGGCTTTTGAAAAAATAATATCTATTGCCCGGCTTTACAATGATTTAAAGGGATTTTTGGATGCAATCGCCTTAAACCAGGATGCAGATGCAATAGGGTTTAAGATGGAAAAAGTATCTTTGATGACCATGCATGCGGCCAAGGGACTTGAATTTCCTGTTGTATTTGTAGCAGGATGTGAACAAGGACTTGTCCCCTTTGCAAAGGACGGCGAAAATATTGATGATCTTGAAGAAGAACGCCGCCTGTTCTATGTTGCCATGACAAGGGCCATGGATATTCTTTGTTTGACTTATGCAAAAAAAAGAACCATATATGGCAAAAGTTTTAAAAGACATCGATCTTTTTTTATTGATGATATTGAAAAAAGGCTGACACAGGTTGAGAAAAGTCCTGTTTTTTTGTCTATAAATAAAAAAGAAAAGCAATTGGAACTATTTTAAGAGATAGTTGGGTTAAACATTTAATTTGATTAAACTAAGAACGATACGAAAATAATGGAAAAGATGATATATAAAAAAATTGAACTTGAAAACAACCAGACCCTTGTCCTATTAGATTTGTCACGAAAAATTACCCCAGATGCCTATGTGGTGATCATGAAAGCAAATATTGAAATTGAAATTGAAAAAGAGCTGTTTTTTGATGATCTCCTGTCTGATTTTAAATTTCAGGATATTCTGGCAAAGCTAGGTGATAAGGTGGTCTATGAATACAAAATTGAACGAAATTTCATCATGGCTAAAGACAAGGAACGGGTGTTTGAAGCACTGGTTAAAACCTTTCTGGATAATCTGGGGCAATATGTTGCAAAACCAAAATTTCCAGGAAAATTTATTCTGAAGAAATACAAAGACAGGATAAAAAAATTGGATAAAAAAGCCTAAAAAATGTTAAAAAGAATCGGCATGGTTTTATTGATAGTTTTGACCATTTTAGGTGTGGAAAGGGCCTTTGCCGATATTTATATGTATAAAGACAGCCTTGGCGTAGTCCATTTTACTAATGTGCCTACATCATCGAAATACAAATTATACATTAAAGAAAAACCCAAAAAACGATTGCATATAATCAGCACTAAAAAATATGATGATGTGATCAGGAAAGCACAAAAAAAGTATGGTGTAGAGTTTTCTTTGATTAAAGCCGTGATAAAAGTGGAATCAGATTTTAATCCAGAGGCTGTATCAAAAAAAGGTGCCAAAGGGCTCATGCAGATTATGCCGGACAATTTTAAGTCCCTTGCTGTGAAAGATCCGTTTAATCCTTTCCAGAATATCATGGGTGGGGCTCTTTATCTTCAGCAGCTTTTAAAGCGGTATGAAAATAAACTGCACCTGGTCCTTGCAGCCTACAATGCAGGACCCGAGGCCGTAGATAAGTATAAAAAAATTCCACCTTATGAAGAAACTCAAAATTATGTCAAAAAAGTAATGGAAACCTACAGCCAGTATAAAAAGTCTTAATT
>CALGRI010000527.1 GCA_937880875.1 uncultured Pseudomonadota bacterium
ATGCACACCACCTCTGAAGGAAAACGGCAGGCCATTACTGATAAAGTTATTTCAAGTATTTTGAATAGAATTATTACGGAAAAACCCAGCAAAAAAAATAAAAAAGAAATTACCAGTCCCAATGAAAAAAATCTCAGGGTGAAAATAAACTTTTCAAAAAATAAAAATCAATTTACCTATACTGTAATTGATGAAAACAATCAAAGAACAAACCATACCTTGCCCGTGGAAGATTCAAAATTTATTGCGAACCGAATGATAGAATTGGCCCGACAAGTCTCAGACAATTGATCTCAATTTAAAATGTCTGAAAATAAATACTGAAATATTGGATAGACAACCTTAAATTTCAGAGGGAAAATTGTCTTTCATAGGATTGCTTTGCCCGGGTCCACAGCAGATCTATCTGATGTTTTGAAAGGTCTTTGAGTCTGACCTTATTTTCCTTTAACTCTTTTTCCATCAGCCTGAATCTGCCTTCAAACTTGGCAGTAGAACTGGACAAAGCTGTTTCCGGATGAAACTGGGCAACCCTTGCTACATTAACAAGGGTAAACAAAATATCTCCGAATTCCATGGCTGCCTCATTTTGGTCTCCGCTTTTTAATGCAGACTCAAATTCCTTAATTTCTTCTTTGACTGTATCCAGTATTCCATGGATATCATCCCAGTCAAACCCTTCTTTTACTGCACATTTGGATACTTTTAATGCCCGAATTAAAGCTGGCATACCTTTGGGAACAGAATCCAGCGCAGATGTTCTTTTCTGACCATTCCCCTTGTTTTCCAGAACTTTAATGGCCTCCCACTGAAGGAATAGCTCTTGGTCTGTTGACACCTTGGCATCGGCATAAACATGGGGATGACGACGAATCATTTTTTTTGCCACCTGCTCAACAACATCTGAAAGTGTAAAGGCTTGTCTTTCCTGGAAAATCTCTAAAATGAAAACAAGCTGAAACAAAACATCTCCCAATTCCTCGCAAACATGTTGCATGTCTTGTTTGGCGATGGCCTCTTCCAGTTCATACGTTTCTTCTGCAAGGCATTTCCACATGGTTTCAGGTGTCTGCTTTCTGTCCCAGGCACACCCGTTTTCACTTCTTAATGTTCGGACAATGGCAAACAGCGTCTCTAAAGTTTCCAAGTTTTTTGAATTCCTTCCAGATGTTTTAGAAACTCTTTTTTGGTATTTTTAGAAACAAAAACGGTCATGGCTTTGGATACTTGTGCAACATAGGGAGAAAATTTTGAATCCGCTAAAATGCCTGCGCCCTTTGGCAAAAACGTTGTGATCATAATAAAAAGTACGGAACCCACCAATATACCTTTGCCCGCACCCAAAAAAAGACCAAGACCCCTGTCAACCCAGCCTAAAAAAACAAGCTTTAAAACTTTACGAATCAATAGAGAAATAAGATTAACAATGATTAAAATAGAACAAAATAAAATAAAAAAAGAAATAAGATTTCTGGTATCAGAAGTTTTAATAAATTTTTCAGCATAGACCGCTATCAGTGGATAGTATGTATAGGCACAGTAAAACCCTGTAAAAACTCCGATGATTCCGGATACCTCCCCTACTAGCCCGTTAAATATACCCCGTATCAAACAAAAGGATATAATAACAATTATAGCGATGTCAAAAGCATTCATATTCCCCCTTTTCGCTTTGGTTAACCGTGGCCTTCAATACCAACTAACATGTTTTTTAGTCAAGTTTTTTATTGACCTTTAAGCAAATAAAATGCACCCTATAGGCCATGAAAAACTTGACGTTTCAAAACCTGACTCTTACCCGGGAGCTTTTTGGCCATCACAACCACAACCTGGTCAAAATTTGTGAGGCGTTTAAAGTTGAGATTGACACCCGGGGTAATTCATTATTAATTAACGGCAATTCTCAGGATGTAGATCTTGCTGAAAAACTGATCAACCAGCTTTATCTTCTTTTAGAAGATAATTTTTCCCTTGGGGAAGCTGATATTGATGCAGCAATCAATACCATAAAAAACAATAACGACTCCCATTTAAAAGATATCTTTTCAACCACTATATTTAAAACCATAAAAAATAAACCCATCACCCCCCGGAATCCTTCCCAGCAAAAATATGTCCTGGCAATCCAAAAGAATGACATTCTTATTTCCATTGGCCCTGCCGGGACAGGAAAAACCTATCTTGCCATGGCCATGGCAATGGCTGCATTCTCAAGAGGGGACGTAAAAAAAATTATATTGACAAGACCTGCCGTTGAAGCAGGAGAGGCTTTGGGTTTTTTACCCGGAGACCTGGCCCAGAAAATCAACCCATACCTGCGGCCTTTATATGATGCGCTTTATGATATGATGGACTTTGAAAAAGCCAAAACACTCATTGAACAGGATGCCATTGAAATCGCTCCTCTTGCCTTTATGCGGGGCAGAACATTAAATAATGCTTTTATCATCCTGGATGAAGCGCAGAATACGACATCAGCGCAAATGAAAATGTTTTTAACACGAATCGGGTATGGGTCAAAAGCCATTGTCACGGGGGATATTACGCAAATAGACCTGCCAACGGGGAAAAAATCCGGTCTGATTGAAGCCAAAAACATCTTAACCAACATAAAAGGGATTGAATTTATTTATTTTTCAAAGGATGATGTTGTCCGCCATCAACTTGTATCAAAAATTATAGATGCTTATGAAAAAAAACGAAAATAACATAAAACGGGCCAAAGAATTCCTTCAGACAACCCCTTATGTGTTGTGGCTCATGCTGATTGTTATCACCGTCCTGTTTACCATTACCCACCATCCCAGACAGACTCAAACATCCTATTCTTACAGTCTCGGGGATGTGGCTCAAAGGGATATCAAAGCACCGAAAAATTTCTTTGTAGAAGATAAAGAAGCCACTAATCTTAAAAAGGATGAGGTCAAAGAATCTGTTAAAAATATTTATGATTTTGATGCCAACCTCATAGAAAAAATATCTTCCAGTATTGATGCTGCCATGAAAATCCCCCAGGCCTTGTTTAAAAAAACAAATGAGCAAAACCCGGAACCAGAGCCGACATTTGACATTGTATTGGATACCAAGCCTGAATTTGAAGAAAAACTGGGAATTGAAATAAGCAAGGGAGCTTATTCTATTTTATACAAGGATCAATTCTCTTCTGACACGGTGCAAAAAATTAAAACCATTATTGAAAAAATCCTTACCAATGGAATTGTGGCCAATAAAGAGGTTTTACTAAAGGAATCACACAAGGGAATTATTCTTCAAACCATTGGTTCCAACGAAGAGGGAATAATCAATAATTTAAAAATCTTTTATGGTACGGATCAGGCAAAAGCCATGGTGCGTATCGAAGGTCAACCTTTGTTAAAAGATATCAATTATAATCTTTCCAACCTCATCGTTGATCTGTGCCAGAGTTTACTGCAACCCAATATCACTTTAAATAAAAATGAGACTGAAAAAAGAATTAAGGAAACAGAAGCCCAGATCAAACCCATTTTATATCAGATCAAAACCGGAGAAATGATTTTAAGGGAAGGCGAACGGGTAGATAAGGTACAATTGGTAAAACTTCTGGCCCTCCAGGAACAGGTAAAAGAAAAGAATATTTTTATTTCCAGCACGGGGATTGCCCTTATCACTTTTTTTACCATCCTGGTTGTTTACCTACTGTTTTTAAAGGATCACAAAAAATTACGAACCGCCCACAATAAACACATTTTTTTTCTGGCATTGGGGCTTGTCCTTTATCTGACCTTTGCCAAATTTTCAACCTATATTGCCCAGTCGGCAAATCCTGATGCCACATGGGATATTTCCTCTCTGGCATTTTTCATGATCATTCCCATCCCTTCCGCTGCCATGCTGACCTGTTTGTTTTTGGGGTTTGATATTGCCGTTTTTTTCACCATTATTCTCTCCATACTGACAAGCCTTGTATTTTCAGGCAGTTTTGAAGTTTTTGTATTTTTCTTTTTATCGAGTATTACTGCTGCCTATTGGATCAAAGCGCGGCAGGTAAGGAAAAATTTTATCATTGCCGGTTTCAAGCTCGCGATCTTCAATGGGGTCCTGGCCCTTTCCATTGGATTCTATTCCCTTGCCCAGCCCGATGTTATTATTATCACAAAAGAAATGGCCATGGCTTTTTGCGGAGGTATTTTTTCTGCTATCCTGACCATTGGATTTGCCCCGCTTATTGAAGTTCTCTTTGACTATACAACAGACTCAAAGCTGCTGGAACTTTCAAATCTTGATCAGCCCCTGATTAAAAAACTGATGATTGAAGCCCCTGGAACGTATAATCACAGTGTCATTGTTGCCACTTTGGCGGAAGCGGCTGCATCTGCAATAGATGTCAGCAGCCTTAAGGCAAAAGTAATGGGATATTACCATGACATTGGAAAACTGGATAAAAAATTATATTTTATTGAAAATCAGGCAGATGGAAAAAACAGGCATGACAAGCTCTCCCCTTCCATGTCAGCTCTT
The DNA here is from genome assembly GCA_937880875.1 of uncultured Pseudomonadota bacterium. GTDB lineage: Bacteria > Desulfobacterota > Desulfobacteria > Desulfobacterales > Desulfobacteraceae > Desulfobacula. Next base: position 4,501 of record CALGRI010000527.1, read on the forward strand.
GTTTTAATAGGCCATGTAAAAAAGGGCATTGGCCTTGCAAAAGAATATAAACTGGGAAAAGAAATTATTGAAGGAATTGTTCAACATCACGGCACATCTTTGATTAAATATTTTTATCAAAAAAGCTTGAACAGTGGCAATGACATGGTAAAAGAAGATGATTTCAGATATCCAGGCCCCAAACCTCAAACCAGGGAAGCCGGTATTGTTATGCTGGCAGATGTTGTAGAAGCGGCTGTTCGTGCGATGGAACGGCCCACTCCTGCAAGAATCCAGGGCCGTGTGAAAGAATTGATTAATGATATTTTTGCAGACGGGCAATTGGAGGAATGTGAACTTACCTTAAAAGACCTCCACCAGATTGCAAAAAGTTTCAATAATATTTTAACCAGTATTTATCACAGCCGGATAGAATACCCGGACAAATCCCCAGGGAAAAATCAGGAAAAGAAAAAAGAAAAAAATGGAACATCTAAAGATACTGATCGACAATCAGCAAAAAAAGAAAATATCAACGGCAACCATCCGGCAAAAGACAAAACAGATCTTAAACGCCTTGGGTTGTGATGCCCATGAAATATCCCTGGTAATGACGGACGATAATCAAATTCAAGAACTCAACAAGACATACAGGGGAATTGACAAGCCTACAAATGTTCTGGCATTCCCAATGCAGGAAGGTCAATTTACAGATATAACACCTGGTCTTCTGGGAGATGTTGTCATTTCTTGTGAAACTGCTCAAAAAGAAGCAGATGATGCAAACATAACCTTTTTGGAAAGGATGTCCCAGCTTCTGATCCATGGCATCCTGCATTTGATGGGGTTTGATCATGAAACAAGTCAGTCTGATGCCATAAAAATGGAAACAAAAGGTCTTGAGTTATTGAGAAAACTGGAACCTAATAAAGATTTGAATATATTTTAAAAGATGGAGGGAATAATCAAATGGCTCAACTTGCTGTAAATGTAGATCATGTGGCAACTTTAAGACAAGCCCGGGGAGTCACCTATCCAGAACCAGTTGCAGCAGCCATTGCTGCCGAGACAGCAGGGGCAGACGGAATCGTCGTTCATTTAAGGGGAGACCGCCGCCATATTAACGAAAGAGATGTCAGGCTCTTAAGAAAAATCGTACAAACCAAACTTATCCTGGAAATGGCTGCTTCCAATGAAATGTTAGGGATTGCATTGGATATCAAGCCTGACATTGTCACACTTGTCCCTGAGACAAAAGAAGAGATAAGCACAGAAGGGGGACTGGACCTGATCAACCATAAAAACCATATCCAGGAAACCGTCTCAACCTTAAAAAATGCCGGAATTGATGTCTGTATTTTTATTGACCCGGATCTTGACCAGATAAAAATTGCCCATAAAATTGATGCAGACATGATAGAAATCCATACGGGTGCTTTTTGCGATGCTACAACAATTGCCCAAAAACAAAAAGAATTTTCAAAAATCGTTGATGCAGCCAAAATCGGAACCAAACTTAATCTTGAGGTAAACGCAGGTCATGGCATCTGCTACAATTCGATTAAGGCTTTTAAAGGACTTTCTGAAATCAAGGAATTCAGTATTGGACACAGTATTGTTGCAAGATCGATACTGACAGGTATGGAACAGGCCGTCAGGGATATGAAAAAATTAGTTTCAGCTCTTTGATGGTGTTCTTAGAACCACAAATTTTATAACTTGAACGAAATTGCTTGTCTTTTGCTCCATCTACTGTGTTGCACCAAAGGCCTAATACGTATAGTATTAAACATTTGATGCGCCTTGTAGATGAACCAAAATCCTGCGCTATTTCTGCTCAATTTATTTCATTTGAGGTCCTTACTGATTTAAAGGATATGATCCCTGTCTGAACAAATCATATCCAACCTGCCTTTTTCACAGCTTCTGACACACCGCACAGGTTATTGGAAGGCACCATATTAAATACCTGCCTCATGCAGGCAGGCGCATTTTCCACGACAAATCCTTTTCCTGACCAGACCAGAAGATCCTGGTCATTATAATCATTTCCCACTGAAATAACGTTTTGGCGGCTTAAGCCAAGTCTCTTAATAAGCCAGGAGGCTGCCTTGCTTTTGGAGACATTTTTGTGGAAGATCTCTATCCAGGATGACTTATGATCAAGCGGGGATGTAGCATGGATGACACTGAAGCCGGATAAATCCTTTTTTATCATTTCCAGGGAATCCATATTTACCCTGCCCGGTATAATGGCCAAAATTTCAGTGGCCGGGTCTTCATGGCAATGCCCGTCATTAAGCGGCAATGCATATTCTTTGTAAAGGGCCAGCCTGGCATAAAAATCAGGGTTGTCTTTTCCATGGGATTTATATAAAAAATATTGGGTGTCAGGTATGGATTTATGTACCATATAGTCAAATTTTTCATGGTCCAGGTAGTCCGTGATTTTTCTAATATCATAAGAGGGCAAGTCTTTTTGATATATCACCCTGCCCCCTGGAAATTCCATGATGCCGGCGCCCGTAGAAAACATGACGTAATCAATGGGCAAAAAATCATCTGCCATGCCAATATTCTTTAAAGCCTTTTCAAAAGAATATACAGACCGTCCCGTTGCAATGGCAGTAAGGATTTTTTTCTGTCTTAATATTTCAAGGGTTCTGATATCTTCTTGAGAAATGGTCTTATCATCTTTTAATAAGGTTCCGTCAAAATCAGTTATAAATAATTTTCCCCCTGTTTTCATCTATTTTCCATAAAAAATATTTGGTTTAACGTCAAACTGTGATACCTGTTTTTAAACGGATAAACAATAAGGTTTTTTATGAACAAAAAAAATTCACATATATTATTAGCTATTTTAAGGCATTTAAAATCACAGCCCTCCTTTGAATCTATTGGTATCAAATCATTTAGAAACCTTCTTGAAAAAACTGCCCTTGTTTTTAAACCGGATAAATCCATTAAACTTGAATCCTTTCATATCAAATCCATTGAAGCCCAATGGCTTGTGCCTTTAAATTATAATGAAAAACGAATCATCATGTATATCCATGGCGGCGGATATATTGCCGGCTCCATAAATTCCCACCGGGATCTTGCATCAAGAATCGCCATTGCTTCTGATGCAAAGGTTTTGATTTTCAACTATGGGCTGGCCCCGGAACATCCCTTTCCAAAAGGGCTTATGGATGTCAGAACAGTGTATCAATGGCTTGTGGACAATTTCCATTATCCTCATAAAATAAGCCTTGTTGCAGATTCGGCAGGAGCAGGCCTTGGCCTTGCCCTTTTATCGGAACTTCTGACAGATGGCCGTCCTTTACCCATATGCACTGCCTTGATTTCGCCCTGGATTGATCTGGAATGCAAAAATAAATCCTATATTGAAAACCAGGGCAAAGACCCCATGCTCAGTCAAAGTATTTTGAAAAAAATCGCTCGCCTTTATACTGACCAGGACTTGTCTTCTCCCCTGATATCTCCTGTTAACAATGATTTTTCAGGAATCACTCCCCTTTTGATTCAAACGGGTGAGCAAGAAGTCTTAATTGATGACTCAAAAATCCTTGCAGAAAATTTAAAAACCTCTGGCGCAGAGGTCCAATTGGAAATCTGGAAAGACATGTTCCATGTATGGCACTATTTTGCCAAATATCTTTCCCAGGGAAGACAGGCCATTAAACAAATTGGTAATTTTATTAAAAAATATTCCTGACAGCTATTTTTTCTTTTTCATTGCCTCAAGAAAAAGGCTTTCCATGGTTCCATTTGGTGTTGATTTTTTGCTGCTTACAAATTGTTTCCAATCATCGCCCTCTTTTTGATCAGGCGATGTCAGTGTGATTCTTCTTTTTTCCTCGTCAACCTCCTGGATCATAACCTGGACTGAACTCCCTGGTTTTAATTTTTCAAAATCCGAGGCGTTTGCAGCATTGCTGATATTGGAAGATGGCATCAACCCTGTCACCCCGGGCTCAAGATTTATGAAAAGACCGAATTTTTCTTTTTTCTCCAGGCGCCCTTCTACAATTAAACCAAGGCCATATTTTGCTGAAGCACCCGTCCATGGGTCACCCAGGGCATCCTTAATACTCAATGAAATTCTCTTGCTGTCCATATCAATGGATTTTATCACCACCTGGACGTAGTCTCCCACCTGGACCACATCATCGGGTTTGAGTACTCTTCTGGTATGACTCATCTCGCTTATATGAACCAGGCCGTCCACACCGGGCACTATTTCCACAAAGGCACCGAAAGACGTCAGTCTGACGACTTTTCCAGACACCTGATCTCCCGTATTAAAAGTACCTTCCATGCTGTCCCAGGGATTGGATGATATCTGTTTCATTGACAAAGAAATCTTAAAGGTATCGGCCTTGCCTGAGGTTTCTATGTTTAACACCTTCACACTCACCATATCTCCCGGTTGAAGTACCTCTTCCGCCTTTTCAATACGGGCCCAGGACATCTCGGAAATATGAACCATTCCCTCAACCCCGGGAATCAATTCAACAAAGGCACCATAGGACATCAGCCTTGTGACAATACCCTGAACAATATCTCCTTGTTTTACTTTCTCAAAGTAGGCTTTTAGTTTTTCTTTTATCTCTTCATTCAGCAAATCCCGCCTGGATACAACAATATTTCTTCCACCCTCTTCAAACCTGGTAATCAAAAAATGATGCGTCTGTCCCACATATTCTTCCTGATTTTCCACATATTTAACATCCATCTGACTTACAGGACAAAAAGCTCGTTTCCCCATTATGTCCACATTGAACCCGCCTTTAATCACACCAATGACTTTACCTTCAACAGGCGTTCCGCTCCGGGAGGCATCATCGAGCATGGTTGCTTTTCCAGCCCCGGAAAGTGCTTTGGATAATATTATTTCACTCTCACTTAAGGAGACCACATAAAGATTAATTTTATCGCCAATTTTATACAGGAATTCACCTTTTTCATCCAAAAGTTCTATCTTTTCAACTACACCGTCGCTCTTGGTCCCTGTATCAATATATACCCTTTTATCGCCAATGGAGATAATCTCACCCTCGACCTTATCCCCCTGGTTTAGCTCGTTGCCTATTTTTGTATCATATGATTCAAAAAGTTCTGCAAAGCTCATTTCTTCAGCATTTTCGCCTTTATTATCATTGGCATTATCATCCATCGGATCTGTCATTTTTATTCTCCTGAATCCTTATGTTTTTCTCTGCATCCTGTACTACCCTTTACCAGCCAAAGTGTAAAGTTAAAAAAAATAATAAAACCGATTTTTCCCGCTTACAAAATGCCTCCTGATAGTATAAGTATAATGCAGGCTAAAATCAAAAAAACCATCAACAAGGCCAACGAGGATAATAAAATGACGACCCGGCATGCATTGAATGAAAAATACAGAAAGGCTACCAAAGTTGTCTGTAGACAGGGAATGTTTCCCTTCCAGGTGAGTGATACAGCTGTCAATATCATAAAACGTGTTGTAAAATCAGAACAGGAACTCGACTTTATCTGTGCGTTCAGCAAGGAACCGTCCCAGAC
>CALGRI010000528.1 GCA_937880875.1 uncultured Pseudomonadota bacterium
TAAAGAAACAATTTAAAAAACATAAGGATTATAACAAAATGGTCAACGTTGAAATAACAGGTGGTATCTGTGGATTCACCACAATGGTTCATGCTGAAGATAAAACCGGTTACAAAGCCTCTTTCCAGTTAGAAACCCAGTGCCCAAACTGGAAAAAAGTAAATGATATCCTGGGGGGAAAAGAACTGAACATAATGACAGAACTATTTAAAGATAAAAAAACAGGTACCCTTAATTCCCAGGTACTGGATGTTTCCATGAAAACGATTCCCCATGTGTCATGTCCTGTGATATCGGGTATTTTAAAGGCATTGGAAGTCAGTGTTGGCTTGGCGCTTCCTAAAGATGCCGCCATAACATTTAAAAAATAACGCCTTTTCATTCAAGCTGCCCGTCATAGTCTGGCAAAAGATTTATGGGCATTTTTCAATTATAAAAACAGGCCCTATTTCTTTTTATTTCTAATGAATCCATAACCCGCCCCGATAAACCCACCGGCAAGATGGCTGAATTGTGAAATTTGATCAATTTTCAGGGTTGAAATCACTTCACCTCCAATAAAAAGGACAGCAATTATTATAAATGTAAGAGGTATTTCCTTTGATCGAATATTTGAAAATGAGCCAAGTAGAATCAGCATGAACGCTATACCACTTCCACCTATCAGGGAGTTTGAAAATAAAAAGGCGTTTAATAATCCCGTGGCAATAGCTGTAATTAAAATCATTTCCAAAAGCTTACCTGATCCATATTTTTCTTCAAGCAATGGTCCAACAAGAAGGATTATCATCAGATTTCCTATAAGATGAGTCCAGTCCCCATGCCCTGCTATATATGAAACCAATCTGATATAAAAATAAGGGTCAAAAAAAGATAAGTTAGACGGGGAAGAAAAATATTTTGCCAGAAATGTGTTACTGCAAAATGCCAAAACACTTATTGAAAGCATGGTATAAGTCAGAATTACTGGTGAATTGTATTTGATTTTCATTAATTGTTTTTCTTATTCATAAGAGAATTATTGGTAAAAAGATATTCCAGACCATTAAGCTTGATCTCATAAACTATTTTCAACATTTCTCCAAATTCAAATTCTTCAAAGCTGAAATTTTCCGCCCGGCTGGAAGTTTTTTAATCTGGTATTCAAGTTTAAAAGCTTCAGTTTTTGTAAGATCTTTCCTGGTAGCAACTAATTCTACCGGGAGTCTGGATCTTGTATATTTTGAAGCTATACCTTCATTATGTTTAAAAAGGCGGGCCTCAAGATCTTTGGTGACACCACAATACAAAGAATGGTCAGCGCATTTTAATAAATATACCAGCCAATCTTTATCCCCATTCAATTTAGACCCCAGTCTGTCAGCGCATTCCATTTTCTATCGCCTATACTGATATGGGTCAGGTGAAGAAAAGGCTTGATATCTTATTCGATTAATAGTTTCAGAATCAGGTTTGAATGGTATCTTTGGAGCCTGTGGCATGGGCAACTGGTATGTGTCTGGAAAAGGAGTGGTCTCTATCCTCATATTGTAAGCCATGACCATCAGGCTCTCCAGATTGACTACATCCTCAATATTGTAAGCAAGCAAGGTTTCAAGCGCCTTTTCATTTTGATTCTGCTGGTAATCAAGCCAGAGCAGGACTGCAAAATAACCATCAACCCCATCCAGATCTCCTCTGTCAATTCCCATGGCTTTTTCACATTTCTTTAATCCACCTGAATACCCCAGGGCCTTTAAAACATACCTTAAATCAATGTGGGCATGGTTAAACTTTGTCCTGAAATGCTTCTCAATAAAGGGGACATCAAAGATTTTCCCATTATAAGTAACAATAACATTATATTTTTCAATATCATCAATGAAGTCATCCAGATTCTGCCCTTTGACATAATATTTGACAGAACTACCATCGTACAACGCAATGGTTGTAATTTCACAACCCCACATTTGTAAACCTGTTGTCTCTATATCAATATAAGCAGTTGAGCTTCTGAATTCTGAAAAAATGCGCCAATGCTGTGCTGCCGACAGTAAAGCAGAAAAAAATCCTGGGTTATTCATTTGAAGATTTTTTTTGGATCTTTCTATATAATCTGTAATAGTTTCAATTCTTTTTGGAGACAGATTAATTTGTCCGGTTTTGGAAAAACAATTCCAGTCAATTATTCCAGAGTCCCACAATTGTCTTTCTGTTTTTTCTCCAATTCCAGGTATGTGTTGAAAAGAATTTTTTAGCATGAATTATTTCCCGTTGCCATGTATAGGTAATCAGCCTTGGAAGCAGGATCATGGTCATATCTGAACAAATGATCTCGAACCAGTCTTTGAACATCTTATAGCTTTTAATTTTTGCCCGCTTCTCTTCAGATAGATACATGAAGTCTCCTTTTTCAGGTTATCTAAAATGAAGCAATTCGTTTACCATGAATTTTATTACACCAAAGAAGAAGTTTTTCAAGATTTAAAATAAAAAAGGTTTTAATAAATTGCTAAAACCCCTGGTATTATTATTGGTGATCCCACGGGGAATCGAACCCCGGTTTCCGGCGTGAGAGGCCAGCGTCCTAACCGCTAGACGATGGGACCTTAAAAAAGTACCTATACTTATATTAAAGCCTGTAAATTGTCAAATAAAATTGCCGTCTTATGCAGGCTTGTTTCTTTGTCCTTTTTTAAAACCAAAGATAAGATAGATCAGCCAGCCTATGATGGGAACAATGGCAATAAAGTGCCAGATGATTTTAGCTTTTGTTGATCCGAAATCCTTAAGGATGATATCGGTTAAGGCCAGCATGGTCAATCCAAAGGAGATGGCTGAAACAAGCAGGACATATAAAACGGTTTGGTCCATACAGGAAGCCTTACCCTTTTAACTTGTCTGAAATTTTTAACAGCGTATCCACATAGTAATTGCTGTGGTTGTACCTGAAAAGGACCTCATGCTGTTTTTGTCTTGCAATCCCCGGTTCCCAGCCATGATGTTTCAGGTAGTTGGCCACACTGGAAATAGCATCTGCATGGGTAAAAAGATCTATTTTGCCATCATTATTCCCATCTTTGGCAAGCGTGAGAGCATTGGAAGGCATGAATTGAGAAATCCCCATGGCGCCTGCATATGATCCTTTGAGGGTTTCAGGGGCAAGTCCCTCTTGTTTGGTATATTTGATGAGAGCCTTAAGTTCTTTATATCCCCATTTTGATCGACTCTCAACCTTTTTTATAAAAGCCTCTTTATTCGGTTTTTTCTTGTCAGGTATGGAGTCCCAGATCCGTTCTCTCAATACTTCATCTGTCAAAGCAGCCATGGTGGAAAGGGTGTTAATAACTATGTGTGGTCCAAGGTATGTTCCAAGCCGTGTTTCAACAAGCAAAATTGCAGTGATAATGGTTTTATCAACACCGTATATTTTTTGTGCCTGGTTAAGTTCATCCTTATATGTATCTATATATTTAAGTGCGGCGGCAATCGATTTTTCTGATGTGAACTGGTCATAGTTAAGGCTTGACTCAGTATGGATAAAAAAAGAGGAGACACCTTTGGGAGTAAAAAAAACACTTTTATTGGAAAATAGCGATTCTATTGTTTCTTTTTCAAATCCATCATGGATAAGTCGCTGGATTAGTTTATCAAACTCATTGCCTTTCACGGCTTCCTGGCCTGATAGAGGAGAAGACAGGATTAAAAAAATGGTAAAAATCAAAAAAATCTTAAGCCGGATGTGTGATGATGACAACTTCATTTCCATGATTTTTTGCCTGCCCCCTTTTTATTTTTCAACCCTGGACAAAATATCGCAAAATTGTAAAATCCCCATAGGGTTACAATTTTTTATTCTTATAGCCTATTTTTTTTCAGATTGCATTAAAAAAATCAAAAGAAAAATAATCACACTGGGGACTTTAAAGAAAACACCCGGTCACCAACAATTTCAATGACCGGATGTTTTTTGTCATGGATATTTTAGCAGGAGTTAAATGTCGTAGTAAAGATAAAATTCATGGGGGTGAGGACGACTTCTAACCGGTTTGACATCATTTTCCATTTTATAGTCAATCCAGTAGTCAATGACGTCTTTGGTAAATACATCCCCTTTCAGCAGAAAATCATGGTCTTCTTTAAGGGCATTCAACGCTTCCTCCAAAGAACCGGGTGCAGATTCCATTTCTGCAAGTTCTTCCGGTGGAAGATCATAAATATTTTTATCCATTGGATCACCCGGATCAATTTTATTCTGAATACCATCAATCATGGCCATTGCAATGGCTGCAAAAGCCATGTACCCATTGCATGAGGGATCAGGGGTCCGGAATTCAATCCGCTTTGCCTTAGGTGATCCTGAATACATGGGCAGGCGGATGGCAGCGCTTCTGTTCCGGCTCGAATATGCAAGGTTAATGGGCGCTTCAAAGCCAGGTACCAATCTTTTATAGGAGTTGGTAGTGGGATTCGTTATAGCACAAAGAGCTTTGCAATGTTTCATAATTCCGCCGATAGCGTAAAGCGCGTCCTGGGACATGCCGGCATATTTGTTACCTGCAAACAAAGGAACCCCGTCTTTCCAGAAACTCATATGAGTGTGCATTCCCGTTCCATTGTCACCATACAATGGCTTAGGCATGAATGTGACGGTATGATTATATTTAGCAGCAACATTTTTAAGGACATATTTGAACCATGCAAGACTGTCTCCCATGTTTAACAGGGAATCAAATCGAAGATCGATTTCAGACTGACCGGCTGCACCGACCTCATGATGCTGGCATTCCATGGCAATCCCGAGGTCTTCCAATGTCAGCATCATCTCTGTCCTCATATCCTGGTATTTGTCATTAGGAGGAAGTGGAAAATATCCTTGTTTTGGTCGGATTTTGTATCCAAGGTTTGGCATTTCATCTGCACCGGAGTTCCAATGTGCTTCGTCAGAATCAATTTCGAAAAAGGATGCATTGGGTTCTGAAGAATACCGGATATTGCTGAAGATAAAAAATTCAGGTTCAGGTCCGACATAGATGGTATCTCCAAGACCTGTGCTTTTAAAATATTGTTCAACTTTTTTAGCAATACCTCTTGGGTCACGGCTATAGGCTTCCATGGTAATGGGATTATGAATATTCCCTATGATGGCAAGGGTTGGAACTTTGAAAAAAGGGTCAATTTTAGCAGTTCCGGCTTCAGGGATAACAAGCATATCAGAATTATCAATGTTCTGCCATGCCCTCATGCTTGATCCGTCAAAGCCAAACCCGTCTTCAAATGCGGTTTCTCCAAACTCACAAATCGGGACTGAAAAATGCTGCCATGTGCCGATAAAATCCATGTACCGAATATCAACAACCTTTATATTATTTTCTTTGATCATTGCGATTACATCTTTAGGTGTCATTTTTTTCCTCTTTTTATTAGGGTTATACATATATATTAAAGTGCTTCTATTCCAGTTTCACCGGTTCTTACCCGGATGACCTGTTCAACAGGTGAAATAAAAATTTTTCCATCTCCTATTTTTCCACTATTGGCAGCGTTTCTGACAGTTTCGATAGTTTCGTCTACTCTTTCATCGCTGACAACGATTTCAACTTTTATTTTGGGTACAAAGTCCACAACATATTCTGCGCCCCTGTAAATTTCCTTGTGTCCCTTTTGCCGGCCATACCCATTAACTTCAGTAACAGTCATCCCATAGATTCCAATCTCACTTAAGGCTTCTTTTACATCATCCAGTTTAAATGGTTTTATGATTGCTTCAACTTTTTTCATTATTCATCTCCTTTGCAGTAATATGTGGAAGACTTTCTAAAATTGCTTTTTTTATCAGTGCCAGTTCTTGTTCGCTTTCAATTTTTGCATCATTTGCAAGGCTTTTTACATAAAATACATCCACTACCTGGTCCACTTTTGTAGCCACCATGGCCACATTGACATTAGTATGACTTCTATACAATGCATTGGTAATGGAAAATAATAGCCCGGGAAAGTCATAGGTAAATACTTCAATGATGGTAAAAAAACTGGATATTTCATTATCGATCCGGATGGTATTGGGCTTGGGATTTTTGCCGGATGAGACCTGTATTTCCTGTGGTATTTTATCCAGAGCATTATCCAGAAAATGATCGTCGTTAATGGCATGGACAAGATCTTCTTGCGCTTTTTCCCATTTTTCTTTTTCAAAGATTCTGTCTTTTGGTGGCTTGACCTTGAAAATATCCATCACATGTTCTTCCCCAAAAGAGTAGGCCTGGGAAGCAACGATATCCAAATTATTTAAAAAGAAAACCCCTGCAATTTTTGAATAAAACCCTGGCTTGTCCTTTCCGCAAATGGATATAGTACGAATATCCGAGTCATTCTCCTTTGATATCTGCCAGATAAAATCTTTGCCCTTAAGATTCCTGTACAATTTTATGTGGCTGACAATACTTTGTGCCGGCACATTGGCCAGATATCTTTTTGGCATGGATTCAAGCTGTTTGTTTATTTCGACCTCCGGCCACCTTTCTTTCAACAGTTCCAGAACATTTTTTTTCCTTTTATCGATGAGGCGTTGGGTTTTTTTAGATGCCAGTTCTCCTTTTTTAAAAACACCCATGGTTTTTAAAAAAAGATCTTTTAAAAGGTTTTCAGTCCAGTCATTCCAAGCCTTGGGCCCTGTTGCCTGGGAATCTGCCACAGTCAAGAGATAGAGCATTCTTAACAATCTGATTTTGCCTATTTTATGGGCCATGTATACAGCGGTTTCTTCGTCTGATATATCTCTTCGGGTTGCCGTCTTTATAAGGATGAGATGATTTTCAATTAAAAAAACAGCATCTTTGACTTCTGTTGAATTAAACCCGAACCTTTCAAAAATGGGTTTTGCTATCTTTGCGCCCGTCTTTGAATGTTCTTTTGCTGGATCTGATTTACCGATATCATGTAGCAGGGCTGTAAAAAACAGAAGGTTTTTATTTCTCACTTCCTTGAAAACAGAATAATAAAGGGATTTTGTGGCCGATCCCCTATAGTCTTTAAAACTGTTAATGATCTGAACACATCTAATGGAGTGTTTATCCACTGGAAACAAATGATAATGGTTATATTGAATCTTGTTCACAAGGGCGGAAAATTCCGGGATTAATTTTTCCAGGATGCCGGTTCCCAGCATAACGTTCAGGACATTGAATTCCCAGTAGGACTGGGACATGATTTTTTTAAATATTTTAATGCAGTCAATGTTATTTTTAATTTCATCATCTACAAGATGTAAGAATTCACTGACAATTCTTCTGGCTTCAATGGATAAGGGTATTTTTCTAAGTCCGCTTTCAAGAAAAATCTTTAATAAAAGATCTGGTTTTTGCAAAATAACCACTGTGTTGATAAAATAAAGTCTTCTGTTTTTAATCACAAGCCCATCTGTTTTTGTGGGGATAGATTCAGTGGTTACTTTTCCAATTCGGGTATTTCCAAGGATATCTTCAAAAGCAATCTGGTTAATTTGTTTTAAAAAATCCAACCTTTTATGGAGGTCACCTAAAAAGCGTTCAACATCGGGCTGCAGGTTTTTGAAACGGTAACCCAAAAGACCTGCCAGCTCAGTCTGGTATTCAAAATAAAGAGTGTCGCATTTTCTTTTTGTGATGAAATGTAGAAAATTTCTAATTTTCCAAATATCGGTTAAAGACTCTGTCAGGGATGAGTATTCAAAATGGGAAAGAAATCCATAATATTCCAGATCTCTTCTTGTCTTAATGCCGGATTTTATTTTTGCATACCATAAAAGGGTGTGGTAATCCCGGAGTCCGCCGAATCCAGACTTTAAATCCGGAGCAATGAGATAGGTTGAATCACCAAAGTCAAAATGTCTTTTTTCACCATGCTCATACAGATAGTTCAGGGTATGTTTCAGGTGTTTGGCAGCCAGATCTGATCTGAATTTTTCCATAAAAGATGTATAAATCAATGATGCGCCACAAATGAATCTGGCATCCAGTATGGTGGTTAAAATATCAAACCGGTCAAAGGCCATTTCAAGACACTCGTTGACATTTCTAACCGCATATCCAACTTCAAACCGGCCATCCCACAGAGGGTAAAGCAATTCCTGTAAAAAGGCTTCAACTTCAGGGGGAACTATTTTTTCAAACAAGATTAAAAGGTCAATATCAGAATGAATACAGTGTTCTTGTCTGCCATACCCTCCCAAAGCAATGATTGCAAAGGGGGTTCCTGCCATTGTCATTTTCCTTGCAGTAATACTTTTTTCAAATACGGTAAAAAAGTATTCATCCAGAACAAATGCGTGTTTTTCAAGAAACTCAGGTTCATCCCCACTAAGGAATTGCCCTATCAGTGCCTCTCGTTTTTTGATGAATATGTCTGTATTTTTTTTATCCATGGTTTTATTATTACTTTTTGGTTTATAAATATAAGCAATGGGCGTGCCAGAGCAAGCCTGACTTGGTCTCCAACATTTGTTGCCAAAAATATGGGATAAAAATAACCAAATACAAAAATGTTATCACAAAAATGTTATAAAATATATAAAATAAATTTCGTTTTTGTAATTTGGCAAACGGGTACCAAAAACCAGGAAGGATGATTCCAATAATATAAAGGTAGGAACGAATAGGAAAGGTTTGTTGCAGCCAGTCTTCTATCCAAAGGCGGCTGCAATGTATGATAAAATAATTATTTTTTTTCAGTCTTTTTCAATTTTTTCAGGCTCGTCTTCTTTGTCCACGATCTTAGGATCGCTGGTGGCTTTTTTGAAATTTTTAATTCCTTTGCCCAAACCCGCACCGATTTCAGGAAGTTTTCCTGCGCCGAATATAATAAGGATAATTACAAGAATAATTATCAGTTCCGGCATTCCTAGTCCCATCATAGCATACTCCTATTCACTTCATGTTGTTATTAAATCAAATAAAAAATTTTAACACTAAGTCTATACGGTGTCAATC